>DASXQY010000058.1:0-2286 GCA_036506915.1 Gaiellaceae bacterium | reverse complement strand
TCGAAGAGGCCGCGCAGATCGACGTCGGCGAGGATCCGCGTCGTCGACGGGTCTCGGGCGCGCTCGAAGCGGTTAAGCTCGATTGCGGCGAGCGAGTCGACGGGCGCGAGCTGGTCGGCAACGAGCATCGTGCCGCCCGGCCGCAGCAGCCGGTTCATCTCGGCGAGCGCGAGCTCGGGCCGCGGGACGTGGTGCAGCGTGCGCGCCGTGCAGACGAGGTCGAACGAGCCGCGCTCGTACGGCAGCGCAGTCGCGTCCGCCTCGACGAGTTCGACGTTCGCGGGCGCCCGCTTGCGGCCTTCTTCGAGCAACTCCGGGACGATGTCGATGCCGATGACCTCGCGCACGAGCGGCGCGAGAGCGATCGCGAGCGCGCCTGCGCCGGTGCCGATATCGAGCGCGCGCTCCTCGCCCGTCAGCGTCAGCAGGTGGCGCAGCCGCTCCTGCGTCGCTGCCGTGCGGCGGTCCTGCTGCTGCGCGACGAGCTCAGCCGTCTCGCCGAAGCGCTTCCGAACGGTGTCTGACAAGCTCCAGCGCCTCCTCCTTGGTCGGCATCGTTCCCGCGGCGCGCGCCTCCGTGATCAGTTCCAGCATACGACCGTGTGGGGTGCCAAATTCGGGTCCGTCGCGCGCAATGCGCCGATTTGCAAGCGGAACCGAATCTACGAACCCCTTCGGCCTGAAGAGCGCGGACACGTTGCGTACGGCGAGATAGAGAAACGACAAGAACGACGGCAGTAAGGCGCTAGCGGTCATCCCCGTCTCCGCGCTGCGGGGGCACACGCGCGCCCGTGTGGGCAGTCTCGAGACCGCCCCCGTGCGGTCCCGGATGGGGCGCGCAGGATGCCCGGAGGATGGGAGGCTAGGCCGTTGCCTGTCTAGACAAAAATCCCTGCAAGCAGTGCTTTTCTTATCCGCCCATAACACGACCTCCGGCTTAATCGACCGGCACCACGGGTTGCGGGAGTTACCGGCTACGGCCAGTTTCTTGCGGCGATTCCCGTGCGGGATGTGCGCAGGATGCGTAGAGACCGGGCGGTCGTTTGCGCCTGGAGGACAACAGACCATGCCGATTTGCAGGACTTTTACGGGAGCGACGGGACTCGAACCCGCGACCTCCGGCGTTCGCTCATGGTCTTGCGGGGATTGCCGGGTGCCGGCGGGAGCTTCCGGCGACCTCCTGCGGGATGCACGCGGGATGAGATGTTGTCCAATCTAGCAACACAGAGATACGTGCTGCGTCCGGCCCGCACATGTGAGCCATCGGCCCAACCGGAGGTTGGGAGGTTTGATCCGATGGCGTCTGCGTGGCGGACGCCTAGCGTCCCCGTCGTAGGCGAACGAAGGTAGAGGTTCTCACGCAGACAGCACGACTGAACCGCCTCGCCGACGGGAGCCGGCGGGTTGGCGCCAGGCCGGTCTTGGTGACTCTCGGGCTGGCCGGGGATAAGGGAGATTTCGGCGCGAGCAGGGCTCTTCGCCCCGTGGCCTTGCGGGGATTGCCGGGCACGGCGGAAGCTTCCGGCGACCTCCTTCGCAAGTCCCGTCGGGGACGGAATCAGGGTTCGCTCGGGGTCATTCCGGATAGTCGCCGCGACCTCCGCGGGCGACCTTGGCGCTGTCACGGACTCGTCGACCAGGAGATCCCGAATGTCACCTCTGGAGAACAGCACCAACGTCGCGGCTCGCATGGGTCGCTGGAGCGCCCGCTGCCGCAAGACGGCGATCTTCGGCTGGCTCGCGTTCGTCGCGGCGGCCGCCGTGATCGGCGCGACCCTCGGCACGGCGCAGCTCGATCCCGACGACAACGCCGTCGGAGAGTCGAAGCGGGCGGAGGAGATCCTCGCGGCCGGCGGCTTCGCCGACGTCGCCGACGAGTCCATCCTCGTCGCGAGCGACGCGCACGCGGCGGGTGAGCCGGTGTTCCAGGTGGTACTCGCCGACGTCGCCCGCGCGGTCTCGGGCAGCGAGGGCGTCTCGGACGTTCAGCCTCCGCTCGTCTCCGAGGACCGCCACGCCGCGCTCGTGCGGTTCGAGCTCTCAGACGCGGACGGGGAGGCCGTCTCGCGTGTGGAGCCGGTGCTGGGCGCCCTCGCGGCCGTACAGGACCGCCACGAGGCGTTTCGCGTCGAGGCGTTCGGGGACGCGAGCGCGCAGCTCGCCCTCGAGGAGACGATCCAGGCTGACTTCACGCGGGCCGAGTACACGGCGTTGCCCGTCACCCTCGGGATCCTCGTCGTCGTCTTCGGCGCGCTCGTGGCGGCCGGGATCCCGCTCCTGGTCGGC
>DASXQY010000057.1:0-1659 GCA_036506915.1 Gaiellaceae bacterium | reverse complement strand
CTCAACGTCGCCGCGACGCCGCACGACCGACGCCTCTCGGAGGCGATCGGGACGACCCTGCTGACCGCCTTCACGCGGGCCTGGCGCTGGCGGGCGCTGCGCTTCAACGACGTGCTCTTCGCGCTCCGCGAGCCTGTCTCGAAGGCCGAGCTCGAGCGACGGGCCGCCCGTGCGCCCGGGAAGGTCGCGCTGCTCCTGCCGCTCTTTCGCGACCGGCTGGCACAGGTCCGCGCGAGCGGCAAGCCCCTGACCGACGACCGTGCCCCGGTCGAGTGGCTGACCGACCGGATGATCCTGGAGCAGGTCGAGCGCGGCGGCGCCCACGACGAGCCTGCGCTGCCGACGGCGCCCTAAGGGCTCGCTTGCGATGCCTCCAAGTAGGGCTCGGATAGCCTGCGACGGTGCCTCGCAGGCTTCACAACCTGCCGGTTCCGGCCGTGCTCGTTGGCGCCGTCGCGATTGCGTTCTCCGGGATCCTCTTCCGGGTCGCGCATGTCTCCCCTTCGACCGGCGCGGTCTTCCGGTGTCTCTACGCGCTGCCGCCGCTCGCCGTGCTCGCGTGGCTGGAGGACCGGCGTTACGGCCCGCGGCCGGTGCGGCAGCGGGCGCTCGCCTGGGCGGCCGGCGCGTTCTTCGCGGTCGACCTCGTCGCCTGGCACAAGGCGATCGAGGAGGTCGGAGCGGGCCTGGCGACCGTGCTGGGCAACACGCAGGTGGTGCTCGTCGGGCTGCTGGCCTGGGCGATCCTTCGCGAGAAGCCGCCGACGCGCGCCATGGCGGCGATTCCGATCGTCCTCGTCGGCGTCGTCCTGATCTCGGGCGCCTTCGAGAAAGGCGCCTACGGGCGCAACCCGGGCCTCGGCGTCGCCTACGGCGTTCTGACCGCGATCGCCTACTCCGGCTTTCTGCTCGTGCTCCGCGAGGGGAACCGCGACCTGCGGCGCCCGGCGGGGCCGCTCTTCGATGCCACCCTCGTCTCCGGCTTGGTCGCGATCCTGATCGGCCTCGCGTTCGGCGACCTCGACTTCGCGCCAGGCTGGAAGGCGCAGGGATACCTGATCCTGCTTGCGCTCAGTTCGCAGGTGGTCGGCTGGCTCCTGATCTCGATCACGCTGCCGCGGCTGCCGGCGGCGCTGACCTCGGTGCTGCTGACCTTCCAGCCCGTGCTCTCGGTCCTCTTCGCGGCCGCGATCCTCGGCGAGTCGCCCTCGGCGCTCCAGCTCGGCGGGGTGGCGCTGATCGTGGCCGGGATCGTCGTGGCCTCGGCAGGACGGCGGTCGAGGCGGCCGGCGCCCGAGCCGGCTCTCGTCACGGAATAGGCACACTCGCGTGACGGTTCACGTCCGCGCAGGCTCCTAGGATGGCCCAGTGCCTCATCCAGCAATACATGTCGGCATTACTGGACGAGGCACTAGTGGCTAAGGCGGCAACCCAGTTCGCGTGTACCGACTGCGGCTACTCGGCCGGCCGCTGGTTCGGGAAATGCCCCTCCTGCGGCGCCTTTGGGACACTCGTCGAGGAGCCTGCGCCGGACGCGGGGAAGAGCTCCGGGCCGAAACCGACGCTGCGGCTTGTGGACGTCCGAGCCGAGGAGGCCGAGCGGATCCCGACGGGCGTGCCCGAGCTCGACCGCGTCCTCGGCGGCGGCCTCGTCCCCGC
>DASXQY010000056.1:0-32950 GCA_036506915.1 Gaiellaceae bacterium | reverse complement strand
TGGCTCTTCAACCACGTGAACATCGGGACGACGGTCTTCATCGTCTCGGCCTGAGCGAATGACTTCCCGACTCAAGCTCGGCGCGCAGGTCCTCGCGGTCGCGCTAGTGGCGGCCCTGTTCGCGCTCCTGCTCTGGAAGGTGACCCACCAGAACGGCGGCGGCGCCGCGGCGGCGGTCGCGGCCGGGAAGAAGAAGCCCGCGCCCGACTTCACGCTCGTCCGCCTCGACCGGCCGGGAAAGCTCACGCTGTCGTCCTTGCGCGGGAAAGTCGTGGTGCTCAACTTCTGGGCCTCGTGGTGCTACCCGTGCAAGAAGGAAGCGGGTGCGCTCCAGGCGGCGTCGAAGCGGTGGGGGAAGCGCGTGGTCGTGGTCGGGGTGGACGTGAACGACTTCAAGGGCGACGCTCGCGACTTCATGCGGAAGCACGGCATTACCTACCCGGTGGTGCACGACAACGACAACGTGACCTCCCCCAAGTACGGCTTCTCCCTGCTCCCGGAGACGTTCTTCGTCGACCGCCGCGGCCGGGTCGTCGGGCACGTGCCGGGAGAGGTCAACTCGGACGACCTGCGCCGCGGGATCCAGGGGGCGTTGCGCTCGTGAAGGTCGTCTTCGTCCTGGCCGCGCTCGCCCTCGCCGCTCCGGCGGCGGCCAGCGAGCGGCATCCGACGCAGGCCGAGCTCCAGGGCCAGCTCATGTGCCCGGTTTGCGCCGGAGAGACGCTGGCCCAGTCGGACTCACCTCCGGCGCAGCGGATCAAGGCGTACATCGCGCGGCGAATCGACGAGGGCGCGACCCGGAGCCAGATCAAGGACGAGCTCGTCAGGGAATGGGGGACGAAGATCCTGGCGGCCCCGCCGCGCCACGGGTTTGACCTGCTCGCCTGGGCGCTGCCGCTCGTCGGCCTCTTCGGCGGCGGGGCCGTGATCGGCGTCCTCGCCTGGCGCTGGAGCCGGACGCGCGAGGAGCCGGCCGAGCCGCTCCCGCCGTACGCGCTGAACGGGCGCCCGCTCGAGCCGGACCTGGAGCGCCGGCTCGACGAAGAGCTCGCGCGCTTCGATGGCTGAGCGTATTGCCGCTGCCTTCGCCGCCGGCCTGATCTCGATCGCCTTTCCCTGCGTGCTCCCGCTCGTGCCGGGGTATCTCTCGGCGATCTCCGCCGTCGAGGTCGAGCGCCTCGGGGAGCGCGGCGTGGCGAGGCGCGTTGCGCTTGCGAGCATCCCGTTCGCCTTCGGCTTCACGGTCGTCTTCGTCGTCCTGGGCGCCGCGACGACGGCGCTGGCTGGGGTGCTCGACCCGCAGCGGCAGAAGGAGGTCGCGGGCTTCGTCCTGGTCGTGCTCGGGCTGGCCTTCGCGGGCCTGCTGCCGTGGCCCGAGCGGATGCTCGCGCCCAGAGCGATCGGCCGGGCTCGTGCGACCGGCTCGCGGGCCCTCCTGGGCAGCGCCTTCGCCGTCTGCGCCGCGCCTTGCGTCGGGGCCGTCCTCGGCTCGATTCTGGTCCTCGCGGCCGATTCGCGGACGGTCGTACGCGGCTCGATCCTGCTGGCCGCGTACTCGCTCGGCATCGCGGTCGCCTTCGTGCTGATCGGAATCGCGTTCGCGAAGGCGATGGCCGCGTTCCGCTGGGTGCGTGACCACTACACGCCGATCCGGGTCGTCAGCGGCCTGACGCTCGTGGCGCTGGGCCTGCTGCTGTTCTTCCATCGCGACTGGTGGCTGAGCGTGCTGCTGAACCGGGCCCTCGGGGCGGTCGGGCTCGACGACTTCTAGAGCCGCGGCGGCGGCAGCTCGAGCGAACCGCGATCGACGAGGCGAGCGGCTTCCCCCACCTGGTGCAGGATCGAGGCGACGTTCACGCTCCGGTGCTCCGGCGCGAACGGCCCGAGCCGACGCGCCGCCTTCTCGAGCTGCCGCTTGCAGCCGACGCGGTTGCCGCGGCCGGCCTGGTACCAGGCGACGGCGACGTGGACGAGCCCCTGGAAGAAGTCGCGCTCCACGGGCTCGGCGGCACGCCAGGCGTCCTCGAGCTTCTCGTGGGCGGCGAAGAACTCGCCCCGGCGGATCAGGTCGAGGCCGGCGGCGAGCTGCTCAGATTGCGATCTTGACGTCTCCGTCCTCGACCCGGACCTTGTAGGTCTCGAGCTGGATCGCGCGGTCGAACTCGTGCTCGCCCGTGCGGATGTCGTACTGCCAGCCGTGCCAGGGGCAGGTGAGGACGTGGTCCTCGAGCCTGCCTTCCCCGAGCGGTCCCCCGAGGTGGAGGCAATGCGCCTGGGTCGCGTAGAACTCCCCGTCCACGCGTGCGAGCGTGATCTCCCGGTCGCCGACCTGCACCGTCCGCACCGTCCCCGGCTCGATCTCGTCCACGCGCGCGACGGTCTCGTAACGATCCGGTGACACCGCCGGAACCTAGCATTGAGCGGGCGGACCTCAGGGTGTTACCTTTGCAACGTGGCGACGATCCTGGTGGTGGGGGTCGACGTGTTCTTCCGGGGGAAGCTGGAGGCGCTTCTTCCCGGTCACCACCTGATCACGGCCGACCACATCGATCCGCCGGATCTCGTGATCTGCGACATTGCGCGGGTCGAGCCAGAGGAGGTCGCCGACGCGTATCCAGAGATCCCGATTCTCGGGTACGCCAACCACACGGACACGGCCGGGCTGCGCCGCGCGCACACCGCGGGCTTCGACCAGGTGGTGGTGAAAGCGGCCCTCAACGAGCGTGCGAAGGAGCTCGTCGACGGATTGGTGGCGCCTCAGTAGACTGACCCGCCGTGACGTACATCATCGCGGAGCCATGCATCGACATCAAAGACCTCTCGTGCGTGGACGTATGCCCGGTCGACTGCATCCACGAGTTCGAGCGGATCCTGATCATCGACCCGGAGGAGTGCATCGACTGCGGTGCGTGCGAACCGGAATGTCCCGTCGAGGCGATCTTCCCCGAGGATGCGCTGCCGCAGAAGTGGGAGCCGTTCGTGAAGATCAACTACGCGTACGGCGACGGCGCGGACGTTATCAACAAGCTCACCGACGAGTACGCGACCGAGCACAACGTCCAGAACGAGCCGATCGACTAGCGCGGTAAACGTTTTTCCGCCCTTCGCCCTCTACAGGAGGGTGAATGTTGAGCGAGCGCTGGAGCAGCTCTACCGCAGCCGCTACGCGAGGTTCGAGAGCGTGCTGGCGACGATGACACGAGATCGCGAGGTGGCGCGAGACGTCGTGCAGGAGGCGTTTGCCGTCGCCCTGGCAAGACGCCGCCAGTTTCGCGGCGAGGGTTCGCTCGAGGGCTGGGTCTGGAAGATCGCGCTGCGGCTCGCCGCGGGGCTGCGGTCCGGGTCGGCCAAGCCGTTGTCGGACCGACTCGACCCGGCAGTGCCGGTGCCCGAGCTCGATCCCGCACTGGCCGCGGCGATCCGGGCGCTGTCCCCACGCCGTCGGCTCTTCGTCTTCCTGCGCTACTTCGCCGACCTCTCCTATGACGAGATCGCAGGAGCGTGCGGCGTGAGCCGCGGCACTGTGGCGGCGGCACTCGCGCACGCTCGTACCGAGCTCGGGCTCGCTCTGGAGAGCGAGAGCGCTGCGGGAGGCGCGATCCGATGAGTGATCGCCTCAAGCCGCTCCTCGCCGCAGAGTTGGCCGCTTTCGAGGCCGCGGCGGGCGAACCAGACTGGACGGACGTTCGCCGCAAGGCCCGCAAGTTCGCCGCACGCCGGCTCGCGCTTCGAGCCGGAACCGCAGCTGTGGCCGCCGTCTTCGCGGTGCTGGCCGCAACGCCGGCGCTGGGCCTGCGGGGCCACCTCGTCCACCTGTTCGCAGACAGCGAGCCTGCGCCCGCTCACGTTGTAACGGAATTCGCCCAGCTCGACGTCGCCGCGCCCGCGGGGATGGCTCCCGGTGTGATTGCCGCCCAGGCTCGAGACGTGCTGGAAGTGCCGCTTTCGACCGGCGAGGACGCGGTGCTCTGGGTCGCGCCGACTCGTTCGGGAGGCTTCTGCCTTGGCTTGTCGACGAGCGGGCGAGGATCGGGCGGCGGCGGGGGTTGCGACCGCGACCGTCTGGGCCGCTTCAGCCCGGGGCTCGTCATCCCCGGACCGGTTGGGCCGGAGGGAACCGTCCTGAAGCCGCCGATCGTGATCGACGGGCACACGCTCGTCCCGCAGGCAGTACAGGTCGAGATCCGCTATCAGGACGGCGACGTCGCAGACACACCCGTCGTCTGGGTCTCGGACCCGATCAACGCCGGCTTCTTCGTCTACGAGGTCCCGAGGCGGCACTGGGATGCGGGCCATCGCCCCTCGATCCTCGTCCTCGAAGACGGAGACGGGCACGAGCTGGCACGATCGAAGAGCTACCTCGATCAGATGTTTCGCGCTATGAGCGCCGCCGGCGTCGACTCGAACACCGGCGCGCCTGCGGAGGCGATTCCCTCGCAGCGACGCGAGCTGATCGCGATCACGACGGAGCAGGGGTCGCGCGAGGCGCTCTGGGTCGCCCCCCGCCGAGGCGGCGGCCGGTGTCATTGGCTGACGAGCGACGGGCTCCCCGGCCGCGAGCAGGGCTGCCCGCCGCCGAGTACCGAACCGCATCCCGACATCGCCGCCGGACTGCTCTCCGGGAGCGCGCCGATCCTCCTTGAGGGCGAGGTTGGAGAAGGCGTGGCGACGCTCGAGCTCCACTATCGCGACGGCGACGTCCAGCGTTTGAAGGCAGTCGAGGGCTTCGTGTTGGGGGAGATCCCGTCCCGGCACTGGCCACGCGGGCGACGCCTCGACGAGCTCGTCGCACTCGATGCCGAGGGCCGCGAGATCTCCCGGCGGCCTTTCAGCACGGAGACGCCCGGCACGTATCCCTGTGCGGATCCCATCGAGCTCGACGCAGGCGTCAAGTCCTGCCCGTAGCAACGAGTAAAAAGCCGCTGGTCGGGCAAGCGCTCCATCGAAGCAATCGAGGAGGGATCCGATGCCTCAGCAAGCATGGAGCAACAAGCGAGAACGGCAGTACGAGCACATCGTGGACACAGCGAAGGAGCGCGGCGCCTCGACGAACCGGGCCAAGGAGATCGCGGCTCGAACCGTGAACAAGGAGCGGGCGCAGAGCGGTGAGGCGAGACAGTCCTCGCGGACGTCGCGGCGAGACATGTCGCCCAGCCGCCGCGGCGGGTTGCGCTCGGGGACGAACCGGCCTCAGGGGCGCACGAAGGAGCAGCTCTACGAAGAGGCCAGGAAGCTGAAGGTCCCGGGGCGCTCGAAGATGAACAAGCGACAGCTCCAGCGGGCCGTCGACGCGAGGAAATAGCGCTCGACCCAGCCTCGATGCCCGTGGCTATGCTCCCGCGATGACTCCGGAGACGCTCGACCATGTCGCGCTCTGGGTCGCCGATCGTGACCTGATCGCCGACTTCCTGACCGAGCGGGTCGGGATGCACGTCGTCGACCGGACCGACGCGTTCACGCTCGTCGGCTCGGACGCGCGGCGCGGGAAGCTGACGCTGTTCACGGCCGAGGGGCCGCGCGAGCAGGGAGCGCTGAAGCACGTGGCGGTTCGAGTTTCGGATCTCGCGCAGGCCGTGCAGGCCCTCGGCGACGGGCTCGAGGCCGAACAGCCGCGTCCGGGCGAGCTCTACTTCGACGTGTCGGAGGGCTTGCGGCTCGGGCTCGTCGAGGGGCCGGCCGAGGTCGACTACGACCTCGACCACGTGGCGCTCTGGTCGGCCTCGCCGGAGGACACGGCGGAGGCGTACGGGCAGCTTGGCTTCGCTCCGTCTACGCCGGGGCCGTCGGACGTGCCGCGTGTCGAGGCGGGCGGCGCCTTCGTCGAGTTCCACCAGGGCGAGCCGGGCAACCCGGAGAAGCCGCTTCTGAACCACCTCGCGGTCAAGGTCGACTCGGCCGACGAGCACATCGCCGAGGCGCGGGAGCGCGGACTGGAGATCGCCGACATCGTGGACGCGCCGAACACGTACGCGCTGTTCGTCTGGGGGCCCGAGCGCGTCAAGATCGAGTACGTCGAGCACAAGCCCAGCTTCTCTCTGACTTAGGCGGCGCTTGCCCTGCCGTTCTCGGGACGCGCAGGATAGAGACGGACACGCCGGCGAACCGGCTTGGCCTCCAAGCGGCATCGCAAGCGATGCCTCAGCTATGCGTCCGTCTGAACTGACCGGTCGAAACGATGGAACGAATTCGCCGCGGATCTAGGTTGTGGATTGCAGGCGCGGGCATGGCCGGCCTCTGCGCGGCCGCGCGCGCTCGGGAGCTAGGGGCGAAGCCGGTCGTGCTCGAGAAGGGCGACCGCCCGGGCGGCTCGATGCTGCTCTCGAGCGGCGTCGTCTGGCGCTACCGCTCGTTCGAGGACTTCCGCACCCAGTGCCCGGCCGGCGACCCGGCGCTCCAGCGGCTCGTGTTCGAAAGGCTCGACGAGGGGCTCACCTGGCTCGAGTCCCTCGGCGCCCCGGTGATCGAGCACGGAACGGGCAATCCGCTCACCACCGGCGTTCGCGTCGATCCGCGCGGCCTGACCGAGGCGCTTGTCCGAGCCGCCCGAGACGTGCGGCTCGGCGTGGCCGGGACAGACCCCGTGGCTCCGGTCGTGCTCGCGACCGGGGGGTTCCAGGGCGATCGCGAGCTCGTCGAGCGGTACGTGCAGCCGGCTGCACCTCTGCGGCTGCGCGCCAATCCATGGAGCACCGGCGATGGCCTCCGGTTGGCGCTCGGCCGCGGGGCTGCGCTCTCGACGGGGCTCGACGAGTTCTACGGCCGCAACATGGCCGACGTCGACTTCGGCGAGCCCCAGTTCGTGCCGCTCGCGCAGGTCTACGGCCGCTACGCCCGCGTCTTCAACGACCGCGGCGAGGAGTTCTTCGAAGGTGAGGTCTCGTGGTCGGAGCTCGACCTGGTGCAGGCCACGTCCCGCCAGCCCGGGGCCCGCGCGTGGTACGTGCTCGACGAGTCGGCTCTGGAGCAACTTGTGCGCGACCGCCGGGTCCGCCAGATCGTGGCGGAGGCCCCCACCCGAGCCGACCCGGCCGAGCTGCCGTTCACGGCTCCGAAGGGCGCCGTGACCGCGGTGCGAGTCGCGGCCGCGATCACGCATACGATCGGCGGCATCCGCGTGGACGAGCAGGCGCGCGTCCTCGACGAGGACGGGAAGCCGGTCGAGGGCCTCCACGCAGCAGGCGCAGACGCCGGCGGCATCTCGGCGGGCGGCTACGCGAGCGGGCTCGCGTCGGCGCTGGTGCTCGGTCGAATCGCGGCCGAGAGGGCGCTATCGTCGTAGCCCCAAAGCGAGACCGAGGAGGCGAGCATGGCAGTCGGGCTGAAGGAGATGATCGCCCGGGCACGATCGGCGGCGCGCGAGATCCCGCCGGCGGCCGTAAAGGACGGTGTCGACGGCGGAGAGATCGACCTCGTCGTCGACGTCCGCGAGCCGCGGGAGTGGCAGCAGGGTCACGTCCCCGGCGCCCTGAACGTCCCCCGCGGGCTGCTCGAGCTGAAGGCGGATCCCGAGTCTCCCGTCGCCGATCCTGCGCTGGCCAGGCGTGAGGCGAGCGTCGTCCTCTACTGCACGAAGGGACCCGGTGCCCGGAGCCTCCTCGCGGCCGAGACTCTCTCGGAGATGGGCTTCGCGAACGTCGCCGTGCTGGCGGGAGGGCTGAACGGCTGGAGAGAGGCGGGCCTGCCCGTCGACGAGACTACGTGAGCGGCTGGAGGTAGGCGCAGCGGCGCGAGTCTCCCGGGAGCGGGGAGGGGGCCACCTTCGTCACGTACAGCCGCTCCTCGCCCTCGTCGACTTGCTCGCCGACCGAAGGAGCATCGCCCTCGCGCTCACGTAGCTCGTAGCCGTTCGCCGTCCAGACGAAGCGCAGGTGCGTATGCCGCTGCCCGTCCATTCGCGCGGACTCTAGCGACGGGCGACGTACGGAGGCAGCACGACACGCACCGCCGTACCGCCGTCGTCGCTCGCCTCCACCGTGAGCGTCCCGCTCAGCGTCCGCGCCCGTTCCTCGATCGCCTCGAACGTCGCGCGCCGCCGCTCGCCGGTGCCATCGTCGGCGATCACGGTCTCGACGCTGCCGTGGGCGCCCTCGGCCACGCTGATGGAGATCCGCGTCGGGGGCCCGCGCCGGAGGGCCAGATTCACGGCCTCGCGGATGATCTGGTAGAGCCCGACGCGCGCGTTCTCCGTCAGTCCGTCCGCCGCGTCGAGATCGAGGTCGACCTGGAGCCGGTTCGAGAGGCCGACCTGCTCGGCGAACGCGCGAACGGCCGGGCCGAAGCCCTGGTCGCGGAGGACGACGGGCTCGAGGTTGAAGGAGAGATCGCGCAGCGAGCGGATCGTGTCGCGGTGCCGCTCGAGCGCAGACTTGAGCACTTGCCCCGCCTCGTCGAGCCGGCTCGCGCCGATCGACTCGACCGCCGCGTCGAGCATCAGGCCGATCCCCGCGAGCGACTGGACGGGGCCGTCGTGCAGGAACAGCGCGAGCCGCCTGCGCTCCTCCTGCTCGGCGATGATCACCTGGTCCGAGAGCTGGGCCCGCTCGGCCTCGCGCACCTGCGCCTCGGCGAGCAGACGCGCGCTCTCGACGGCCCGCGAGGCGAAGTCGGCGAGCAGCGTCGCACGCGCGAGCTCCTCGCGGTCGAGCGGGCGCGAGCGCACGAGCCGCAGTGCCCCGATCTCCTCTCCTCTGATCCGGAGCGGTAGGACGGCGGTGCTTTCCGCCGGCGAGGCCTTCTCGCTTTCTCCGGGCGCGAGGATGGTCGCCTTCGCGCCGAACAACTCCTTCGCCTCGCGCCGCGTCCGCTCCAGCAACTCGTCGGGGTCGAGCGTCGCAGCGATCGAGCCCATCGACTCGATCAGGGACTCCAGGAAGCTCGACTGCGCAGTGAGCTCCTCCTCGGCGACCTCGTGCCGTCGCCGCTCGGTGACGATCAGGTTGAGCGCGAAGCCCGCGGCGGCGACGATCGCGACGGCGAGCCCCGCGAAGGAGAGCCAGCTCGATCCGACCGCGACGCCGATCACCGCCTCCAGCGCCGCGGCCGCGACCAGCGCGACGAACAGCGCCGCCCTAGTACTAGTTTGTTTGAAATGACCGCGAACGCCTCGACCGGTCATTTCAGACGGACGCACGGGCCGAGCCCGCGCGTCCTGACGGTCGGCGCCGCCGAGTCGGCGCCTAATCGATGATCGCGTCGCGAAGCGCAATCGCAACGGCATGCGTCCGCGTGTCCGCCTCGAGCTTCGTGAGGATGTGCCGCACGTGGCTCTTGACGGTTTCCTGGCTGATGAAGAGCCGCCCGGCCACGTCCGCGTTCGACATCCCGTCGGCCAGCAGCTGGAGGATCTCCCGCTCCCGTGCGGTGAGCATGTCCTCGCGGTCGCCCGAGAGGAAGGCCGGCATCAGGGCAGGATCGACGAACCCCTCTCCGGCGACGACCTTCTCGATCGCCCTCAGCAGGGTCTGGTGCGGCGCCTCCTTGAGGATGTAGCCCTTCGCGCCCGACTCCAGGCCCCGGCCGAGCAGGCTCCGCTCGCTGTAGGCGGTGAAGATCAGCACCGCCGTGTCCGGCACCTTCTGGGTCAGGATCTTCGTCGCCTCGAGCCCGTCCATGCCGGGCATGCGCACGTCCATGATCACGACGTCCGGCCTCCGCCTCTCAGCGAGCGCGACGGCCGTCGCACCGTCGGCGGCCTCGCCGACGACACGGATGTGCGCTGCGCGCGAGAGCGAGAGCCGCAGGCCTTCGCGGACGACCTCGTGGTCGTCCACGATCAGGCACGTGATTTCGGCTTTCCCGTTCCCTTCCTGGGCGGCCTGCTCGGACACGGTGGGCGGATTGTACGGGGGAACGCGGCGGTCGCTGTCTCAAATCGCCAGGGCCAGCTGCTCGGGCTCCGGCTCCGGGACGATCGGGGCGCGGCGCCGGTCGTGAATGCCGTGCTTCCGGGCCAGGTCGGCGACCTGCGAGCGGATCGGCTTCACATGCTCGGCGCCGAGGTATGCGCGCCTGGCATAGACGCGCTCGTAATGGGCAAGCTGATCCGGGAACTCGTCCGCAAGCGACTCCAGGAAGTGCTCGCGGGTGCCCGGGCGGAGGAAGAGCAGGTTCGCCCAGACGCCGCAGGCCCCGGCTGCGCGAGCCTCGCGGACGACCTCCTCGAGCTGCTCGGGCCGGTCCGAGATGCCTGGCAGGATCGGCGCCATCCCGACGTTTGCCTTGATCCCGGCCTCGACGAGCTCGCTCACCGCCCGCAGGCGCTGCCGCGGGTGGGCGGTGCCCGGTTCGGTCTTGCGCCAGACCTCGTCGTCCAGGGTCGGGACCGAGAAGGTGACGGAGACGCTCGCGTGTCGCGCCGCCTCGGCCAGGACGTCGACGTCGCGCACGATCAGCGGCCCCCGCGTGATCAGGCTGAACGGGTTCGAGGCGGCTCCGAGCGCCTCGATACAGCCCCGGGTCAGGCGATAGCGCCCCTCGGCCGGCTGGTACGGGTCGGTGGCGGCGCCGATCGCGACGGTCTCGTGCTCCCACGTCTGCCGGGCCAGCTCGCGGCGCAGGACCTCGACGACGTTCGTCTTGACGCGGATCGAGCGCCCGTAGCGGTCGTCGAAGGGCCGGTCGGCACGCAGCTCGAAGGCCCGCACGTAGCAGAACGTGCAGCGGTGGACGCAGCCCATGTACGGGTTCAGCGACCACTCGAACATCATCCCCTTGACGCGGTTGAGCGCCGCCTTGCAGGGCTCTTCGCGGTACTCGGCGCGCACGCCTGGAGTATAGAACATGTGTTCGCCTCGGCGATGCGAGACTGATCCCGTGGCCGAGCTGCCGACCGGAACCCTGAGCTTCGTCTTCAGCGACGTGGAGGGATCGACACGGCTGCTGCGGCAGCTCCGCGAGGGGTACCCCGCCGTCCTCGCCGAGCACCAGCGCCTCCTGCGCGACGCGTTCGGCGAGCACGGCGGCCACGAGGTCGACACGCAGGGCGACTCCTTCTTCGTCGCGTTCCCCCGGCCCCGCGACGCCGTGCTGGCGGCGGTGGCGGCACAGCGGTCGATCGAGGACTATCGCTGGCCGCCGGGGGTCGAGCTGCGCGTCCGAATCGGCATCCACACCGGCCCCGCGGAGGTTGTCGGCGACCGTTACGTCGGGCTCGCCGTCCCTCGCGCCGCCCGGATCTGCTCCGCCGGGAACGGCGGGCAGGTCCTGCTCTCTCAGGCGACGTGGGCGCTTCTGGCGGACGACGAGGACGAGCTTCCCGGCATCGAGCTGCGTGACCTCGGCGAGCAGCGGCTGAAGGATTTCGACCGCGCGGTGCGCGTCTACCAGGTCGTCGCGCCGGGAATCGAAAGCGGGTCGTCTTCCCTGCGGACGGAGACGGTGCCGGAGCCCGAGGCGGCGCGGCCCGACCTGACGCCGGCGATCCGCGCCTCGGACGCCGAGCGGGAACGGGCGGTCACGGCGCTTCGCGAGCACGCGGCGGCGGGCCGGCTGACGCTGGGGGAGCTCTCCCACCGCGCCGGGCGGGCCTACGCCGCGGTCACCCTCGCCGAGCTGGAGGAGATCGGCCGGGACCTGCCGGCCGCGCCGGAGACCCTCGGGCGCCCCCGGCGCCGGCCGAAGCGCTTCACGGGTGTGATCTTCGGCGACACCGAGCGCACGGGGCGCTGGCGCCTGCCGCGGCTCAGCCTCGCGTTCGTCCTCTTCGGGAACGCCGACCTCGACCTGCGCCAGGCGGAGCTCGACGGGCCGGCGGCCTCCTTCACCGCGCTCGTCCTGTTCGGCAACATCGACCTCTACGTCCCGGAAGGAGTCGAGGTCGACCTCGGCGGTCTCACGGTCTTCGGCCATCGCCGGGAGTGGGGCAGAGACGTGCCGCCGCCGGGCACCCCACTGCTGCGGGTGCACATCTTCTCGCTCTTCGGCACCGCGGACGTGTGGCGCGTGCCCGTGAGCTGGGCGGGGCGGACGTTCCGCGAGGTGATCCGCTCCCTCCAACGCGGCGAGCAGCGCGAGCTGCCTTCCGGCGGGTGACCGAGCTTCCAGGCGGCATCCGGCGCCTGACCTTCGACCTCCCGTTCGGGATCCGGCACGTCCACTGCTACCTGCTGCCCGGCGCGGACGGCTGGACGCTGGTGGACACCGGGCTCGGCCTCCCCGACCCCGAGAGCCGCTGGGAGCCGGTGCTCGCCGGGCTCGGCGCGCCGGTCGGCCGGATCGTGATCACGCACTTCCACCCCGACCACGTAGGCGGCGGAGCGGACGCGCGCGCCTTCACGGGCGCGAACGTCGTCCAGGGGGCGAACGACTACGCCCAGTGCGAGCGGGTCTGGGGCCGGCCGGACTGGTCAGAGCGGCTGGCCGGGTACCTGCGGGAGAACGGCCTCCCAAAGCACGTCGCCGAGGAGCTGCGGCACGAGTCGCAGACCTTCGCGCCCTTCATCCGCTTCGCCCGTGACCCCCGGCTCCTGCACGAGGGCGACGAGGTCGACGGCTGGCGCGTGCTCGAGCTTCCCGGCCACGCCGACGGGCACATCTGCCTGTTGCGGGACGGGATCCTGGTCGCGGGAGACCACCTCCTCGGCGAGATCACGCCGACGGTCGGCCTTTACCCCGACTCGCGCCCGGACCCGCTCGGCGACTACCTGGCGTCGCTGCGCCGCACGATCGAGCTCGCGCCGAGGCTGGCCCTGCCGGGTCACGGCGAGCCCGTCCTCGACCCGGTCGGACGAGCTCATGAGATCGTCGAGCACCATCGCCTCCGCCTCAAGAAGACCGGCGCGGCCCTCGGTGCAGAGCCGCGCACGGGCTACGAGGTCTCGGTCGCGCTCTTCGGGGATCACCTGAACGCGAGCGCGCGCCGGTTCGCCCTTGCCGAGACGCTCGCGCACCTCGAGCGCCTCGTGCGCGAGGGACGGGCCGCGCGCGGGGAGAACGGCGGCACCCTTACCTATACTGCGGCGTAGATCCTGTTGGACGAAGACGACATTCCCAGACGTCCGCGCGACGACGGGGGGCGGGCGTGATCCTCTTCCTCGAGCTCCTTGCCGTCGCGGCCCTCATTCTGCTGAACGCGTACTTCGTCGCGGCCGAGTACGGCCTCGTGACGGCCCGCAAGACGCGCATCCAGGAGCTCGAGCAGCAAGGAAACAGGCGCGCCCGGGCGGTGCTCCAGATAGTCGCCGACCCGCCGCGCTTCATCGCGGCCATGCAACTCGGCGTTACCGCCACCAGCCTGGCCATCGGCGCCCTCGGCGAGCAGGCGCTCGCGAAGGTGTTGGACCCCATCCTCGCGTCGTTTGTTGCGTTCGCGCTGGCCTTCCTGATCATCACCTTCCTGCACGTGGTCGTCGGCGAGCTCGTGCCCAAGGGCTATGCACTCGGCCATTCCGAACGGACGGCCCTCGCGGTCTCGGCGCCGGTGCGCGGCTTCTTCGTCGTCTTCAAGCCGTTTATCTGGGTCCTCCAGCGCTCGAGCGAGGCGATCCTGCGCGCGTTCGGCCTTCAGCCGCCCGGCGGCGAGGTGGACGTCTACTCGGAGGCCGAGCTGAAGATGCTCCTCTCGCGCTCGACCGAGGAGGGCCAGCTCGAGCGGCAGGAGCAGGAGATGCTCTACAAGGTCTTCGACTTCGCCGACAAGGAGGTCTCGACGGTGATGGTGCCGCGGCCTGAGGTGGTTGCGCTCTCGATCGACCTTCCGCCCGAGGAAGCGCTCGCCGCCGTGATCGAGTCGCCCTATACGCGCTACCCGGTCTATCGCGGGTCGCTGGACGAGGTCGTCGGGATCCTGCACGTGCGCGACCTCTTCTCGGCGCTCAACGACCGCGGCATCGCCGGCGTCAAGCTGGAGCAGCTCCTCCGTCCCGCGCACATCGTCCCGGAGACGAAGGACCTGGCCGCCCTGCTGACCGAGTTCCGCCGCACCAACCAGCACATGGCGATCGTGATCGACGAGTACGGCGACCTCGAGGGGATCGTCACGCTCGAGGACCTGCTCGAGGAGATCGTCGGCGAGATCGAGGATGAGTTCGACCTCCCGGACGAGTCGATCGAGCGGCTGCCGGACGGGCGAATGCGGATCGACGGCACCTTCCCGATCGACGACTTCAACGAGCAGTTCGGGACCGCCCTCCCGATCGAGGACTACCACACGGTCGGCGGCTTCGTCTTCGGCCTGCTCGGCCGGGCGCCGGAGCGAGGCGACGAGGTCGAGCACGACCGCTGCCGGTTCAAGGTTCTCGCGGTCGAGGGCTCGAGGATCGAGCGGATCGAGGTCGAGCTCCCGCCCCCCGAGCCCGACGCCGAGCGGCTCCAGGAAGCCTCCTGACGCGCTTCGCGTATCCTGACCCGCTGCGCGGTCACCAACCTGTGAGGAGATCGATGAAGCGCACACTCATCCTGTTCGCGGCCTCCGCGGTCGCGGGCGCCACGCTGTTCGCCCTCGCTCCGTTCGCGGGCGCACGCCCAGCCGCGCAAACGGCGACGTCTGTGAGCGTCACGGCGAAGGAGTACAGGTTCATCCTCTCGCGGAAGAGCGCGCCGCACGGCGTCGTCGCCTTCCACGTCGTGAACAAGGGCAAGCTTAAGCACGACTTCAAGATCGCCGGCCACAAGACGCCGCTGATCAAGCCCGGCGGCCGGGCGACGCTGAAGGTCACGCTCGCGAGAGGCAAGAGCTACCGCTACATCTGCACCGTGCCCGGGCACGTGACCCTCGGTATGAAGGGCACCTTCCGGTCGACCTAAGTCGTTTCGAGCTCGATTCGGGCGAGCTCGCCGCCGGCGATGCGCCAGGCGGCGAGCTCTCCCGTCGAGAGCGACAGGATCAGGTAGGGGCGGCCCTCCCAGAGGCCGATGTTCTCGACGTCCGTCCGCGAGGGCCGCGGCGGCGAGGAGACGTGCGAGTGGAAGACGGCCAGCTCGTAGCCCTCGTCCTCGAGGAACCAGTTCTCGGGCTCGGTCTCGAGCTCGAAGCGATACGGGCTCGCCGCGCCATTCTTCGCCGGGATGTAACGGTCGGCCCGGCCGTCGCGCAGAACGACCAGCCCGCAGGCCTCGTTGGGCTCCTCCTCGCGCGCGTGCTCCTCGAGAGCGGCGCGCACCTCCGCCGGGATCACCACCAGACGGATCGCTCCATCTCGGCGTCTGCCTCCGGCCCGGCTTCCCAGAAGCCGGCCGAGAGGTACTTCCAGCCGCCGTCCGCGAGGATCGCGACCACGGTGCCCTCGTCGAGCTCCTCCGCGAGCCTGCGCGCGACATGCACGACCGCGCCTGACGAGACCCCCGCAAAGATGCCCTCGCGCTCGAGCAGCGCACGCAGCCCCGTGAGCGCCTCCGCGTTCGAGACCAGCAGCTTCCGGTCGAGCTTCGAGACGTCGAGGATCGGCGGCACGTAGCCGTCCGCGAGGGAGCGCAGGCCCATCACCGCGTCGCCGGGCAGCGGCTCGGCGGCCGCGACGGTGATCTCCGGGAACTCCTTGCGCAGCCTGGCGCCCGCACCCATCAGGGTGCCGCCCGTGCCGAGACCCGCGACGAGCACGTCGACCCGGTCGAGCGCCTCGGCGATCTCGGCGCCGGTGCCGTCGTGGTGGGCCGCGGGATTCGCCTCGTTCGCGTACTGGAAGAGCAGGTGGAAACGCGGCTCCCGCTCGGCGAGCTCGAGGGCGAGCCGGACGGCGCCGTTCGAGCCCTCCGCGCCCGGCGACTCGACGACCTCCGCGCCGTAGAGGCGAAGCAGGCGGCGGCGCTCCTCGGTCACGTTCTCGGGCATCACGCAGGTGAGCCGGTAGCCCTTCAGGCGCGCGACGAGGGCGAGTGAGATGCCGGTGTTGCCGCTGGTCGGCTCCAGCAGCTCCCGGCCCGGCTCGAGCTCGCCTGCCGCCTCGGCCGCTTCGACCATCGCGAGCGCGACGCGGTCCTTGATCGAGCCGGTCGGGTTCTGCGCCTCGAGCTTCGCGTAGAGCCTGACCTCCGGCTTCGGTGAGAGTCGGGGCAGCTCGACGAGCGGCGTGTTGCCGACCAGCTCGAGCAGGCTCGCGGCCGTGGCCGCTTTGGTCACGTCCGTTCTGGACCCGTCCGGGGACTGTCCCCGGACATGGCTCCGCCGGCCATGGCCGGAAGCAGAATAATCAGAGACGATTCGTCCACAGCAGTCTCGAGCCCGTTCTGCGTCCGGACGTCTTCGCCCTCGACGTAGACGTTCACGAACGGCGCCAGGTTGTCCTCCTCGAGCAGGTGCCCGCGCAGGGCCGGGAAGCGGCCCATCAGGTCGTCCAGGAGCTCGCGGACGGTTCCGCCCGTCGCCTCGACCTCGCGCGCGCCTCGCGTCTCCGAGCGGAGCGTGGGCGGGATCCGCACCCGGCTCAATGCCCCACCCCCTGGCAGAACTCGACGTAATCGACGTAGTCAGTGATCGTCGGGCGCTCGCCGCAGACCGGGCAGGCCGGGTCGCGGCGGAGCTTCATCTCCGTGAACTCGCCGGAGAGCGCGTCGTAGAGGAGCAGCCGGGCGACGAGCGGCTCGCCGATTCCGAGCGCGAGCTTCAGCGCCTCGCTCGCCTGGATCGAGCCGATCACGCCCGGAAGGACGCCGAGCACCCCACCCTCGGCGCAGCTCGGCGCCAGCTCGGGCGGCGGCGGCTGGGGGAAAAGACACCGGTAGCAGGGGCCAGAGCCCGGCTTGAACACCGTCACCTGGCCCTCGAAGCGGAAGATCGAGCCGTGCACGACGGGGATGTCGTGCCAGACGGACGCGTCGTTGACGAGGTACCGCGTCGGGAAGTTGTCCGCGCCGTCGACGATCACGTCCCAGCCCGGCTCGAGGATCCGCTCGACGTTCTCCGAGGTGAGCCGCTCGCGGAACGGCACCACCTCCACGTCCGGGTTGAGCGCTTCGATCCGGCGCCGGGCCGAATCGGTCTTCGGCTCGCCGAGGGAGTCGGTCGAGTGGGCGATCTGGCGCTGGAGGTTCGTCTCGTCGACGACGTCCGCGTCCACGATCCCGATCCGGCCGACGCCCGCGGCCGCGAGGTAGAGCGCCGCGGGCGAGCCCAGGCCGCCGGCGCCGACGAGCAGGATGCTCGAGTCGAGCAGCCGCAGCTGGCCTTCCTCGCCGACCTCCGGGATCAGCAGGTGCCGGCTGTAGCGGGTGCTTCGCGCCGGGCCGAGCGTTCGTGGCAGCTCGGTCGGCAACCCGCTCTGCTGCCACTCGTTGTAGCCGCCTGCGAGGGAGACCGCGCGCTCGTAGCCGAGTTCGCCGAGCGTCCTCGCGGCGAAGACCGACCGGTTGCCCGACGCGCAATACAGCACCACCGGCTTGGAGCGGTCCGGCGCCGCCTGCTCGATCCGCGACTCGAGGTAGCCGCGCGGCACGTGCACCGCGCCCGGGATCCGGCCCTGCTCCCACTCGTCGCGCTCACGGACGTCGACCAGGACCGCGCCGTCGCCGAGCAGCTCCCGCGCCTGCGGCGCGTCCAGCTCCTCGACCTCCGCCCGCGCGCTCTGCAACAGATCTCGATAGCTCGACATGGCTTTCAATTGTATAGCGAGGCACCCGCGCAGCCGCGGCTATCGTCGCGTAGGTGACCCCTCGAGCCCGCGTCTTCGCCCTGGTCGTGCTTGCCGCGGCGGTTGCCTCGGGCGTCGTCGTGATCGGGGTGCTCGCCACCCGCAGCGACGTGCCTGTGCCGAAGCTGCGCCCGGGCAGGCCGCCGCTCGCGCTCGACCTCGGGCTGCGGACCGACTCCGAGGCCCGGGCCTTGGAGCGCGCGCAGGCGCTCTACAATCGTGGCCGGCCGAAGAGCGCGGCCGCGGTCTTCCGGGGCCGGAGCTCGCTCGAGGCGCAGGTCGGCGCCGCGCTCGCGGACTGGCCCGACGGCTCCCTCAGCCGGCTCCGCACGCTCGCCGCGTCGCATCCGCGCAGCGCCCTCGTCGCGCTCCACCTCGGGCTCGCGCTCTACTGGTCGCACCGGGACGCCGAGGCGGCGACCGCCTGGCGCGCCGCGACCGCGGTCCAGCCAGATACGCCCTACGCCGTGCGCGCCTCCGACTTCCTTCACCCCGGGTTCGCGCCGGGGCTGCCCATCTTCGTGCCCTCGTTCCCGACACCGCTGCGGATCCGCGTCCTCGCCCCGCAGCGCCAACTCGAGGCGCTCGCGCTCACGGCCGCCGGCGGAGGGCCGGAAGCGAAGATCCTCTACGGGGTCGCTCTCCAGCGGCTGGGGCGCCCGCGCTCGGCAGAGGCCCAGTTCGCCGCCGCCGCGCGCCTTGCGCCGAACGACGCCGAGGCGCGTGCAGCGGCCGCCGTCGGCCTGTTCGACAAGGCCGACCCGGCGCTGGCATTCGGCCGGCTCGGGCCGCTCACCCGAACGTTTCCGCACGCGCAGACCGTGCGGTTCCATCTCGGGTTGATGCTGCTGTGGATGGCACAGGTCGGCCAGGCTCGCAAGGAGCTTCGCCTCGCCCTTGCCGAAAACCCCGGATCCCCGCTTGGAAAGCAGGCTTCCGCCTATCTGGGAGCCCTCCGTTCCTTTGGGACCCGCTGAGCGAAATTAGGGCCGTTCGGCCTATGGCGTCCGTCCGGGGCGCGTGAGAGAGTGCCGCATCCGCAATGCCGCGTGCGGAACGGCACGAGCCCAGCAGAGGAACAGAGGAGGACCAGTGAGCGAGCAGGGGGAGAGGGTCAGACCGTCCACCGTCGCGGAAGTGCTCGAGACGGACGAGGCGAAGGGGTTGCTCGAGAGCGCGCGTGAGTCGGGGTCTCTGAGCACCGACGAAATCGCGGCCGGGCTCGGAGAGCTCGAGCTCGACGCCGCCCAGCTGGACGACTTCTACCACGCGCTCGAGGAGCTCCAGATCGAGGTCGTCGACGACGGCCGCGAGGAGCCCGAGCGCGAGATCGCGCCGGCGACGCGCGAGATCACGACCGATTCGCTCCAGCTGTTCTTGAAGGACATCGGCAAGGTCGACCTGCTCACCGCCGCGCAGGAGGTCGAGCTGGCGAAGAGGATCGAGCGCGGCGAGCACAGCGCGAAGCAGGAGATGGTCGAGGCCAACCTGCGTCTCGTCGTCTCGATCGCCAAGAAGTACCGCAACCAGGGCCTGCCCTTCCTCGATCTGATCCAGGAGGGGACGATCGGCCTCGTCCGCGCAGCGGAGAAGTTCGATCACCGCAAGGGCTTCAAGTTCTCGACCTACGCGACGTGGTGGATCCGCCAGGCCGTCGCCCGCGCGCTCGCGGACAAGGCTCGGACGATCCGGATGCCCGTGCACATCGTCGAGAAGCTGAACAAGATCGTTCGCTCGGAGCGGAAGCTGCGGGCCGAGCTCGGGCGCGAGCCGACCTCCGCCGAGATCGGCGCGGACGTCGAGCTCGGGGCCGACGAGGTCGAGCAGATCCGCCGCTCCTCGCAGGCACCCGTCTCGCTCGAGAAGCCGGTCGGCGACGAGGAGGAGTCCGAGTTCGGGCACTTCCTGACCGACGAGAACGAGCCGCTGCCCGAGGAGGTCGCCGAGGTCGAGCTGCGCAAGGCGACGCTCCAGCGCGTGCTCGGGACGCTCAGCTCACGCGAGCGGCGCGTGCTCGAGCTTCGCTACGGGCTGAACGGCGAGCACCCGCGGACGCTCGACGAAGTGGGGCGGACGTTCAACGTCACCCGCGAGCGGATCCGCCAGATCGAGAACCAGAGCCTGAAGAAGCTGCGAGCGCTCGCCGACTCGGTCGCGCTGCGCGACGTAGCGTAGGCGCTCGCTCGCGAGGCCGACCAGAAGAGGCCGTGCCGGCTTTTGCCGGTGCGGCCGTTAAACGGCCTACGGCCTAACCCGCGCAGACTCCGGGGCCTCGCCCCTCCGCTGCACGCTGGGTGGTCATAAGTTGCGCTGGAGACGCGTCAGTAGACTCCGGCGCTATGTCTGAAGGCTGGTTCGACGAGCTCGCCGAGCTCGTGCGCATTCCGAGCGTGAGCGCCGATCCGGCGCACGCCGGCGACGTCGAGCAAGCCGCCGAGTGGCTGGCCGAGTTCGTCCGCCGCGGCGGGGGCGAGGCGGAGGTCGTGAAGACCGACACGCACCCGCTGATCCTCGGCGAGCTGACTGCCTCGAACGGCGCCGCCGCCCCCACGGTTCTCGTCTACGGCCACGTGGACGTGCAGCCGCCCGACCCTCTCGAGCTCTGGGAGAGCGAGCCCTTCGCGCCAGAGGTACGTGGCGAGTGGCTCTACGGCCGCGGCGTCGCCGACGACAAGGGCCAGCTCTACATGCTCGTCAAGGCGGCGACCGAGCTCGCGGCCGCGGGCGAGCTCGCGGTCAACGTCCGCATCGCCTGCGACAGCGAGGAAGAGACCGGCGGGCATCAGATCGTCGACTTCCTCGCAGCGGACGAGCGTGGCGCCGACGCGGCGGTGATCTTCGACAGCGGCATGACCAGGCGTGGCGTCCCCGAGTTCAACATCGGCACCCGGGGCCTCGTCTACCTCCACCTGACGGTCCGTACCGGCGAGCGCGACCTTCACTCGGGCGTTTACGGCACCGCGGCGCTAAATGCGATGCACGCGCTGACGCAGATCCTCGACGCGGTGCGGCCGCGCGACGGGCGCCTGCCCGAACCGCTGCGGGCGGGGATCGTGCCGCCGACGGACGAGGAGATCTCCGGCTGGGCACAGCTCGTGCCCGGCTCGGTGCGGCTGGACGAGGCAGGGGCGCGCCCTGCGGACCCTCGAGCGCCGGAGGAGTTCTATCTCCGCACGACCGCCGAGCCGTCGCTCGACGTGAACGGGATCGTCGGCGGCTCGCCGCTGCTCCAGAAGACGGTCCTGCCGGTCACCGCGGAGGCGAACCTGTCGATCCGGCTCGCGCCCGGCCAGGACGTGGACGAGATCGCGGTCGCGCTCGAGCGGCTCCTGCGAGAGTCGGCGCCGGAGGGCGCGGAGCTCGAGGTGACGAGGCTCTCGACGAGCCCGCCAGGCCTCGTGCGGCCGGACGAGCCGGCCGTGCAGCTCGCGCTCGGCGCCTTCGAGCGGGCGTTCGGGCACCGGCCGCTGTTCGTCCGTTCCGGGGGAACGCTCCCGATCATCCCGGCGCTGGCCGCCAAGGGCATTCCGACGATCCTGACCGGCTTCGCCCTCCCCGAGAGCAACATCCATTCCCCGAACGAGCGCATCCTCGCGGAGTACCTCCCGCTCGGGATCGAGGTCTCGCGCGAGCTCTTCAAGAGCCTCGCGGCGTTGGACGGCTAGACCGCGGCCGGCTCGTCTTCGAGCAGCCAGGCGTGCCCGAAGCGGCGCATCTCGGCGATGATCGGCAGCAGATCGGAACCCTTGTCGGTCAGCTCGTACTCGACCCGCGGCGGCGACTCGGGGTAGCTGCGCCGGACGAGGATCCCCTCCTGCTCGAGCGCCCGGAGCCTCTCCGAGAGCGTCCGCGGGCTGATCCCGGCGCACGAGTGCTCGAGCTCGGTGAAGCGCCGCGGGCCCTCGGAGAGGTCGTGCACGAGCACCGCCGTCCACTTCGCTCCCAGGATCTCCGCGCACGCAGCCACCGAGCACGTCGAGTCGTGGATCGGGTTCATCGTGCGCACTAGACCAAATCGTAACGGCGCGAGGCCGGAAGGAGTAGTCTCGGCCGCCGTGTCGCAGCTCGACAAGGAGCTCCGCGAGCGTATCGACGAGCCGGCTTCGAAGGAGGCCGAGCGCGAAGCACGCCTGGCGCCGGCCGAGGCGACGGCGCAGATGCGGATCAAGCTGCCGGCGCAGCGCAACGCGAAGCTGCGCAAGGTGGTCGAGCGCGTGAACGCCGACGAGGGCCTGAAGGCCTGGTGGCACGTGGCGAACGTGAACGCCGTCAAGCGGCTCGGCATCAACGACCACTCCTGGGTGCACATCCAGATCGTCGTCAACATCGGGCTGCGGCTGCTCCGGCTGCTCGCGAAGCGCGGCGTCGAGCCGGCGATGGTCGAGGACTACGACATGAAGCGAGAGGACGCGGAGGTCGTGGTCGTGCTCGGCGCGCTCCTTCATTGCGTCGGCATGGCCGTCCACCGGGACCGGCACGAGGACTGGAGCCTCTTCCTCGCAGAGCCGAAGGCGCGCGAGCTTCTCCGCGGGATCTACGAAGAGCCGGAGCTGACGGTGGTCGTCTCCGAGGTGCTCCAGGCGATCACGAGCCACCGTGAGTCCGGCCACCCGCTCACGCTCGAGGCCGGGATCGTGCGGGTCGCAGACGCGCTCGACATCGAGGAGGGCCGCTCCAGGATCCCGTTCGAGCGCGGTCGGGTCTCCATTCATTCGGTCTCCGCCGCCGCGATCGACGAGGTGGTGATCGCCGAAGGGACCGAGCGCGCCGTGTCGGTCGAGATCAAGATGAACAACTCGGCCGGTCTCTACCAGGTGGACGAGCTCTTACGGGCGAAGCTGCGCGGCTCCGGCCTGGAGCCCTACGTCGAGGTCGTCGCGCGGGTCGAGAACGAGGCTGAGAAGAGCCTCGTGCCGCTCTACCGGCTGGAGTACTAGACCGTCAGCCCGGGAGCTGCGCGAGCCATTCGACGTCGTCGACTCCCATGCGGCAGAGAGGGAGGTTGCCGGTCTCGTAGTCGTGCACGAGCACGACGTCGATCGGCGATCCGCCGACCGCATCGCGAAAGTCCTCGTCCAGACAAAGCTCGTCCACTCGGACCTGCGCCAGCCGGAGCTCGCCGCGCGCCCGCTCTTCGGTCAAGTCCATCGGGACCCAGGCGCTCGCGACCGCCGCTTCGACCGAGCCGGCTTCGACACGTCGGAACGTGATGTTTCCGAGCGAGATGGCTTCGCCGCGGCGAAGCAGGTCGAGAGCTATGTGCCAGCGCCCGCCGGTCGGCTCCTCGAGTGCAAATACGCCTCTCATCGCAGGCGCTTGTACCGTAGCGCACATGTCGGCTACTTTGGGACGGGCTCGAGTTTGTAGCCGACGCCGTAGCGGGTCTGGATGAAGGTGTGGCGCGACGCACGCCCGTCGATCTTCTCGCGCAGGCGGCGTACGCATACGTCCACGGTGCGGTCGCGATGGGTGGCGCGGCGGCCCCAGATCCGCTGGAGCAGCTCGTCGCGGCCCGCGACCCGGCCCTGGTCGAGCGCGAGCGTGTAGAGGAGGCGGAACTCGGTGGGCGTCAGGCCTGCGCTCTCGCCGTCGACGTAGGCCTGCACCGAGCGCGGGTCGATTCGCAGCTCCTCGATCACGACCTCCTCGCCTCGGTCCTCCTGGACGCCGCGCACGCCGCGGCGCGCGGCCGCCTGCACCCGCGCGACCAGCTCCTTCATCGAGAACGGCTTCACGAGGTAGTCGTCCGCCCCGATCTGGAGCGCATGCACGCGGTCATGCTCGGTGCCGCGGGCGCTCACGACCAGGATCGGCGTGCCGATCCCTTCGGCGCGGGCCGTCTCGATCAGGCTCCAGCCGTCGAGGCCCGGCAGCATGAGGTCGAGAACGAGCACGTCGGGCCGCTCGTAGCGGAGCCGCGCCAGTCCCGCCTCGCCGGCGCCGACCCGCACCGCGTCGATCCCCGCGGCCCCGAGCTGCTGCGCCATCCCCTCGGCGATCACCTCGTCGTCCTCGACGATCAGCACCTTGGTCATCCCGTCAACCTAGCGACCGCGATACTGGAGGCGTGGCCCGCTCGGAATACGAGGAGCTTCGCGCCGCCTTCACCGCGGCCGTCTCGCACGAGCTGCGCACGCCGCTCGCGCGGCTCCTGACGCTGCTCGAGTCCGCCGAGCTGCCCGGCGCCGACCTGCAGAAGCTCCTGCGGCAGGCGCGCGCGGAGGTCGAGGAGATGACCGAGCTCGTGGACGACATCCTCTTCCTGAGCGAGCTCGAGCAAGGGCGGGAGGTCGTCTGGCTCGGCGAGACCGAGGCGGCCCCCGTCCTGCGGGCGATCGTGGACGAGCGCCTCGAGCGAGCCGAGCTCGCGGGGCTGACCCTCGAGGTCCGGATCGAGGACGAGGGGCTTCTCGTACCGCTGCGCCGCCGGATGCTGCGGACCGTCGTCGAGAACCTGCTCGAAAACGCGATCCGCTACGCGGGCGAGGGCGCGACGTGCGTGATCTCCCTGCGCAGCCAGGACGGGACGGTCGTCCTCGAGGCCAGCGACGACGGGGCCGGCATCCCCGAGGCGGACGCGCCGAGGCTGTTCGAGCGCTTCTTCCGCTCCGACCGCGCGAGAACCACCCGCGGCAGCGGCCTCGGGCTCGCGATCGTCAAGCACGTCGTGGAGACCGCGGGCGGGAGCGTCGAAGCCCGCGGCGCCCCGGGCCGCGGGCTCGACGTTCGGTTGAGCCTCCCGACAACCGGATAGCTTCGGTCTCATCCGGCGAGCGCGGCGCACTCGTCTTCGCGCAGGCACTCACGGATTCGGCGGTCTGCGAGGGTCAGGATCAGCGACCGGACCGGCACGTCGTCATATTCGGCCAGGATCGCGTCGGCGCAGGCCCGGATCTCGTCCGCCGACCGGGTGCTTCCGAACTCCTCGGCCAGCCCAGGCAGGAGCCGCTCGAGCCGTAGCTCGTGAGCGGTTCGGTCGCCGCGGATGGCGTCAAGCCTGGTTTTGACGAAATCCTTGACCCGTTCCTCGACCAGGTCGCGGATCGCTCGCACTTCCGCGATCTGCTTCCCGGCCGGGTCCGGGATCTCCCAGTCCTCGACGGTTGTGGGCACGTAGGGGCAGGCGCCGCCACAAGCGAGCGTGATTGCCCAGTCGGCGTGAAGCTGCATCTCGAGGTCGAGCTTCTTCGGGCGGCGGCCGGAGATGTCGATCCCGACCTCGCGCATCGCCTCGACGACGTTCGGCCAGACCGTCTCCGCCGGCTCTTGCCCCGCGGACTCGGCCCGGATGTCGGGCGGCGCGTGGCGCTCGAGGAACGCCTGCGCCATCTGTGAGCGACCGGCGTTGTGGGTGCAGACGAAGAGCACGTATTTCATGGCTTCTCCTGCTGACGAAGGCCGAAGCCGGCGGCTACCTTGGCCGCCACCGGCTTCGGCGTGAACGAGCTAGGTATGGATCCGCGCCACCGTCGTGCGAGCGAGCTTCTTGACGGTGAGCGGGAGCGGGACGAACAGGAGCTTCGGCCCGTACGACTGGCCCTTCGTGAGCGCCCAGTCGATGAACTTCTTCAGCTCGGGCGCCTTGGAGGTCTTCAACGGGACGATCACCCACGTGAAGGTGCAGATCGGGTAGGCCTTGGGCGCGCGCGGGTTCGGGTCGACGACCGTGATCGCGTTGTCCCTCGTGTTGATCTTCGTGATCGACGCGGCCGCGGCCTGAATCTGGCGCAGGCCCGGCAGCTGATACTTGCCGGCCCGGTTCTTCAGCTTCGCGATCTTGAACTTGTTCTTGAGCGAGTAGGCGACGTCGACGTACGTGATGCCGCCCGGCGTGCTGCTGAGCTTGGCTGCGACACCGGAGCTGCCCCTTGCGCCGACTCCGGCGGGGAAGCTCGGCTGTGTGCCCTTTCCGATCTTGTTCTTCCACGCCTTGCTGACGTGCGAGAGATAGTCGGTGAAGTTGTAGCTCGTCCCGCTTCCGTCGCTGCGGTAGATCGGGACGATCTTCTCGTCCGGGAGCTTGACGCCCGGGTTGATCGACTTGATCCGGCTGTCGTTCCACTTCGTGATCTTGCCGAGGTAGATGCTCGCCAGGATCGGGCCGGTCAGCTTGAGGCCGTAGCCGACGCCGCTGACGTTGTAGGGGATCGACGTCGCGGAGAACGCCCACGGGATCTGGACGCAGCCGTGACAGGACGAGAACTGGTCCTTGCTGAGCGGGGCGTCGCTGGCGCCGAAGTCGACGGTGCGGGCGGTGATCGCCGCGATGCCGCCGCCGCTCCCGATGCCGCTGTAGGAAACCTGTGAGGCGCGGTAGTGGCTCGTCCACTGGGTGACGAGCGGGACGACGAAGGTGCTGCCGGCGCCTGTCAGCGACCCCGTCTGCCGCGCGGGCGAAGCGCCGGCGAAGCTCGTCCACGTGGCGAGTGCGGTGCCAGCAACCACGAGCACGGCAAAGAACGCCGTGAGGCTTCTCTTGCGAGTCAAGTTGTGTCTCCTCTCCGTGTGCGAATCCAGGGCACCTGAAGCGTGCGACGGCACTCGGGCGGCGTGGGCTGAAAGGAGGTGTTGGTCTGGTAACGGTCTGGTAACGCCATCCTCCGACAGCAGGTGCGCGCGTTAGCGTGCCCGCTCGATGAGCACCCTTCCCCTGACGGAGAGGCTCGAGGGGCACAGGCGAGTTCGCGACTGGCTCGGCGACAGGATCCTGCTGCTTCTGACGTTCGGCGCGTCGGCCGCCGCGGTCGCGGTGATGGTCGCGATCGTCTACAAGCTCGTCGACGCCTCGCACCTCGCGATCAGCAAGTTCGGGATCTCGTTTCTCTGGGGCACCGTGTGGGACGCGAATCCCGCGAAGAACGTCTTCGGCGCCGGGACCCTGATCTACGGCACTGTGGTGACCTCGCTGATCGCGCTGGTCGTCGCCGTGCCGCTGGCGATCGCGATCGCGCTCTTCCTGAGCGAGCTCGCGCCCAGGGGCGTCCGCGGGATCGTTGGCTCGCTCGTGGAGACGCTTGCCGCCGTCCCCAGCGTCGTGCTCGGGCTCTGGGGGATCCTCGTGATGGGGCCGTTCGTCGCCGACCACCTCGAGCCCTGGCTCCACCGCTGGTTCGGCTTCATCCCGATCTTCAGCGGCAGCCCCTCATCGAGCGGCGTTCTCGTGGCCGGCCTGGTCCTGGCGATCATGGTCGTCCCGATCGTCGCCAGCATCTGCCGCGAGCTCTTCGTGAGCGTGCCGGACGAGCTGGAGGAGGGTGCGCTCGCTCTCGGGGCGACGCGCTGGGAGATGGTGCGCGGCGTGATCCTCCACTCCTCGCGCCCGGGGATCGCAGCCGCCGTCATCCTTGGCCTCGGCCGGGCGATCGGCGAGGCGATCGCTGTCACCCAGGTCATCGGCGCGGCGACGGACATCCACGTCTCGCTGTTCGCGCCAGGCGACACGCTCGCGAGCCGGATCGCTGGCCAGTACCAGGGAGCCGTCTCAAACGTGCAGATCTCGGCGCTCTTCTACCTCGGCCTGATCCTGCTCGTGATCGGCCTCCTGACGAACCTGCTGGCACAGGTGATCGTCCGGCGGTTCGACGTCCAGCGTGCCGGGGCGCGCTGATGGCTGCGGCCGAGCGCGCATTGACGCTCCGGGGCAATGCACGCGTGCGCCGCCGCCGGATCGTCAACAGGCTGGTCGAGGGGGTCGCGACCATCGCGGCCCTCGCCGCCGTGGCCATGCTCGGGCTCGTCGTCTGGTCGATCGCCAAGAGAGGGGCAGGTGACCTCTCGTGGGGGTTCCTGACAAAGAGCCTGCCGCTCTTCGGCGAGCCGGGCGGCGGCATCGCCCCGCTGATCGTCGGCTCGGCGATCCTCGTCGGCATCGCGACGGCGATCGCGCTCCCGGTCGGCGTGTGCATCGCGGTCTTCCTGCAGGAATTCGCCTCGCCGCGCGTGCGGGCGCCGATCCAGCTGGTGATCGACCTGATGAACGGGTTGCCCTCGATCGTGATCGGCATCTTCGTCTTCGGGCTGCTGGTCTACGGGCATCCGCAGAACGGTCTGGCGGGCGCGTACGGGCTGGCGATCGTGATGCTTCCTCTGATCACCCGTGCCACGCAGGAGGTGCTTCGCCTCGTCCCGAGCGCCCAGCGCGAAGGCGCTCTCGCGCTCGGTGCCAGCCGCTGGCGCACCGTGGTCGGGATCATCCTGCCGAGCGCTCTCGGCGGCATCCTGACCGGGACCGTTCTCGCCGTCGCCCGCGCGGCCGGCGAGACCGCGCCGCTGCTCTTCGCGACCTCGATCTACGCGACCACAGTCCAGTGGGACCCGCGCCATGCCCTGCCGAACATCCCCACGCAGATCTTCATCTGGTCGGAGTCGCCCGACCCGGCCGACCACAAGCGCGCGTGGGCCTCTGCGCTGGTGCTGATGCTGTTCGTGCTCGTCACGAGCCTGGTCGCCCGCGCGGCATTCGTCCGCAGTCGCAGGAAGCTGAGCCGATGACCGAGGAGGAGGACGTGCACCAGACGGTTACGATGCCGCCGATGAGGCCGGTCGAAGTCGCCGAGCGGCAGGAGGCGGAGCCACAGGCCCGGGACACCGTCTTCGACATCCAGGGGCTGACCGCACGCTACGGGACGAACGTCGCCGTCAGGGACGTGAACCTCGAGATCTACCGCAACCTGATCACGGCCGTGATCGGTCCGTCCGGGTGCGGCAAGAGCACGTTCATCCGCTGCATCAACCGTATGAACGACGACGTTCCGAGCTTCCGCCTCGACGGGCGGATCCTCTACCACGGCGCCGATCTCTACGGCGACGGGGTCGACCCCGTCGAGGTGCGGCGGCGGATCGGCATGGTCTTCCAGAAGCCGAACCCGTTCCCGAAGACGATCTACGACAACGTCGCGTGGGCGCCCAGGGTGCTTGGGCTGAAGAAGGAGCTCGACGACCGGGTTGAGAAGGCTCTCCGCAGCGCGGCGCTCTGGGACGAGGTCAAGGACCGGCTCAAGCGCAGCGCGCTCTCGCTCTCGGGCGGCCAGCAGCAGCGGCTCTGCATCGCGCGCGCGATCGCGATCGAGCCCGAGGTGCTGCTTCTCGACGAGCCCGCCTCGGCGCTCGACCCGATCGCCACCTCTAGCATCGAGGAGCTGATGCACGACTTGAAGCGCGACTACACGCTCGTGATCGTCACCCACAACATGCAGCAGGCGGCGCGCGTCGCGGACCGGACGGCCTTCTTCAGCCTCGAGGTCGACGATTCCGGTCGCGCGGGCGTCCTCGTCGAGTACGACGAGACGTCGAAGCTCTTCACGGCCCCGTCGGAGAAACGGACCGAGGATTACGTCACCGGCCGCTTCGGGTAACGGTGAGAACATGAGAGTCACGTTCCAGGAGGAGCTCGACCAGCTCGAGGCAAGCCTCCAGGAGGAGGGTGCCCTCGTCCTGCGCGTCCTCCGGGGTGCGCTGAACGCGCTCGCCCAGCGCGACGTGGAGCTCGCGGACGAGGTGATCGCCTTCGACGACGACGTCGACCGCCTCTACCTCCAGATCGAGGAGGGGATCCAGTCCCTGCTCGCCCGCCAGACGCCCGTCGCGATGGACCTGCGTCTCGTGCTCGCAATGCTGCACACGAACCTGCACCTCGAGCGGATGGCGGATTACTCGGTGACGATCGCGAAGCTGACCAAGCTTGTCGCCGACGTGGAGCCGGACCCGGTCCTGCTCCAGAGTCTCGAGGACATGGGCGAGCGCGCGGAAGAGATGATCCGCGTCGCGCTCGACTCGCTCGCGAACCGCGATCTCCAGGCGGCCGAGAGCCTCGTCGACCTGGACGAGCTGATCGACCGCTCGAACCGGCGCTTCGTCGAGCGCGTGGTCGAGATCGTCGCCGACCCCGGGATCAGGGAATGGGTGCTGCGGATGGTGCTCGTCTCGCGGACGCTGGAACGCATAGGCGATCACGCCGTCGACATCGGAGAGCAGGTCGCCTACTTGCTGACCGCCGAGTTCCGTGAGTTCACCGACGCCTCGCACCCCGAACGCGCGTAAGCAGTGCTGATCGCCCAGCTCTCGGACGTCCACGTGGGCGGCGGCCGCTACCGGGAAGAGCTGCTCCACGCCGCGATCGCCGAGGTCAACGAGGCCGAGCCCGACCTGGTCGTCGTCGCCGGCGACCTCACCGACGACGGCTACCCCGACCAGTATCCGCTCGCCAAGAAGGAGCTCGCGGCGATCGCCTGCCCGGAGGTCGTGGTCGTCCCCGGCAACCACGACGCCCGCAACGTCGGCTACCTCCGCTTCGAGGACACCTTCGGAACGCGCGATTCCCGGCACCACCTGTCGGTCGGAGGTCACGAGACTGCGCTCGTTGCGGTCGATACGTCGAAGCCCGATCTCGACGAGGGCGAGGTCGGGCGCGAGCACTACGGCTGGATCCAGGAGGGATTCGCCGGCTCGGCCGACCTCCGGATCTTCGTCTGCCACCACCACCTGATGCCGATCCCCGGCACGGGCCGAGAGCGCAACCAGGTCCTCGACGCGGGCGACGTGCTCTCCCTCCTGCGGCAGGCAGAAGTCGATCTCGTCCTCTCCGGCCACCGGCACGTTCCCTACGTGTGGCCCGTGGCGGGCATGTTCCTCGTGCACTCGGGCACCGTCTCGACCCTCCGGACGCGTGGCTTTCCGCATCCGGCGTACAACCTGATTCGGATCGCCGAGGAGCGGATCTCGGTCGAGCTCAGGGTGCCGGGCGGCCACCGGCAGAGCCTGGGCGAGTTCCCCCGAGACTGGCCTGCGGAGCTCTCCGCCCGTCATAGTGACCCGTTCGTGCGCGCGGAGCGCACAGAGCCGCTCGCGAACGACTAGGGAACGGCGGCCGCCCCGGCCTCAGGGAGCTCGAGGCTCGACTCCGGTTCCCGTCGGACCGCGCCTGCCAGGGCACCGAGCACGGAGTCGAAGACGTCCGCTCCGAGCGAGTACTCGATGCCGAAGTCGACGGCCCCGTTCAGCTCGATCACGTAGTAGCGCCCGGGGCCGGCCGGGAGGAGGTCGATCCCGACGAGGTCCGCGCCGATCGATCCCGCCGCAGCCAGGGCCAGCTCGCAGGCCGCGGGCGGCGGGACGATCGGCATCCTTTTCCCCCCGAGCGCGAGGTTCGTCCGCCACTCGCCCGGAGCCGCGACGCGCTTGATCGCGCCGACGACCCGCCCGGCCGCGACGACGATGCGAAGGTCGTGGCCGAGCGGCGGGACGAGCTCCTGGACAACTGCCCCGTGCGCCTCGAACCAGGGCCGTGTCTCGAGCTCCGTGAGCCGGCGCGCGAGCTCGTCCCGGTCGCGGCAGAGGACGACGTCCCGGCCCCAGCTGCCGAACCGCGGCTTGAGCACGACCGGGAGATCGAGCGCGGGCCGGACGTTCCCGGGCCGAACCATCTCCGTGCGCGGATGAGGCAGGCCCGCCCGCTCGAGGGCGCGGGCCGTGAGGAGCTTGTCGTGCGCGGAGATGAGCGCGCCGGGCGGGTTGAGCACCGTGACGCGGCCGGCTGCCAGGCAGGAGAGCGCCCAGAGCCCGTCCTCGATCCCGTCGAGCGTCTCGCGAACGTCGAGCCGGCCGAGCGCGACGTCGCCCGGCCGGAGTAGCGCGAGCGCCTCCCGCGGGTCGAGCAGGCAAACCTGGTCGAATCCGTCCACGCGCCGCGCCGCGAGACTCGTATTCGTCCCGCCCGCGCGGTGCGTAACGATCGCGAAGCGCATCGTCGCCAGATTCTCGACCGCCTCGCCGCGGTGATGGGCGTCAGTCTGGTGAAGATCCGGTGAAAGGCTGGGGAGAGGTCGGGTCGCGACCTCTCCGGTTGAACATTCGGAATATGGAATGTAGGCTCGCAGACTTCATAGCGTCAATCTGAGAAGGGAGGCAGCGGTGGCTGAGAGCTCCGCAGCGCCATCCGGTGGTGGAAGCAGGCTGACGCGGAAGCAGGCCCTGATCGGCGGGGGCGTGCTCGTTGCAGGCGGCGGCACGGCGGCCGGCATCGTGCTCGCAACAAGAGGCGGGGGAGGCGGGCCCTCATATCCGCGAACGACGGTCGCGCACTTGTCGAGCCTCCAGCCGAACGAGCCGGTCAGCTTCGACTACCCGCTTGAGGGGCAGGCGAGCGTCCTGCTCGATCTCGACCAGGCCGTGCCGGAAGGCGTCGGGCCGAAGCGGAGCATCATCGCCTACAGCCTGCTCTGCCAGCACATGGGCTGCGCGGTCGAGTACGAGCCTTCGCTTCGCGAATTCGTGTGCCCGTGCCACCAGACGCGCTACGACCCGGAGAGGCTCGGATCGATCGTCCAGGGTGTCGCGATGCTGCCGCTCCCGCGCGTACTCCTCGAGGTGAAGAACGATGCGGTGGACGCGGTGGGCGTCGACGCCCTGATCTACGGCTATCGGGACAACCTCCACCCCGGCAAGGTCGCGGGAGGTGCGACATGAGCGCAGGGAACGGAAACAACGACCCTCGGCTGAGCCGCAAGCAGGTCGTCGGCGGGGCGCTCGCGGGAGCAGGAGCACTCTCTCTGCCGAGCTTCCTGCGTGAGGGCGACGCGCTCGCCGCCGATCGGGAGACGCAGGACCTGGCGCTGGAGGAGTTCCTCGGCCAGAAGCAACTGCCGGTGCCGCCGGCAAGCGCCAAGGTGCACACCTCCGCCTGCCAGTACTGCAACGTCGGCTGCGGCTACAAGATCTACACCTGGCCGGTCGGGGACACCCCGAAGGACCGGAACGCGGACGGGCCCTACCCGAAAGGAACCCTTGCCGACTGGATCTCGCCGGCGATGGTGACGCGCGCGATGGTCGACGGCGAGGACAGCTACGTCGCGGTCGTCCCCGACAAGGACTGCGTCGTCAACAAGGGCGACCACTCGCCGCGCGGGGGCGCGAACGCGCTCACCGTCTACACGACCCGCGAGCACCCGCTCACCAAGCCGACCGAGCGCCATCTGTACCCGCAGGTGCGCGACAAGAAGGGCGGGCCGCTGCGCCAGGTGAGCTGGGACGAGGCGCTCGACCTGGTCGCGACCAAGATCAAGGCTGCGATCGACAAGAGCGGGCCCTCCTCGATCGGCCTCTGGGCGGCCGACCATCTCTCGCCGGAGATGAACTGCACCTCGACCAAGCTCTTCTTCGCGCCGCGGCCGCGCGGCCTCTACGACCCGAAGCTCGGGCCCAACGAGGGCGTGGCCGTGCGGGCGATCCACAACCGGCCGAAGTGGAACTCCGAGCACCCCTCGATCGCCGACAACTTCGGCTCGGCCTCGACGCTGCTCTACTCCTACCGCGACTTCGAGCTCGCCGACACCGTCCTCTACTCCGGCTGCAACGCCTACGAGACCGGCACCGTCTTCTACAACCGCGTCTTC
>DASXQY010000055.1:0-6311 GCA_036506915.1 Gaiellaceae bacterium | reverse complement strand
ACGCGCGCGACTGGCTCGCGCTGTCGATGGCGACCGACGAGCCGCGACAGGCGATCGAGCGCTTCCTGGAACGCAAATGAGCGAGGAGCTGGAGCGGGCCGCCGAGGAGCTGAACCAGGCTGTTCGTACGCGCGACGCGGCTGCGGCGGCGGTGCTGCTCGACGACGGGTTCGCGCTGACGAGCTCGCTCGGGACCGGATTGCACGTCGACAAGGCGGCGTGGCTGGAAGGCCTGGATGCGATCCAGACCGAGGAGCTGGGGGCGCGAGACGTTCAAGCGTGGGTCTTCGGCGACGTCGGGGTCGCCGTCTGGCGAATGGACTGGCAGGCGCGGGCCGGAGGCGACGACCTCAGCGGCCCGTACGTCGTCAGCGACGTCTGGCTCCGCGCGAACGGCGGCTGGCGCCTGCGCTGGCGCTCGTGGGCGCGCCTGAACGCCCAGTTCCTCCGCGAGGAGCTCGCAGGATGAGCCTCGTCGAGATCGGGCGGGACGGGCCGATCGCCGTCGTGCTGCTCAACCGGCCCGAGCAGCTGAACGCGCTCTCCGACGAGCTGATGGACGAGCTCGTCACCGCGCTGAACGAGCTCGACCGTGACGAGGGCATCCGCTGCATCGTCCTCGGCGGGTCCGAGCGCGTGTTCGCCGCCGGTGCCGACATCGGCGAGCTGGCGCAGGCGTCCGCGATCGAGCTCTACTACCAGCGCCGTGTGGAACGCTGGGACGCGATCCGGTCGCTCTGGACGCCGCTCGTTGCCGCCGTCTCCGGCTACTGCCTCGGCGGGGGTTGCGAGCTCGCGATGTCCTGCGACCTGATCGTCGCCTCGGAGACGGCGCAGTTCGGCCAGCCCGAGACCGGGCTGGGGATCATCCCGGGCGCGGGCGGGACGCAGCGGCTGACGCGCGCGGTCGGCAAGGCGCTCGCGATGGACGTGATCCTCAGCGGCCGGCGCCTCTCCGCCCGCGAGGCGCTCCAGGCCGGCCTGGTGGCGCGCGTCGTCGCGAAGGAGGCCTGGCTCGAGGAGGCGAAGCGAGTCGCCCGCGACATCGCCGAGAAAGGACCGGTCGGGACCCGGCTCGCGAAGGAGTCCATCGATCGCGCCTACGAGACGACCCTCGCCGCCGGGCTCGAAGCCGAGCGCCGAGCCCTCTACCTCGCCTTCGCCTCCGAGGACGCGAGGGAGGGCCTGACCGCCTTCACCGAGAAGCGCAAGCCCGACTTCAAGGGACGCTGACCGCGCTCGCGCGTTTCCTCGAGCCGCCGCGGCTCCGCACGCCGGCGACCGACGAGGTCGAGGAGCGCCGGGCGACCTGGCTCGAGCTCTTCTTCGACCTCGTCTTCGTGGCCGCGATCGCGCAGATCTCGTACGTCCTCACCGACGACCTCACCTTCGTCGGCTTCCTGCGCTATGTCGGGCTCTTCGTCCCGATCTGGTGGGCCTGGATGGGCTTCACCTTCTACGCGAACCGGTTCGACACGGACGACCTTCCGTACCGGCTACTGATCCTGCTCGCGATGCTGGCGATCGCCGCGCTCGCGGTAAACGTCCGCGACGCCCTTGCCGGCGGCTCGGCCGGGTTCGCGCTCTCCTACGCGTGCGTCCGGCTCGTGCTGCTCGCCCTCTATGCCCGGGCGCGCCGTCATGTCCAGCAGGCCCGCCCGCTCGCGACGCTCTACCTCGGCCTCTTCGGAACGTCGGTCGTCCTCTGGCTGGTCTCGATCGCGGTGCCGGAGCCGGGCCGGTACTGGCTCTGGGCCGCCGCGCTGACGATCGAGGTGAGCGCGCCGGTCTTCGGCTGGCGGCTGATCCCTCAGGCGCCGATCGACCCGCGTCACCTGCCGGAGCGGTTTGGCCTCCTGACGATCATCGTGCTCGGCGAGTCGGTCCTCGCCGTGGTGGTCGGGACGTCCGACGTCCAGTGGCACGTCTCCACCGCGCTCGCGGCCACGGCCGGCTTCGTCTCGGCCGCGGCGCTCTGGTGGCTCTACTTCGACTTCCTCGACGACACCTTCGTGGGGCGCTCGATCGTCCGTGGGCTCGTCTTCACCTACGCGAACTTCTTCGTCGTCGTCGGCCTGGCCTCGCTCGGGACCGGCGTGAAGCTGGCCGTCCTCTCCACGGGCCCCGGCAGCAGCTACGACGACACCGGCTGGGTGCTGAGCGCGGGGACCGCGATGTTCATGATCGGCCTGGCCGCGATCCAGCTCGCGACCCCGCCGATGCTCTTCGACGTGGACGTCTGGCTCCGGCTCGGCACGGCCGCGTTCGCGGCAGCTCTCGCCGCGCTCAGCTCGGCGCTGTCGCCCCCCGTGATCGCCGGGCTCCTCGCCGCCTCGCTCGCGCTCCAGGTCGCGGTCGAGCTCGCGCGCCACGAGGAACACGCAGGGGGAGAGAGTGTCTAGCCGTCGAGCTCGGCTGGAACGAGGTCAAGCGTGAGCTCGCGTCCTTCGCGCAGGATCCGCAGTGGGACGCGCTCGCCGATTCGCTCGCCGACCATCAGGCGCTGGATGTCGAGGACGCCGGCCACCGGCGTGCCGTCCAGCTCGACGATCAGGTCCTCGGGTCGCAGGCCCGCCGCGGCCGCAGGCGTTCCTTCGAGCACCTGCACGACCTCTACGCCGGCCTCTCGTCCGAGGCTTCGCGCAAGGCGGGGCGGCAGCGGGCGCGTTCCGCCGGCGATGCCGAGGTAGGCGCGCCGGAAGCGGCCCTCGGTCATCAGCGCGGCGACGATCCTGCGCGTCGCGGAGTTGACCGGCACCGCGAGGCCGAGGCCGACCCCCGCCACGGCCGTGTTCACGCCGATCACCCGTCCGGTCCCGTCCGCGAGCGCGCCGCCGGAGTTGCCGGGGTTCAGCGCGGCGTCCGTCTGGATCACGTTGTCGACCACTCGTCCGCCCTGGGTCGGCAGCGAGCGGCCCAGCGCCGAGACCACCCCTGCGGTGACGGAGCCCGCGAAGCCGTTCGGGTTGCCGATCGCGACGACGAGCTGCCCGACGCGTAGGCGCTCGGCGTCGCCGAGCTCGGCCGCGACGAGGTCAGGGGCGTCGGCGCGCAGGACGGCGAGGTCCGAGTGCGGGTCGGAGCCGACGATCTCGAAGCCGAGCTCCCGGCCGTCGACGAAGGAGGCACGCCCGCCGCGTCCCTCGCTGCGCGCGACCACGTGCGCGGAGGTGAGCATGAACCCATCGGGGCTGATCACGACCGCGCTGCCGCCACCGTCGAGCCGTCGGCCGCCGCGGACGCGATGCGAGACACGCAGGTTCGCGACCGACGGGGCGAGTCGCTCCGCCACGGAGATCACGGCGTTGGAGTAGGCGTCGAGCGCCTCGGCCTCGGTTGGGCCCGGCTGATTGGCTCCGTTTCGGTCCGGCTCGGCGAGAGTGCTGATGAAGGTCGTCTGCGCCACGTGCGCCAAGCTAGCAACGCCTCGAGCCCTCACGTCGGGGCCGCTTTGGAGTTGGGCGCCTCGTGGTTAAGGCACGCCCAACCTCCTCCCCACGGCGAGCCTAACGAGACACGGCGCACGGGTGTGTGACGGGACCGTGCCGGATCTGAAACAACCCGCCGCCGAGCGGAAACGGCGGCCGCATGCCAGAGTCTTCGGGGCAAGCGAGACGAAGGAGGCCGCATGGCCGAGGTGGAGACGAGCCGCGACGGCGCGGTCCTGACGATCACCCTCAACCGGCCGGATGTCCTGAACGCGTTCACCGCCGAGATGCACCGGCAGCTCGTCGCCGCGTTCAAGGAGGCGCGTGACCCTGCCGTGCGGGCGGTCGTCATCACGGGCGCCGGGCGAGGCTTCTGCGTCGGACAGGACCTGAACGAGTTCGGCGAGGCGGCCCGCGATATCGCCGGGCGCCTTCGCCGCCACTACCACCCGACCGTGCTGGCCGTTCGACAGCTCGAGAAGCCGGTGCTCGCGGCGGTGAACGGACCGGCCGCCGGGGCCGGGCTCTCACTCGCGTGCGCCTGCGATCTGCGCCTCGCCGCGGCGGGTGCGACGTTCGTTCCGGCCTTCATCTCGATCGGCCTCGTCCCTGACATGGGCGGCACCTTCTTCGTGCGCCGCATCCTCGGCACCGCCAGAGCGTTCGAGTGGATGACGTCCGGCCGGCGCTTGAGCGCGGCCGAGGCGCTCGATTGGGGCCTCGTCTCGGAGGTCGTCGGCGACGAGCGGCTCGCAGCCCGCGCCGCCGAGCGGGGCGCCGAGCTGGCGTCGCTGCCGACGCGCGGAGTCGCCCTGAGCAAGCGCCTCTTCGATCACGCCGAGCACAACACGCTCGAGGAGCAGCTCGAGCTCGAGGCCCAGCTCCAGGCCGCGGCCACCCGGACGAGCGACTTCCGCGAAGGCGTCGCCGCCTTCCTCGAAAAGCGCGAGCCACGCTTTCAAGGATCGTGAACGCTCGTTAGGATCGGCGCATGGAGACCACAGCCGCCTCAGCCCCTGCTCAGCATCCGATCCGCCTCATCGTCAACGACGATCTCCGGCGCAACCGCCTGACCGTCTTCTTCCGGCTGATCCTCTTCATCCCGCACCTGATCTGGGTCACGCTCTGGGGCGTGATCGCGATCCTTGCCTACATCGTCAACTGGTTCGCGACGCTCTTCATGGGTCGCTCGCCCGAGGGGCTCCACAATTTCCTGGCGACCTTCCTCCGCTACTCGACCCATATCCGTGCCTACCTGCTGCTCGTCGCCGACCCGTTCCCCGGCTTCACCGGCAGGCCGGCGAGCTACCCGATCGACGTCGAGATCGACGGCCCCCAACGGCAAAACCGGCTGACCGTGTTCTTCCGCTGGATCCTCGCGATCCCGGCGCTGCTCCTGGCCAACATCCTCAGCCAGCTGAACCAGCTGCTCGCGGTCTTCAGCTGGTTCGTCGCGCTCGTGCTCGGCCGCGTGCCGGAGGGCTTGCGCAACTTCGCGGTGCTCGCGATCAGGATCGAGACGCAGACCTATGCGTACCTGTTGCTGCTGACCGGGCGCTACCCGAGCTTCAACGTCGGCATCTCAGACTAGATTCAGACGGCCGCACCGGCAATAGAGACGGCCACGCCGGCGAAGCCGCCGTGGCCTTTAGGCGGCATCGCGAGCGATGCCTTAGCGGCACGGCCTCTTATGGTCGGCGTCGCAAACGAGCGCCTTAGGACTGCGAGGCACAGCGGGTCAGACCGAGCCCCTTTCGGGCGACGGTGTCCTGAGCTGCGTCGCTCGCCTGGAGCTTCTGGAAGGCGCGCTGCACCGCCTTCGCGTCGTCCTTCTTCAGTCCGTCCCGAAGCTGCGTGGCCGCGGCCACCTCGTCGTCGGCGATTCGCAGCCAGCGATTGAACCGCTGCTGGAGGTCCTTCGGCGGCTTGAGCGCCCTGAGCTCGTCGTTCCCCTCCCTGATCACCGGGAGCGCCTTGTCGATCGCCCCCGCGAGCTGCGTCTGGTCGCCGGGGTTGATCCCGGCCATGGCCCGGGTGACCTTCGCCTCGTACTTCGTGCAGACCGCGTTCGCCCGCTGGACGAACTCGGAGCGAGACAGCCGCGAGCTGCCGCCGCACCCCGCCACGAACAGGGCGGCGACGGCGAGAAGAGCGATTCGCGGCGCCATCAGATCGTCTTGAACTGCTCGAACGGCTGGCGGCAGCTACGGCAGTAGCGAAGCGAGCGGCACGGGGTCGGGCCGAAGATGTTCTCGAGCGCGGTGTCCCGCGAGCCGCAGTACGGGCAGCGGAACCCATTCGACTCGAGCTGGACGAGGCGGGGCGTCCCGGCCGATCTGGGCACCGGGGGCGCGAACCCGGCGGCGCGGAGTTTCTTGCGCCCCTCGGGCGTGATCCGGTCGGTCGACCAAGAGTCGTCGAGCACGACCTCGACCTCAGGCTCGGCGCCGAGCTCCACGATCCGGGCGGACATCTGCTCGCGCATCGTCTCGAGGGCGGGGCAGCCGAGGAAGGTCGGGGTGAACTCGACCCGCACCCGCCCGTCCTCGACCTCGATCCCGCGAACGACGCCGAGCTCGACCACGGAGACCACCGGGATCTCGGGGTCGGGGATCCCGGCCAGCGCGTCCCAGACCTGCTCCTCGGTTACCACGTCGTCCCCGCCGGTTGCGAGCGGCGCACACTCGTCATCTCGTCCCAGAGCTCGGTCAGCTCCGGGGTGTGGCCGTTCCGGAGCGCGGGGTCGAGAATTGCCGCCGCGAGGGGGCGGAGCTCCTCGAGGGCGGCCACGAAGCGCGGCTCGTCCTTGAGGCGGTCGAACCACATCTCGGCGTGCATCCGGTGGTAGACCTCCTCTCGGTCGATTTTGGCCGCCAGGCCGGC
>DASXQY010000054.1:0-2178 GCA_036506915.1 Gaiellaceae bacterium | reverse complement strand
TGGCGGCTACCGCCTCGAAATCGAACCGGCCCAGGTCGACGCGTTCGTCTTCGAGCACGCGGTCTCGAATGCGCGCGAGCTCGCGGAGACGGATCAGGCGCAGGCGGCGCAGACGCTAAGGCAAGCGCTCGCGCTCTGGCGAGGCCGTCCGTACGCCGACGTCGCCGGCTCGCCGCCGCTCGACGCCGAGGCGCGGCGTCTGGAAGAGCTCCGGCTCGAAGCGGTCGAGGCGCGGATCGACGCGGAGCTCGCGCTCGGGCGTCACGCGGAGCTCGCCGGCGAGCTCGAGGTGTTGTGCGAGGAGAACCCGGTGCGTGAGCACTTCCGCGCGCAGCACATGCTCGCGCTCTACCGCTCCGGCCGGCAGGCCGAGGCGTTGCGGGCCTACCAGAAGACGCGCGCCTACCTGGCCGACGAGCTCGGCCTCGACCCGACGCCGGAGCTCCAGGAGCTGGAGCGATTGATCCTGACCCAGGACCGCTCGCTTCTCCCCGATACGGAGCCGCAGGTCCACATGCGAGCGTTCCTGCTGACGGACGTCGAGGACTCAACCGTGCTCTGGGAGCTGCACACGGACGCGATGCGCGCGGCGATGGCCGAGCACGACCGGATTGTGTTGGGTGCCGTGAAGGCAACCGGCGGGGAGGTCGTCAAGCGGGTCGGCGACGGCGTCGACATCGCGTTCACCGATTCCGCCGCCGCCATCTCCGCCGCGCAGGCGATCCAGATCGCGCTCTCGGAGGTCGACTGGCGCGAGACCGGGCCGCTCCGGGTCCGGATGGCGATCGACGCGGGCGAGGTGGAGTCGCGAGGCGGGGACTACTTCGGCCCCGTGCTCAACCGAGCGGGCCGCCTGCTCGCCGCGGCGCACGGCGGGCAGGTGCTGCTCTCCGGGGACGCGCACCGGCTCTCGTCGGCCCGTTCGGGCTGGCAGGCGAAGGCATTGGGCGAGTACCGCTTCAAGGGCATCACCGCGCCTGTCAGTGTGTTCCAGCTGGTCGTCGAGGGGCTGCCGGCGGACTTCCCGCCGCTTCGAATCGATCGGCCGTCGACGTCGACGGCACGCATTGGCTTCGGGCGCTCCGTCCGCGGCTACGAGCTGCGCGAGCAGGTGGGCGCAGGCGATTTCGGCGTCGTCTACCGCGCCTACCAGCCGTCGGTGGGCCGCGAGGTGGCCATCAAGGTCATCCGTCCGGAGTTGGTCAATCAGGCCGCGTTCATCCGCCGCTTCGAGGCCGAGGCACAGCTCGTCGCCCAACTCGAGCACCCGCACGTCGTCTCGCTCTACGACTACTGGCGCGACCCGGAGGGCGCGTACCTGGTGATGCGCTGGCTGCGCGGCGGTTCGTTGCGGCAGGCGCTGGAGCGCGGGCCCTGGAAGGTCGAGGCCGCTTCGCGCCTGCTCGCCCAGGTCGGCGGCGCGCTGGCGTACGCGCACCGGCAAGGCGTTGTGCACCGCGACCTGAAGCCCGCCAACGTGCTGCTGGACGAGGAGGGACACGCCTACCTGTCGGACTTCGGCATCGCCGCCCGGCTCAGCGATCCGGATGACCCGCGGCGCCTCGTCAGCGGATCGCCGGCGTATCTGCCGCCCGAGGAGATTTCGGGCGCGGCACACACGCCGCGCTCGGACCTCTACGGGCTTGGTCTCCTCACGTTCGAGCTCCTCACGGGCGAGCGGCCGCCCATGGACACGCCGCTGCCGCCGCTGGCGTCGATGCGTCGCGAGCTGCCGGACCTGCTCGACGCCGTGATCGCGCGCGCAACCGCATTCGACCCGGCCGAGCGGTACGAATCCGTGGACGAGTTCCTGACGGCATTCGCGAAGGCGGCGGGAACGGACACGCCGGCTGTGGCCGAGACCTTCACGCCGGTGGAGAACCCGTACAAGGGCCTGAGGGCGTTCGGCGAGAGCGACGCGGAGCACTTCTTCGGTCGCGACGCGCTTGTCGACCAGCTCGTGGCCGCCGTCGCGGAGCACCGGCTGGTCGCGGTCGTCGGCCCGTCGGGCATCGGCAAATCCTCGGTCGTGAAGGCGGGCCTCGTCCCGGCTCTGCGCAGAGGTGCGCTCCCCGGCTCGGCGCGCTGGCTCGTGGCCGACCTCTTCCCCGGCGCGTACCCCTTCGAGGACCTCGCCGCTGCGCTGCTGCGCGTCGCGGTCGAGCGGCCTGACGACCT
>DASXQY010000053.1:0-15181 GCA_036506915.1 Gaiellaceae bacterium | reverse complement strand
CTTCTCTGGCGTTCGCTTGCGACGCCGACCATAAGAGGCCGTTCCGGCTTTGCCGGTGCGGCCGTCTCGATCGTTCGCTTGCGACGCCGACCATAAGAGGCCGTGCCGGCTTTGCCGGTCCGGCCGTCTCGATCGTTCGCTTGCGACGCCGACCATAAGAGGCCGTGCCGGCTCTGCCGGTGCGGCCGTCTCTTTATACTCCGCCCGTTTGCGGCGGTTTTCCACACCGAATCTATTTCCGAAGGAGCCCGCGTGACCACTGTCGAAGCGCCTCAGTCCCACCTGCGAGAGAACCCCTTCGAGATCGCGCGGGAGCAGCTGCGCCGCGTGGCGGAGGTCTTCGCGATCGACCAGCGGCTGGTGAACGTCCTCCAGGAATGCAAGAAGGCCGTGGTCGTCTCGGTGCCGGTGACGATGGACGACGGCTCGATCCACTCGTTCGAGGGCTGTCGGGTCACGCACAACATCGCCCGCGGCCCGTCGAAGGGCGGGATCCGCTACCACCCCGACGTGACCCTCGACGAGGTGAAGGCGCTCGCGATGTGGATGACCTGGAAGTGCGCCCTGATGAACATTCCGTTCGGCGGCGCGAAGGGCGGCGTCGTCTGCAATCCGAAGGAGCTCTCGCGCGGGGAGCTCGAGCGGATGACTCGCCGCTACACGACCGAGATCATCAACGAGATAGGGCCGGAGAAGGACATCCCGGCACCCGACGTCGGAACCGACGGATCCGTAATGGCGTGGATCTTCGACACCTACTCGATGAACAAGGGCCACTCGGTGCTCGGCGTCGTCACCGGCAAGCCGCTGAACGTGGGCGGCTCCCTCGGCCGGCTGGAGGCGACCGCCCGCGGCGCCCTCTACACGATCCAGGAGGCCGCGCGGAAGCGCGACCTGAGGCTCGAAGGCCTGCGGGTAGCCGTTCAGGGGTTCGGGAACGTGGGCAGCTACCTCGCGAAGTTCCTCGCCGAGCAGGGCTCGATCGTAATCGCGATCTCCGACTCGAGCATCGGGCTCTACAACCAGAACGGGATCGACGTCCCCGCCGCGCTCGCGCACAAGCAGGAGACGGGCACCCTGCGCGGGCTGCGCGGGGCGGAGGAGATCACGAACGAGGAGCTGCTCCTGCTCGAGTGCGACGTGCTCGCGCCGTGCGCGCTCGAGCAGGTGATCACAAGCGAGAACGCCGACCGCGTGAAGGCGAAGATCGTCTGCGAGGGCGCCAACGGGCCGGTCACTCCAGGCGCGGACGAGATCCTCGAGGACCGGGGGGTGCTGATCCTGCCGGACATCCTCGCCAACGCGGGCGGCGTCGTCGTCTCGTACTTCGAGTGGGTGCAGGGCCTCCAGGAGTACTTCTGGAAGGAGCCCGAGGTGAACTCGAAGCTGCGCGACATCACGACCCGCGCGTTCAACGAGACCTGGCACGTATACGAGGAGCGGCAGACGACGATGCGCAGCGCGGCGTACGGCGTCGCGGTCGGCCGGGTCGCCGAAGCCACGGTCACGCGTGGCCTCTATCCCTAAGTCGCGGGTAGTCGTCTTCCACGCGGAAGGCTGCCACCTCTGCGAGCGGGCCCTCGCGCAGGTGCGGGGGCTCCACGACGAGCTGGCGTTCGAGCTCGAGGAGGTGGCGATCGACGGCGACCCCGACCTCGAGGCGCGCTACCGGGAGCTGATCCCGGTGGTCGAGATCGACGGCGAGCAAGTCTTTACCTACTACGTCCACGAGCAGGCGTTTCGCCGGCGGCTGGCGGCCGCACAAGCTCGGCCGTAACGGACGAGCTTGTGACGGTCTGACGCACGGAGCCACGCCCGCTGGCACAATGGGTTGTGCTCTGTTACAAGCGACCGCCCAGGGGACCGACGTGGCGAGCGCGAGCTCGAGTCCCGACCGGCTGACGGTCGGGGTCGCCGCGCGCCTGAGCCGCTACCTCCAGGTGTTGACGCAGGCGAAGAAGATGGGCAAGGACCGTATCTCCTCCCAGGAGATCTCCGACTACACGAACATCAACGCGACGCAGATCCGGCGCGACCTCTCCACCTTCGGCAAGTTCGGCAAGCGCGGGGTCGGCTACAACATCGACTCGCTGCTCGGGGAGATCCGCAAGATCCTGCGCACGCAGGGGCAGCACAACATCGCGCTGGTCGGAGCCGGCCGGCTCGGGCAGGCGATCGCGAGCTCGCCGATCTTCGCGGAGCACGGAATCAATATCGCGGCCGTCTTCGACAGCGATCCGGAGAAGCTCGGCCGCAGGATCGGCTCGATGGAGATCGGCGACTCCGGCCGGCTCCCCGAGACGGTGCGGGAGAAGAACATCATCGTCGGCGTCCTGGCCGTTCCGGCCGAGAGCGCCCAGCAGGTCGCGGACAACCTCGTCGGCGCGGGCGTCAAGATCATCTTCAACTACTCGGAGGCGCTGCTCGACGTTCCGAGCGACGTCACGGTGCACACGTCCAACCCGGCCGTCGACCTGCTGCACGCTCTCTACTTTCACCTGACCTAGCCGGCCGGCGTCAAACTCGCGGACGTGCGGATTCTTCTCTGGCACGGGTACCTGCTCGGCGGGACCGGGTCGAACGTGTACACGCGCGCGCTCGCGCGTGAATGGAGTCGCGCCGGGCACGACGTCGTCGTTCTCTCGCAGGAGCCTGACCCAGACCAGTACGACCTCGGCCAAGCGCAGACCGTGCGGCCTGAGATCGGCGGCCTGCTCCCGGTGTTCGTGCTCGACCGCTACGAGGGACTGGAGGCGCGACTGCTCCCGGACCTGACGCGCGAGGAGCGCGACGGCTACGTCGCGTTGAACGCCGCAGCGGTGCGCGAGCTGCTCCCGGCCGATCTCGTGTTCGCGAACCACGTCCTCCTCGGCGGGCCGGTCGCGGCGGCTACCGGCGCGCCCTACGCCGTCAAGGCCCACGGCTCGGAGCTCGAGTACTCGATTCGGGGGAATCCGGAGCTCGCCGAGTGGGGGAGGGAGTCTCTCGCCGGCGCCGAGGCCGTCTTCGTCGGCTCTGAGCACATCCGGCGGGTGCTCGAGGAGGTCGTCGGCCACGTCGAACATGTCCACGAGGTTCCGCCCGGGGTCGACGTCGACGAGTTCCGGCCCCGCCCACGCGACGATGCCCTCGGCGCGTTGCTGGAGGAGGCCCGGCGGGACCCCCCGAACCCGGGCAATGCGCAGGAGCGACTCCCGGACGAGGGCAACGCCGACCGGCTCGCGGCCTTCTTCGAGCGCGACGAGCCGACCGTCCTCTACTTCGGCAAGCTTCTCTACAACAAGGGCGTCCACCTCCTCCTCGAGGCCCTGCGCGACGTGGACGCGCGGGCGGTGATCGTCGGGTTCGGCGACTACCGCGCCGAGCTCGAGGCCGCCGCCCCGCCGGGAACGCTCTTCACGGGACCGCTCGAGCACCGCCATCTCGTCCACCTGCTCCCGCTCGCCGCCGCGACCGTCGTGCCCTCGATCTTCCCCGAGGCCTTCGGGATGGTCGCCGCGGAGGCCGCGTCCGCCGGATCGCCGCCGCTCGTCGCCCGCCACTCCGGGCTGCTGGAGATCGCGGAGGGGCTGGAGGCCGAATATCCGCCCGAGCACCGCGCGCTGGCGAGCTTCGCGAAGGGCGACACCGGCGAGCTGACCGAGAAGCTTCGAGCCCTGCTCGCGCTCGAACCTGCCGAGCGCGCCCGCCTGGGCCAAGCCGCCCGCCGGGCCGCCGAGAAACGCTGGAGCTGGGCCGGAGTCGCCGACCGACTGCTTCAACCCTTCAACTAATGTAGCGCCGTGGGAGACTCGCAGAGCCTCACTCCCGAGGAGCAGATCGGCTCCGCCCGCGAGCAATACGAGACCGCCCGTGACTTCACCGTCGCCGTCGAGGAGGAGTTCGCGATCCTCGACCCGGCGACGCTCTCGCTGACGAACCGCTTCGAGGAGCTCCAGGCCGCCGCGCAAGCGACTCCTCTCGAGGAGCATCTCGTCGGAGAGCTGATCGCGTCCGAGGTCGAGATCCGCACCGGCCGCTGCGAGGATTTCGACGAGGCCGCGGCCCGCCTCGGCGAGCGCCGTGCCCAGCTGTTCGGGCTCGCCGACTCGCTCGGAGTCGCGCTTGCCGCCACCGGCACTCACCCCTGGAGCCCGTGGCAGGACCAGCGGATCATCGACACACCGCACTACCGGCGCAACGACGAGCTCCTCCGCTACGTCGTCTGGAGGAACAACAGCTTCGGCCTGCACGTACACGTCGCGATCAACGGCCCGGACCGGGCGATCGCAGTCTGCAACGGCCTGCGCAACTTCCTCCCGGAGCTGCTCGCCCTCTCCGCGAGCTCACCTTTCGTCGAGGCCTGCTACACGCACCTTCACTCGGCGCGGACGCAGATCTTCACACGGGCGTTTCCACGCTGTGGCGTGCCCGATGCATACGACGGCTGGGACGGCTTCGAGCGCTACGTACGCTTCCTCTACGCGACCCGCTCGATTGAGGAGCACACGCAGATCTGGTGGAGCGTACGGCCCCATCTGGCGTTCCCGACGATCGAGATCCGCATCTGTGACGCCCAGCCCGACCTGTCCGAGGCCCGCTCGCTCGCGGCGCTCTGCTACGCGCTCACCGTCCGTATCGCCCGAGCGGTGGACGAGGGCGAAGCGCTGCCGTCGCACCCGAACCGGCTGATCGAGGAGAACCTCTGGCGGGCGATCCGGTACGGCCTGTCGGGCGAGCTGATCGACCTCGGAAGCGGCGAAGTCCGCCCGGCCCGCACGCACCTGGAGCGGCTCTTGGAGTGGGTGCAGCCGGTCGCGGAGGAGCTCGGCGCGGCCCAGTATCTGACGGTTCCGGCCGCGAACGCCGCGGAGCGGCAGATCGCGCGGCACCAGGCCGGCGCGACCATGGAGGAGATCTATGCCGAGCAGGTCCGGACCGAGGCGCCGCTTGCAGCGCCGCTATCAGGACGCGCGGGCTTGGCCCGTGCGTCCGTCGGAAATGACCGGTCGACCGAACCCGGCTCAGAGAGCCGTTCCTAAGGAACCGGTAGCGGGTGGCTGAAGATCCGACGCGAGAAGAGCGCGAGCTGATCGAGGAGCTCCAGGCCGAGCTCGCCAAGCTGAAGGTCTCCGACCTGCTCCTCCAGACGCTCTACTCGGTCTCCTCGCTCGGCTACCACCGCGTGACCGGCGAGAGCAAGGACCTCGATCAGGCCCACCTCGCGATCGAGGCCCTGCGCGCCCTCGTCCCAGTGCTCGAAGGCTCGGTCCCCGAGGAGGCACTGCGCGACTTCAACCAGGTGCTCGCCAACCTCCAGCTCGCCTACGCCGACGCGGTCAAACAAGCAGGCTGAGCCTCGGTCCCTGGACCTCCGGCTGGAATGACCGGTACGAAGGACTTGAGCTGGCCGCGAACCGCTTGTATTTCGGCCCTTTGCCGCCTATAAGACCTGTACTACCGGGTCCGAAAAAGGGAGGGGGAGCATGGAGAGGGCGAGGGGCGCCTCGGCCCGCGTGTGGCCGCTGGTCGTGGGCGGCCTCGTCGCCGTTGCGCTTCCCGCGCTCGCCTCCGGCAAGGCCACGTCCGGCTCGGACGTCACGTATCGCGGCCACTCGGCTCGAATCGCGTCCGCCGGCATCGTGAACTTCGCCCGGCTGGCGCGCCTCGAAGCGCGCGGGCCGCGGGCAATCGGCCCCCTCACCCCGTACCCGATGCCGGAGCCGCAGGAGAAGCCCGAGCCGCAGTCCCACATCACGCTGCCCTCGCCGTTCCAGTCTCCGCTCGCCCTCCCCGAGGTCGGCCCGAACGTGCCGTCGCCCTCGCCGGCGGCGAGCTTCATCGCGCACGCGGACTCGCCACTGACGGGCACCACCTCGAACGTGATCCCGCCCGACACCGACGGGGCGGTCGGCCAGGACAAGCTGCTGGTGACGCTGAACAACAACTACGTGATCGAGCAGAAGTCGGACGGCGCGGTGCTCAGCACGGTCTCGATGCCGACCTTCTGGGGGCCGGCCGGAGCCGTCCTGCCGTTCGACCCGAAGACCCTCTACGACCCGTACAACAACCGGTGGATCGTGTCGGCGGTGAGCGAGCCGCAGAGCGCGGGCTCGTCGATCCTGTTCGGGGTCTCGGACACGAGCGATCCCGCGGGCGCGTGGCACCTGTACCGGGTGGACGCCGACTCGAGCGACCTGACCTGGGCCGACTACCCGGCGATCGGCTTCAACAAGACCTGGGTTGCGATTCACGTGAACATGTTCGGGAACAGCAACAACGCCTTCTCCCAGGGGAGGCTGCTCGTGATCGACTACCCCTCGCTTCGCGGCTTCGCGCCGAGCGCCGCGCTCGTCACCGGCCTGCCGTCCTTCACCACCCAGCCCGCGGTCACGTACTCGGCGAGCGAGAACACCCTGTACATGGTCGAGCATGTCGGCAGCGCCTCCGCGACCTACCGCTTCTGGTCCGTGACCTCCGGCCCCCCGAGCCCCGCCGTCTCGATCGTGGGCGGCGGGACGAAGGTCAACCCGCTCGGGCCCTGGTCGATCCCGAGCGGAAACATCCTCCCGCAGAGCGGCGAGACGGGCATCGACGGCGGCGATTCGCGAGCGCTCAACGCCGTATTCCGCAACGGCGGCGTCTACTACGCCCAGACGGTGGGTCTCTCCGGCCGCACGGCAGTTCAATGGGTGGAGCTGAACACGGCGGGCAACTTCGTGCGCGGCGGGCGCGTCGACGACGCCTCGGGCGCGCACTCCTACGCGTATCCGTCGATCTCCGCGAACGCGAGCGGCGAGATCCTGCTCGGCTTCACGGCGTTCTCCCCGTCCGGCTTCGCGAGCGCCGCCTACGCGTTCCACGCCGCGGGTGACGCGGCGAGCTCGATGCGCGACCCGGTGATCCTGAAGGCCGGTGAAGGCGCCTATCTGAAGACCTTCGGGCACGGGCGCAATCGCTGGGGCGACTACAGCGTCACCCAGGTCGACCCGGCGGACGACACCTCGCTGTGGACGATCCAGGAGTACGCCGGAACACCTGTCGGCTCGGGTGACGGCGCCGGACGCTGGAGCACCTGGTGGGGCAAGGTCACCGGGGCCGGCGGCCCGCCGCCACCTCCGCCGCCGCCTCCACCTCCACCGCCCCCGTTCGTCCCGCCGAAGTGCATAGTCCCGAACGTCGTCGGGAAGCGGCTCGCGCCGGCGAAGACGAGGATCCGGGCGAGGCATTGCCGGGTTGGCAGGCTCACCTACGCGATCTCCGCGAAGCGGCGGAAAGGCCGAGTCCTGAGGGAGCGGCCGGTGGCGGGAAAGCGTCTCGCGAACGGGACGAAGGTCAGGCTCTGGATCGGTAGGGGGCCGAGGCGCTAGGGCGCAAGCGGAGCACCTGGCTCGCTTGCACGGCGATCGCCGCCTGCGCCGCCGCCGGCGCGGCCGGCTTCCTGCGCGGTGACGAGACGCACGGGCGCGCGGCGAAGCTCACGCTCTCGCGCTTCGCGACCGAGGACGCCGCCGAGCGCTCCGACCAACCAGGGGAGGCGCTTCGCTACTTTCTGCTGAAGCGCTCCCCCGACGGGAAGTCGCCTATCGACTACAGCCGCTACCGCGCCGCGCGCGAGTGGAGCGAGCACATGCGCCGGTACTCGACCGCGTCCCGCCAGCAGCTCGCGCCGCTCGCGTCCTCGGGTGGAGAGGCCACGGCCGCCTCGACGCTGTCCTGGAGCCCCCTCGGGCCCGGCAACATCGGCGGCCGGACGCGGGCCCTGGTGATCGATCCGACGGCCGCCGGCACGATGTACGCCGGCGCCGCCGACGGCGGCGTCTGGAAGACGGTCGACGGGGGCTCGACGTGGGCGCCGCTGAACGACCTGCTCCCGAACCTGAGTGTCAACTCGCTCGCGATCGACCCGTCCAACCACAACACGCTCTACGCGGGAACCGGCGAGGGCTTCTTCAACCTCGACGCGGTCCGGGGCGCCGGGATCTTCAAGAGCACGAACGCGGGCGCCGACTGGACGACGATCGGGGGCACCGGCTCGAGCTCGGACTTCTACTACGTCAACGACATTGTCGTCAGCAAGGGGAACGCCCAGCACGTGTACGCCGCCACCGGCGCCGGCCTCATGCGCAGCCTGGACGGCGGCGGCTCATGGACGAAGGTCGTCACGACCTCGTCCTCGGATGTCGGCTGCACCGACCTCGCGATCCGCACCGACATCACCGCCATCGACACTGTCTTCGCCGCCTGCGGCAGCTTCGCCCAGGGAACCGTGTACCGCAACACGGACGCCGGCGGGAGCGGTACGTGGGACAGCGTCCTCAGCGAGACCAACATGGGCCGTACCTCGCTTGCGATCGCACCGTCGAACCAGAACGTGATCTACGCCCTCAGCGACGAGCTCGCGGCGGGCACCTACCAGTACGGGCTGCACGCGTTCTTTCGCTCGACGACCGGCGGCGGCTCGGGTACCTGGACCGCCACCGTCAGGAACAGCAGTCCGACGAAGCTCAACACCGTGCTACTGACGAACCCCCTCTTCGCCTTTCTCACGGAGTGCAGCCTCGGCAGCTCTCAGTTCTATAACCAGGGCTGGTACGACAACGTGATCGCCGTCGACCCGACCAACGAGAACCGCGTCTGGGCGGGCGGCGTCGACCTCTTCCGCTCCGACGACGGTGGCGCGAACTGGGGCCTGGCCTCACGCTGGTACACGGGCGGCGTCTACACGCAGTTCGGGCATGCCGACCAGCACGCAATCGTCTTCAGCCCCGGCTACGACGGGTCGGCGAACAAGACCATGTTCGTCGGCAACGACGGCGGTCTGTACAAGACGACGAACGCCCTCGCGGCGACCGCCACGGGCTCGACCGCCCCATGCTCGGTCTCCGGCGGGTTCACGTGGGGCGCGCTCAATAACGGCTACGCCGTGACGCAGTTTTACGACGGCGTGCCCTATCCGGCCGGAACGACCTACTTCGGCGGCACCCAGGACAACGGCACGGTGCGCGGGACGGACGGCGGCGGCACAAACGCCTGGAGCACGATTCTCGACGGCGACGGCGGGTCGGTCGCGGTCGACCCTCTCAACACCTCGATCCTGTTCGCCGAGAACTACGGGCTCTCGATCCAGAAGTCCACCAACGGAGGCTCCAGCTTCAACTCGGCCATCAACGGGATCAGCGAGAACCCGAACGACTTCCTCTTCATCACTCCGTTCATGATGGATCCCTCCAGCGCGGCGCGTCTCTGGACCGGCGGCTACTACATCTGGCGGACGACCAACGGGGCCTCGTCCTGGCAGCAGGCGAGCGCGATCACGCCTGGGGTCGGCTCGGTGAGCGCGGGGGCCGTCGCGCCGAGCGACAGCAGCGGCAACCACGTTCTCGTGGCGATGAGCGACGGCTACATCCTCCGCAACAGCGCCGCTCTATCAGCCAACCCGACGACGCACTGGGAGAGCGTCCAGCCGCGGACGGGATACGTGGCCGGGCTCGCGTTCGACCCGACGGACTCGAACGTCGCCTACGCCGTCTACTCCACCTTCGGCGGCACCCACGTCTGGAAGACGACGAACGGCGGCGCGAACTGGAGCGAAATCGACGGTTCCGGGCTCGGCGCCCTTCCCGACATTCCGGTGCACAGCATCGTGGTAGACCCTACGGCAACGAATCATCTCTACATCGGCACCGACCTCGGGGTCTACGTCTCGCTGGACGGCGGCACCAGCTGGGCGGTCGAGAACGGCGGCTTCGCCAACGTCGACACCGAGAAGCTGCGGCTGAACAACGCGGCCTCCCAGTGGACGCTGTTCGCGTTCACCCACGGCCGCGGCGCGTTCCGCGTCTCGCTCGGCGCTCCGCCGCCTCCGCCGCCACCGCCTCCGCCGCCACCGCCTCCGCCGCCTCCGCCACCGCCACCTCCGCCTCCGCCCCCGCCTCCGCCGCCGCCACCTCCGCCACCCCCGCCGCCTCCGCCGCCGCCACCTCCGCCACCCCCGCCGCCTCCGCCTCCGCCGCCGCCACCTCCGCCACCCCCGCCGCCGCCGCCTCCGCCACCTCCGCCACCCCCGCCTCCGCCACCTCCGCCACCCCCGCCGCCACCTCCGCCGCCCTTCGTCCCGCCGAAATGCGTCGTCCCGAACGTCGTCGGCCGGCTGCTCCCGAGGGCGAAGACGAGGATCAGGAACGCCCACTGCCGCGTCGGGACCGTCACGTACAAGGTCTCGTCCAGGAAGAAGAAGAACCGCGTCCTCTCAGAGACCCCGGCTCCCGGCCGGCGCCTGAAGAACGGCACGAAGGTCAACCTGCGGGTCGGCCGCGGCCCGGGCCGTTGAGGACGACTCAGCGAGTTTCGTGTCGACCCTTGAAATCCGCCGAGCGAGGGCCGATAACTTCGTGGTGCGTCACGGCGGGGTCATGAAGGGCCTGGTGCGGATCGCGGTTTTGCTCGTTGCGCTCAGCGTGCTCGTTCCGGCCGGGGTGGGGAGCTCGGGGTGGCCGCGAGCGTCCATGGCTCCTCTCAGCGAGAGCCGGTGGGCCCCGGACCGGATCATCGTTCGCTTCCATCCCTGGGTCGACTCGCTCAACCGGCGCCAGAGCGTCGTGGAACAAGGCGCGGCGACGATCAAGCGGATGGGGCTTCCGGGCCTCCAGCTCGTCCGCATCGCCCCAAGCCGGTCTGTGCCCGAGGCCGTCGCAGCCTTCCGATCCGATCCCGCTGTCGCGTACGCCGTCCCGGACTACCGGCGGCACGCCCTGGCCACCCCGAACGACCCGCAGTACCCGTCGCTCTGGGGGCTGGCCAAGATCAACGCCCCGGGAGCGTGGGACATCCAGACGGGTAGCAGTAGCGTCAAGGTCGCGGTCGTCGACACTGGGATCGCGGCGACGCACGAGGATCTCGCGGCGAATGTCGACTCCGGCCTCGGGCACGACTACGTCACGGACGACAGCGACCCCGAGGACGCCAACGGCCATGGGACCCACGTCTCGGGCACGATCGGGGCAGTCGGGAACAACGCGAAGGGCGTGACCGGCGTCAATTGGAGTGTCGACCTGATCCCGCTGCGCGTCCTCGATGCCTCGGGCAGCGGCTTCGATGACGACATCACGCAGGCATTCCTGGATGCATGTGCGGATCACGCGAGAGTCGTCAACGCGAGTCTCGGCGGTCCCGACTACGACCCTGCGATGAGCGAAGCGATCGCCGATCCGAGCTGTGCGAACACGCTCTTCGTCTTCGCAGCCGGCAACGACGGCGAGAACGACGACGACCTGCCGACGTATCCCTGCAACTACGGATCGTCGGCGCCCGGAGAGGACAATCTCCCGAACGTCGTCTGCGTGGCCGCCACCGACCAGTCCGATGCCCTGACGAGCTTCTCCAACTACGGCCCCGCCAGCGTGGACCTGGCCGCTCCGGGGCTGTCCGTCCCGAGCACGTTCCCCTCCTACGACTCGGTCGGCTTCGACGGCTTCGAGACGGGCCTCGCGAACTGGAACGCCGAGCCGCCCTGGGGGCTCGCCAGCATCCACCACGCGGGCAGCTCGAGCGCGACCGATTCACCGGGGGGGCCATACGCGAACAACGCCGACACGAGCCTGACCCGGACGGCGGCGATCGACCTGACCGGGCGCAAGGGGTGCGGGCTCGACTACTGGCTCGACCTCGACCTCGCCGACTTCTTCGACGGCGTCCTCGTCAACGCCTCGGACGACGGCGTCAACTTCCAGACGATCGACGGCTGGACGGGCAACACGCTCGGCCAGTTCTATGAGGTCAAGTCCGACCTGTCCGACTACGAGGGAGCGGCGACCTTCTACCCGCAGTTCGAGTTCATCAGCCCCGGGACCGGCACTGCCGACGGCGTCTACGTCGACGACGTCTCCGTCCAGTGCCTCGCCGCGACGCAGAACGCGTACGCGTCGCTGAGCGGGACCTCGATGGCGACCCCGCACGTGACCGGCGTCGCCGCGCTCGTCCTCGCCGCGCATCCGGCCTTCACGACGGCGCAAGTCAAGGCCGCAGTGCTCGGAGGCGTCGACGCGGCCGGCCCTCTGACCGGGAAGGTCGGCACCGGCGGTCGCCTCAACGCCTGCAAGGCGCTCGGCGGCTGCGGGCCTCCACCGCCGCCACCCCCTCCACCGCCGCCACCCCCGCCACCGCCTCCGCCCCCACCCCCACCGCCTCCGCCTCCACCGCTCACGCTCTGTCACGTCCCGAACGTGATCGGTAAGCGGCTTCTGATCGCGAAGACGAGGATCAGGAAGGCGCATTGCCGGGTCGGAACGGTTACCTACAGAGCCTCGACCAGGGCGAAGAAGAACCGGGTTCTGTCCGAGCGCCCGAGGGCGGGGAGGACCTTCGCGAAGGGCAAGAAGGTCAACCTGATCGTCGGCCGCGGCAGGCGCTGAATCGCTCGGTTGCGACGCCGACCGTAAGAGGCCGTTCTATCCGTCCGGCTCCCAGCGGTAGACCTCGTGGGCCAGCGCGGGGCGGCCGGCGACGAGCGGCATCCAGGCCGCGAACGACGCCGAGCGGACCGGGTCGTTGACGAGCGCGCGAACCCGCTGTTCGACGGCTTGCCCTTCGAACACGAAGATCGCGAGGTCGTCGCCGAGGTAGACCGCGTGCCGCGTGAGGCCAAGGTCCGCTGGATCGAACGGCGGGCCCGCGGCGATCAGCTTGGCCGCCCGCTCCTGCGTCCCTTTTCGCAGCTTCAGGGTGACGACCAGCCGCTCCAAGAGGTCCATTAGAACAGGACGCGGCCGAAAACGGCGCCCCTTGGCTCAGAGGAGTAGACTGGTTGCACTGGCCCTGCTGGCTAGAACCCCGGCCGAAAGCCCGAAGGCCGCCAACGCGCGCTGGCGCGCGAGGCGACGAGCCTAGGCGAACAGAGTTCGACTTGCAGGGCCAGCACTCTTTGGTACGGACCGAGCGAAATGCGGGCGCGTTCGCTTGGCCTCGGCTAGCCTCTCGCGCCGATGGCCGAAGCAGAGATCGGCATTTTCGGAGGGTCGGGCTTCTACTCGTTCCTCGAGGACGTCGAGGAGGTCGAGCTCGGGACGCCGTACGGGAAGCCGTCCGCGCCGATCACGATCGGCGAGGTCGGCGGCAAGCGCGTCGCGTTCCTCCCGCGCCATGGGCTCAAGCACGAGCTGCCGCCGCACGCGATCCCGTACCGCGCCAACGTCTGGGCGATGAAGGAGCTCGGCGTCCGGAGGATCATCGGCCCGAACGCCTCGGGAGCGCTCAAGGCGGAGCTCCGGCTCGGCGAGTTCGTCGTCTGCGACCAGTTCGTCGACCGCACCAGCGGGAGGAAGGACACCTTCTACGACGGTCCCGAGACAACGCACGTCTCCGCGGCCGACCCGTACTGCCCCGACCTGCGCGCCCTGCTAGTCGAGACCGCACGGGAGCTGGACATCCCGGTGCGTGACGGAGGCACCGTCGTCACGATCCAGGGGCCGCGCTTCTCGACCCGTGCCGAGTCGCGCTGGTTCCAGGACGCGGGCTGGGAGGTGATCAACATGACCGCCTACCCCGAGGGCTATCTCGCGAGGGAGCTCGAGCTCTGCTACGCGAACATCTCGATGGTCACAGACCACGACGTCGGCGTCGAAGGGACGGCCCCCGTCTCGCACGAGCAGGTGGTCACGGTCTTCCAGGAGAACAACGAGCTCCTGCGGGAGCTCCTGTTCGCCGTCGTGCCGAAGATCCCGCCACAGCCGGAGGATCACCTCTGCGCCACGGCTCTGCGCGGGGCGCGCCTATAAGGCGCCCACAGGCTGGAAGGACGGGCGAAGCCGCCGTACGCTTGGCGCGTGAGCACTTGTCCATCCTGCGGGCACGAAAACCAGCCGCGTTCGACGTTGCTCCGCGTGCGGGCTCGCACTCGATAGCGAGCAGGCCGTCCGCGAGGTTCGGAAGACCGTCACGGTCGTCTTCTCGGACGTGACGGGCTCGACGGCGCTCGGCGAGCGGCTCGATCCCGAGTCGTTGCGTCGCGTGCTGGCCCGGTACTTCGAGGAGGCCAGGCGGGTCGTCGAACGGCATGGCGGCACCGTCGAGAAATTCATCGGCGACGCCGTAATGGCTGTCTTCGGCGTCCCCCGGGTGCACGAGGACGACGCCCTGCGCGCGGTCCGCGCGGCCTGCGAGCTCCGCGAAGTGCTCGATCACTTGAACGAAGAGCTCGAGCGGGACTTCGGAACCCGGCTCGAGCTGCGGATCGGCGTCAACACGGGCGAGGTCGTCACCGGAACGAAAGAGCGCCTGGCCACGGGCGATGCGGTCAACGTCGCTGCTCGCCTGGAGCAGGCTGCCGCGCCGGGCGAGATCCTGCTCCGCGCAGAGACGCTCCGGTTGGTACGGGACGCCGTCGAGACGGAGCCACTCGAGGCGCGGGAGCTGAAGGGAAAGCGCGAACCCATCGTTCCTCACCGAATCGTCGCCCTTCGCGAGGAGGAACCGGCCCACGCGCGACGGCTCGACGCGCCGCTCGTCGGTCGCGAGAGGGAGCTTCGCCGGCTCCGCGATGCGTACGACCAGGCGGCTCGCGACAGATCGTGCCAGCTGTTCACCCTCCTGGGCGTCGCCGGCGTCGGCAAGTCCCGCCTCACGGCCGAGTTCCTCGGGTCGCTCGACGATGCGACTCTTGTGCGCGGACGCTGCTTGCCGTACGGCGAAGGCATCACCTACTGGCCGGTCGTCGAGGTGCTCAGGCAGCTGCCGCCCAGCGACACGGTCAGACTCGAAGCGCCGGCGGCCGGGGCGATCGAAGCCCTGTTCGGCGACGAGCAGATCGCGGCTTCGAGCGAGGAGATCGCCCGGGGCGTTCGCAAGCTGCTCGAAGCGGCGGCGCAGTCCTCGCCGCTGGTCGTCCTCTTCGACGACATCCACTGGGGCGAGCCCACGTTTCTCGACCTCGTGGAGCAGCAATCCCCTGTTCGTCGAGGAGATGGTCGCGCTCCTGGAGGAGTCCGGCGACGGCGAGGTGTCCGTGCCGCCGACGATCCAGGCCTTGCTCGCAGCGAGGCTCGATCAGCTCGACCCGTCGGAGCGTGGAGTGCTGGAGCGGGGATCGGTCGAGGGCAGGGTCTTCCACCGCGGGGCGGTGCAGGCGCTCGCTCCGGAGGAACGGGACCTCGCAACCCAGCTGACCGCGCTCGTCCGCAAGGAGCTCGTCCGGCCGGACAAGGCA
>DASXQY010000052.1:0-5120 GCA_036506915.1 Gaiellaceae bacterium | reverse complement strand
GCAAGTCCACGCTCGTCAAGATCGTGTGCGGCCTCGTCCGCGCGAGCGCCGGGACCGCGCAGGTACGAGGCGCGCCCGCCGGTTCGCTCGCCGCACGGCGCTCCCTCGGCTACCTCGCCGAGCTCTTCCGCTTCCCGAGCTGGTGCTCCGCGGACGAGCTGCTCGAGCTCCATCAGCGCCTGAGCGGCTCCGCCGGCGGGCCCGAGGAGCGACGGGAGCTGCTCGAGCTCGTCGGTCTCGCCGCCGCGCGCGACCGGCGGGTGGAGGCGATGTCGAAGGGCATGCAACAGCGGCTCGGCATCGCGCAGGCGCTGGTCGGCTCGCCCCCGATCCTGCTCCTCGACGAGCCCACGAGCGCGCTCGACCCGGTCGGCCGCCGCACCGTGCGAGGGCTGCTCGAGGAGCTGCGCCGCCGCGGGATCTCCGTGCTGCTCAACTCCCACCTCCTCAGCGAGGTCGAGCTCGTGTGCGACCGCGTCGCGATCCTCCTCGACGGGCGACTCGTCACGGAGGGCGCTCCGAGCGAGCTCGCGAGAGCACGCGGCGTCGAGATCGAGACCGAAGAGGGCGTGCGCCTGTTCGAGGGCGCCTCTCGCGAAGATGCGCCCCGGCTGGTTGCGGACCTGGTCGGAGCGGGCCGGCAGGTCTACGGCGTCCGCGTCCTCACCTCGACGCTCGAGGAGACGTATCTGGAGGCGGTCGGCGGAGAGACGTCGTGAGCGCGATTGCGACGATCGTCGCCTACAGCCTCCGCGAGGCCTTCCGCCGCAAGGTGTTCGTCGTCGTTCTCCTCCTCACGCTGGCCTTCCTCGGCCTCTACTGGCTCGGGAACCACTACGTCTTCCGCGACGTCGCGTCGATCCAGCCGCCGGTCGGGATCGACGCGCGCACCTTCGCCGGCGCCTTCGTGTTCGGCCTCGCGATGTTCGCCACGCTCTTCCTCGGCGTCGTCCTCGCGATCTTCCTCACGCTCGGGACGGTCCGGGGCGACGCGGAGCGCGGGCTCCTACAGCCGCTGGTCGTTCGTCCAATCGGACGCACCACCCTCTTGCTCGCGCGCTGGCTCGGCGCGGTCGCCGTGTGCGTACCGTACGTCCTCGCCGTCTACGGGATCGCGATGCTGATCACGGGCCTGTCGGGTGACTGGTGGCCCGACCACAAGGTCGTGCCCGGCCTCGAGCTGGCCGGAGGCGTCGCGTTGGTCGCCGCGATCTCGCTGCTCGGGTCGGTCTTCCTGACCGCGACCGCAAACGGGATCGCGATCTTCATGGTGTTCGGCGCCGGCCTCGTCGCCGGCCTGCTCGGCTCGATCGGCCACGCTCTCTCGTCCCACCAGCTCGAGCGCGCGGCCAAGATCGCTTCGTGGGCCCTCCCGTTCGAGGCGCTCTACCAGGATGCGCTGCGCCAGATCACCGCGAACACCCACGGCCTGACCGGCTTCCTGCTCGACCTGGGCCCGTTCGGGGGCGCCTACAGCGGGGGTATCTGGCTGCGGCTCTGGGCGGTCGCATACCTCGTCGCCGTCGCGTTTGCCGCTGCGATCGGCTTCGCCCGCCGCGACCTGTGAGGCGTTGGGGACGCTTCCCTAGGGCCCTCCGGGTCGCGGTCTGATGCGACGAAGCAGGGTCGGTTTCAGCGTCGCGGGGTCGATCGCGTAGATCCCCGCGGCGAGCCGGGTCCCGCCGCAGACCGGCCGGGGGACCCGAATCTTCGCCAGGCCGTCCTTCGTCCACCCGAGCGCAGTTGATTCCCCGGCCCGCCCGAGGATCGCGCGCCGCTTTCCGGTCTGCGTTGAGATCAGGTACGTCGACTGGACCTCGCACTGCCCCGACCACTGGGCGAGAAGCACCTTGCCGTCAGAAGAGGGGAAGAGCCGCGCTGGAACCCAGAAGCCGGCCGGAAGGGGGTCCTTCTTCACGACCTCGGCCGGGCCGGTCAGCTTGACCGCGCTCCTGCCGAAGCTCGCCCAGATCGACGAAGGCGTGCGTTTCTGGAGCGGATAGCCGCAGACCGTGTAGCCGGCCGCTCGCGTCGGCTCGCAGACCTGGTGCTCTCTCTGCACGGCCGGCTCCTGCTTGACCCCATTCCCCCAGCAGCCTGCGGCAAAGAGAGCAGCACAGGCCAGGACGGCGAGTCGCACCTCCGCATTGTCACCAGGACGGGCGGCGCATGCTACGCGCGAAGGCCGCTCGCTTCTTTCGCGCCACCGAGCGGAGGCGGGCGTCCTGCCGGAGCGCAAGCCGCTCGAGCTCGCGCTCGAGCCGCCGGTAGCTCTGGAGCCGCGCGAGCGGGAGGCGGCCATCCTCGATCGCGGCGTGCACAGCGCAGCCCGGCTCGCGGGTGTGCGAACAATCGTTGAAACGACACTCCGCGGCCAGCTCGTCCACGTCGGCGAACGCCTCGTGCAGGCCTTCGTCGGCGTCCCAAAGCTGGAGTTCCCGCAGGCCAGGGGTGTCGACGAGCAGCGCGCCGCTCGGAAGCCTGATCAGCTGGCGGCTCGTCGTCGTGTGCCGGCCGCGCCCGTCGTCCGCGATCTCTTTCGTCGCCTGCAGCTCGGCGCCGGCGAGTCGGTTTGCCAGGGACGACTTGCCGACCCCGGACGAGCCGAGCAGCGCGATCGTACGCGCGGGAGCGAGGTGCGGCTCGAGCTCCTCGAGGCCCGCGCCCGTGACGTTGCTGACCGCGTGCGCCGGCACGCCGATCGCAACGGGCTCGACCGCGAGCAGCGCGGCGCCGGCGTCCTCGCAGAGGTCGGCCTTGGTCAGGACGATCACGGGGCTCGCGCCGCTCTCCCAGGCCAGCGTCAGGTAGCGCTCTAGCCGGCGCAGGTTCAGGTCGCCGTCGAGCCCGGTGACGACGAACACGCTGTCTACGTTCGCCGCGAGCACCTGCTCCTCGGTCGCCGCCCAGGCCGCCTTGCGCGAGAACGCAGACCGGCGCGGCAGCACCGCCTGGATCGTCTCGTCGCGGAGCGCAACCCAGTCGCCCACGGCCGGCAGGTCGCCCGCCGAGCCGGCCTCGTGACGCAAGCGCCCGGAAACCCGGGCGCGCCGTTCCCCGGCCTCGCCGAGGACGTCATAGCCTCCGCGGTGCTGGGCCGCGACTCGTGCGGGAACAAGGCCTTCCAGTTGGCACGACTCGAACGCGGCGGCAAAGCCGTCGTCCCAACCGAGGTCGTGCAAAACCGAAGCGGGCAAGCGAATCTCCTTTCGAGAACGAGTGACGGACCGGGCAGGCCCGGGGCTCGGGAGCTCGCTTCGCTAGGTGAAAAGGCGCGCTGCGGCTAGTCGAGGAGCCTCAGGCTCTGCGACCGGAGAGTGCAAGCTTCGTCATGGCGCACCTCCTTGGCCGGACAGCGGAACCGGCTGAGCGTAGCACCCAACCCCCGAGTCGGCTAGCTGACGCCTTTCAGCGCCGCACCGAGGGACTGCTTCGTCTTCAGCACGCCCTCGAACAGGTCGCCGTGTTCCTCGATCCGCTTCCGCACGACGTCCATCGTGAACGAGCCGGGGTCGAGCGACTCGTCGACCTCGTCCCAGAGAAGCGGCGTCGAGACCGGTGCGCCCTCCTTGGGCCGGACGGAGTAGACCGAGGCGATCGTCTTGCCCTCGCCGTTCTGGTTCGCGTCGATCAGTACGCCGCGCCGCTTTGCCTTCGACCACTCGGTCGTGACGAGCCCGCGGTGTGTAGACGCAAGGGCCCGCGCGACGATCTCGGCGAACTGGCGCGTGTCCTCGTACATGTACCGCCGCGCGATCGGGACGAGCACGTGGATCCCGTCCGCGCCGCTCGTCTTCACGAAGGACTGGAGCCCAAGCGCGTCCAGCGCCTCCTTCACGAGCAGCGCGACCTGGACCGTCTCGGGAAAGCCGACGTCGGGCGAGGGATCGAGGTCGAAGAGCACGAAGTCGGGCCGCTCCGGCCTGTCCACGCGCGAGTACCACGTGTTCAGGTCGATGCAGCCCATGTTCACCATCCAGAGGAGCGCGAGGTCGTCGTTCACGAGCGGCGCCTGGATCCTCCGCCGCCGCCGCGGCGTCTCCCGGGTCGAGACCATCAGCTCGACCGTCGGAATCCACTCCGGCATCCCCTGCGGGGCGTCCTTCTGGAAGAAGTGCTTGCCCTGCCAGCCATCGGGATAGCGCTTCATCGTGAACGGCCGTTCCTTCAGGTGCGGGACGACCGTCGGCGCGACGTCGCGGTAGTAGGCGAGCAGGTCGCCCTTCGTGATCCCCTCATCGGGCCAGAAGGGCTTGTCGAGGTTCGAGAGCCGCAGGACGCGCTTGCCCTTCCTGATCACGTCGGGGATCGAGGCCGCCGGCAGGTCGCCCGGAATCTCGCGCCGGACTTCCTCCGGCTCCTTGTCCTCGCGCAGGCCCAGGTAGACCGGCGCGCGCAGGCGCTTGTCGTGCGTCCACTCGACGAACGAGACCTCGGCGACGAGCTTCGGCTCGACCCAAACGACGTCGCCCTTCCGCACGCGGGGGAGCTTCGGCACCTCCGCGAACGGCGGCTCCTTCCGCTCCAGCGGCCGCAGCTTCTTCAGCAGCCGCTCGATCTCGGCCTCGTCGAAGCCGGTGCCGACGTTTCCGACGTACTCCGGTCCGTCCTCGCCGTACACCGCCAGCACCAGGGAGCCGAACGCGCTCTCGCGCCGTCCCTTGCCGCGCGTGTAGCCGGCGATCACGAACTCCTGCTCGTAGTGCGCCTTGAACTTGAGCCAGTCGCGGGTGCGCTTCCCCGGCTGGTAGCGAGACTCGAGCCGTTTGGCGACGACGCCCTCCAGCTTCCGCTCCCGCGCCGCCTGCATCAGCGCCGGCCCGTCGTCGAACGGCTCGGAGGGCATGACCGTGCGGTTGCGCCCGTCGAGCAGCTGCTCGAGCCGCTCGCGCCGCTCCGAGAGGGGCCGGTCGATGATCGAGTCGCCGTCCACCTCCAGCAGGTCGAAGAGGTAGTAGACGATCGGGGTCCCGGGCTTGCGCTGCTGCATCGCGGAGAAGCTCGGCCGGCCCTCCTCGTCGAGCGCGCAGACCTCGCCGTCCACCACGCAGTCCGGCGTCTTCAGCGCCTTGGCGAGCTCTTTGGCGACGTTCGCGAAGCGCTCCGTGTAGTCCTGGTCC
>DASXQY010000051.1:0-2062 GCA_036506915.1 Gaiellaceae bacterium | reverse complement strand
CGTGCCTCCGAGGAAGGACCACCGTCCGCGGCGGGGCCGGTGGGTGGAGGAAGAGACCTGGCCCGCCCGGCGCATCGCCTCCCGCCGGTATGCGCTGGGTGAGGGAACGCTCCGGACCGAACGGACGCCGAGGCGCGCTCTAGCGATCCGCGGCGCCCAGGTGGTGGGCTCGGCGGCGGGGACCTGGTGCCCCTGGGGAGTGGCGGAGCTTCCCCGAGACCAGCGGCGCGAGGACAACCTCTCGCTCACCTTCACTTCGGAGCCTCTCGAAGAGCGGATCGAGATTCTCGGCTCGCCGGCCGTGACCATCGAGCTGTCCGCCGACCGGCCACTCGCCCTCGTCGCGGTGCGGCTCTGCGACGTGTCCGCTTCAGGCGCGTCGACGCTCGTCGCCCGCGGCCTCCTCAATCTGGCCCACCGGGACGGGAGCAGCGACCCGGCTCCCCTCGAGCCGGGACGGCGCTACACCGTGCGGGTGCCGCTCGACGCCGCCGCCTACGCTTTCCGGCCCGGCCATCGGCTGCGCCTCGCCGTCAGCCCGACCTACTGGCCCTGGGCCTGGCCGTCGCCGGACCCGGTCACCCTGACTGTCCACACAGGAGGGCCGACTCGGCTCGAGCTGCCCGTGCGCCCGCCTCGTGACGAGGACGGCCAGGCTACGACCTTCGCGCGCGCGCCGGAGACGAACGGCGCGAACGGAGCGTCGAGCCGGACGGTCTCCCACGACGCTCGGACGGGCCGCAGGACGCTCGTCCTCGACCGGATTCGCTGCCGGCGCCACGCGCGTGAAGACGATCTGGAGGTCGAGGGCTCGCAGAAAGATGTCTTCACGATCGTCGAGGGCGACCCGCTGTCTGCCGCCGTCGAGTGCGAGCGGTCGATGCAGATGCATCGGGACGGTTGGTCGGCTCGAGTGGAGACGTACAGCACCATGACTGCCGACGTCGAAGTCTTCCGCATCGTCACCCTCGTCGAGGCGTACGAGAACGGCAAGCGGATCTACTCGCGCGAGCGTTCGTTCGACGTTCCGCGCGACTTCGTCTAGGTCCCGCCGAAAGTTCGAACGGCTTAGGCCGCGAACTTTCGGCGGATGACCTCTCTGAGGTGCGGCAGGACGGGGCCCCGACCTGCTGCCCTCGAGGCGTCTCTGGCCGTTGGCTCCCTAGCCAGTCGGCAGCGAGTCGCTAGCCGGACTGCCCGTCACGCTCGAAAGCGCCCTAGCGAAGGCTGCCCCGACGTCGACCTCGCCGATTTCCTCACCCGGAGATAGCCGTCACGCAGGGCGGCTTCTATGACGCTGTTTCTCGCCGCCTGTTCGAGGAGGCAGCTGGCTACGCCGGCCGCGACGGCGTATGCGACCTGCTCGATGACGGCCCGCTCGGCGGGGGCGACGGTCGTCAAGAGCCCGCGTGCCTTCGACAGACGCTCCGTTGCGACTTCCCTGGCTTGGCCGTGGAAGGCCTGGGCATCGGTCACCCTCCCTGGACCCCCTCCGCAAGCGTCCCCCTCGGCTGCACGGACGGCGCAGGCGCCTTGCGTGGAGCGCCGGTGAGTTTGAACCCCGCGAACATCGCCGCGATTCCGACGAGTTCCCCGGCGTAGACGAAGGAGTAATCACCCGCGCGTGAGAGACCGGTCGCGAGCGCGACGACGATTGCTCCGCTTGCGATCCAAACATTCGCGCGCACGCGCTGCCGACGCACGATCGAGTAGAGCGAGCCCCCCAAGAGAAAGGCTGTGCCGAATGTGTTGAGGCTGATCGCCCAGAGTGCCGCGTGACCGGCGAGCACCCCATTTCCAGGCGGACGGCCGCTTGGCGTCGTCGAGAGCATCTCCGCGTCGACCGGGGCCAGCGCGACGGTAACGACCGCCGCGAGTGTTGCCACCACCAGCGCCCCCACGAGCGCATCTCGGACCCGATGGTCCAGGAGAAGCCACGCGGAGCCGGCACCGAGATAGGCCACGGTCAGGACCCCTCCGGCCGCGTAATAGGTTCGGAAGAGGCCTGGCGTCCAGCCTGTCCGCTGCGCGACTGCCTCCGCCAGCGCCGCCGTGGCAAAGA
>DASXQY010000050.1:0-5464 GCA_036506915.1 Gaiellaceae bacterium | reverse complement strand
CGACGTCCGTTACGGCCACGACCTCGACCGGATCGAGCTGGCGTGCGACCGGCCGCTCCCGCTCCAGGTCGACGGCGAGGATCTCGGCGACGTCGAGAACGCCGTCTTCGAGGCGGAGCGTGACGCCGTGCGCGTGCTTGTCTAGGGTTCCGTCGTGAGCGGCGCTCGACGGCTCCTCTGGAGCGGGATCGCGCTGATGGCGCTGCTCGCGCTCGTCGCCGTCGCGAGCCGGGCGCACCGTCCCGGGGGAGGCACGGGAGCGGACGCCGGCCACGCGCCGACGCTGATCGGCGACTACCTCGCGTCGATCGCTCTCATCATCGTGCCGCTGGGCTCCATCGTCCTCCTCTGGGGGCTGACTCAGCGCCGCCGCCTGTACGCGATCCAGGGGAAGACGAGCTGGCGGCGCACCCTGGTCACCTTCGTCGCGCTCAGCCTCCTGCTCGCGGTCGGCGTGTTCGCCGTCGACCGGCACGGGGGCCTGTTTCGCCGCAACTCGCAGGACACCACGCCTGCCTCGACGATTCCCGCCAAGGGCCTGTCCAAGAAGGCGAAGCGCGCCACGCCCGCGCCGGTGCACCGCGCGCACTTCCAGTGGCTGCCGGTGCTCGTACTCGGGTCGGTCGTGCTCGGGCTCGTGGTCGCGATGGGGACGGCGGCGGTGCTCAGGAGGCGGGAGGGCGAAGCGGCCGACGAGGAGGCGGCGCTCGCCGCGGCGCTCAAGGACGTGCTGGCCGACTCGCTGGACGATCTCCGTGCCGAGCGCGACCCACGCCGTGCCGTGATCCGCACCTACGCGCGGATGGAGGAGACGTTCGCGGCGTACGGCGTTCCGCGCGAGGAGTCCGAGGCGCCCCTGGAGTACCTTGTCCGCGTCCTCGACAGCATGCGCGTGAGCGCGTACTCGGTGCGGCGCCTGACCCAGCTCTTCGAGCGCGCGAAGTTCAGCCCGCACGACGTCGACTCGGGCATGAAGGACGACGCGATCGAGGCGCTCGCCGGCTTGCGCGCCGAGCTCGAAGACCGGCGGGTGGCCGCTTGAAGCGGCTCCTGGCCGGCTCGGCCCTGGGGGCAGCTCTCGCGACGCTCGCCTTCCTGATCGCGCGGCTCTCGGCGCCGGGGCGGTTGGAGCTCGAGCTCGACGTGTACGTGCTCGTTCTCGGGGGCCTGGCCGTGCTGGCGGCCGTGCTGGCCACCCGGCAGGCTTTCCCGCTCGACCGGGGCTCCGCACTTGCCGCCGCGCTGAAGCGGGAGCCCCGCGCCGCGATCCGGCCGCCCGAGCTCGAGCGGCTCGAGCGTGAGGTGACGCTCGGCGTCTCGACAGCCTTCGACCTGCACTACCGGCTTCGGCCGATCCTGCGCGAGGTCGCGGAGCAGCGGCTCGCTGATCGGCACGGCCTCCGTCTCGACCGGGGCGGCCGCGAGGTCGAGGCGGCGCTCGGTGAGGAACTGTGGGAGCTCGTCCGGCCGGACCGCAAGCCACCCGCCAAACGGTGGATGAGCGGGCTCGAACCGGAGGGCGTGCGCAGGGCGGTCGAGCGGCTCGAGGCGCTCTGATGGTCGTCACGGAGCTCGCCGAGCGCGCCGACCGGGTGCTCACCGAGGTCGAGCGCGCTGTCATCGGCAAGCGCGACGCTCTGGAGCTCGTCCTGATCGGGATGCTCGCGGACGGCCACGTCCTGCTCGAGGACTTTCCGGGCCTCGCGAAGACGCTGATCGCGCGCGCCTTCGCGCAGGTGACGAGCATCGGCTTCACCCGCGTCCAGTTCACGCCGGACCTGATGCCCTCCGACGTGACCGGCTCCTCGATCTACAACCAGCGCGAGGCCGACTTCGAGTTCCGGCCGGGCCCGATCTTCACCAACCTCCTGCTCGCCGACGAGATCAACCGCGCCCCCCCGAAGACGCAAGCCGCGCTGCTCGAGGCGATGCAGGAGCGGCAGGTGACGATCGAGGGCAAGACGCACCCGCTCGCGCCTCCGTTCCTCGTGCTCGCGACCCAGAACCCGATCGAGTACGAGGGCACCTACCCGCTGCCGGAGGCGCAGCTCGACCGGTTCATGCTCCGGATCGGCGTCGGCTACCCGACGCGCGACGACGAATGGGAGGTGCTGGAGCGGCGGCTGGAGCGCGCGGTGGACGAGGTCGAGCTCGACCCGATTGTCGGCCGGGACGAGCTGCTCGAGATGCAGAGGGCGGTCGAGCAGGTGCACGTCGACCGCAGCGTCGGCCTCTACATGGTCGACCTGGTGACGGCGACGCGGAGCGCCTCGGGCGTGCAGGTCGGGGCGAGCCCGCGCGGGTCGCTGGCGCTGCTGAAGCTCTCGCGCTGTCGGGCGGCGCTCACGGGGCGTGACTACGTGATTCCCGAGGACGTGAAGGCCGTCGCGGTGCCCGCGCTCTCACACCGGTTGACGCTGCGGCCGGAGCTCTGGGTTCAGCGCCTGCGCCCCGACGACATCGTTCGCGACCTGCTCGACCAGGTCCCGACGCCGAAGGCCGAGACCGAGCCCGAGCCAGAGCCGGCGGCCGAGTGACCCGCGCCGCGACGGCGAAGCTCGGCGCCTACACGGCGCTCGCCGGGCTCGGCCTGGTCGCGGCGCTCGTGCTCGCGCGGCCAGAGCTGGCGGCGCTCGCCGCGCCGTTTGCGGGCGTGCTCGTGGCCGGGCTCTCGCTGGCGGAGGCGCCCCGCGTGGACGCGAGGTTCCGGCTCGACCGCGAGCGTCAGCTCGAGGGCGAGACGGTGGAAGCGGAGCTGGAGCTTCGCAGCGAGCGGCCGGTCGGGCGGCTCGAGCTCTTGCTCGATCTTCCGGCCGGCGTGGTCGCCGAGACGCCCAACCCACAGATTGTCCACCTGGGCCGGCACGAGCGCCGTGAGCTCGAGTACACGCTCCGCTGCGAGCGCTGGGGCGTGCATCCGATCGGCGACCTCGTCCTCCGCGCGCACGAGCGGACGGGGCTGCTCGTCTTCGAGCAGACGCTCGAGCGGAGCCGGCCGCTCAAGGTCTACCCCCGAGGCGAGGCGCTGCGGAAGCTGCTGCGCCCGCTCGAGACCCAGGCGTTCGCGGGGAACCAGGTGCCCCGCATCCGCGGGGAGGGGATCGAGTTCGCCGACCTGCGACCGTTCGTTCCGGGCGACCGGGTCCGGCGCGTGAATTGGCGGGCGACCGCGCGGCGCGGCGAGCCGTGGGTGAACGAGTCGCATCCGGAGCGGAACTCCGACGTGGTGATCTTCCTCGACACCTTCGCGGAGGCCAGGCGAGGAGACGAGAGCACCCTCGACCAGGCCGTCGAGGCCGCCGGCGCTCTCGCGGTGCACTACCTGCGCGAGAAGGACCGCGTCGGCCTGGTCGCCTTCGGCGGGATCCTCAACTGGCTGACCGTCTCGAGCGGGTTCGTCCAGCTGTACCGGGTGCTCGACTCGCTCCTCGAGGCCGAGATCTTCCTCAGCTACGCCTGGAAGGACATCGACATCGTCCCCGTCCGCACGCTTCCGCCCAAGGCGCTCGTGCTCGCGCTCTCGCCCCTCCTCGACGAGCGTGCCGTGCGGGCGCTGCTCGACCTGCGGGCGCGCGGGTTCGACCTGGCGGTGATCGAGATCTCGCCGGTGCCGTTCGCGCCGTCCCCGGAGGACGGGCTCGATTCGCTGGCGTACCGGCTCTGGCTGCTGCGCCGAGAGACGTTGCGGTCGCGCTACCTGCGGCTCGGCGTGCCGGTGGTCGAGTGGCGTGAAGGCGCCCCGCTGCAGGCCGCGTTGGAGGAGGTGAGGACATTCAGGCGCCACGCCCGGGTCTTGCGCGTCTAGCGACCGCGGCCGGAGCCGTGCTGACGGCCGGCACGCTGGCGCTCGCGCCCCTGGCGGGCGGGCCGGAGCACGGGTGGCTGCTGCTCGGCCTCGGCGGCGTGGGCGTTCTAGCGCTCTGTCTGGGGCTCGCCGCACGGTGGAGCGCCGCGCTCGCGTTCGGAGTGGCCGTTCTCGGGGCGGAGCACGCGGTCCGGCTTGCGACCGGGGCGAGCCGCGTCGACCCGTGGACGCCGCTGTACGCCGCCGGCTTCCTGCTCGCCGCGGAGCTCGCCTGGTGGTCGATCGAGCCGCGGGTCCCGGCCTGGTCGGAGTACGGGACGACTGCGCGCCGTCTCGGCGTGATCGTCGCGGCGTGCGCCGGCGGCACCGTCCTCTCGGCGCTCGTCGTCCTGGCCGCTGGGGCGCCGCTCCACGGCGGGCTCGCGCTCGAGCTCGTGGGCGTCGTGGCCGCGACCGCCGCGCTGGCCGTCGTCGCGGTCGTGGCACGAAGCCGCGTCGGGTAGATTCGCGGGCGATATGGCCCAGGTGCTTCCGGCCGAGCGCGACCTTCGTCGCGTGATCGGCGACGGTGAGAGCGTTCCCGACGGCGAGGTCGAGGGGCTCTCGGAGGACGACTTGCTCGAGCTCCACCGCTGGCTCGTGCTGCTCCGGACCTACGACGAGCGCTCGCTCGTCTACCACCGGCAGGGCCGGATCGGCACCTACGCCATCTTCTGGAACCACGAGGCGATGCAGGCCGGCTCCGTGTATGCGCTCGAGCGCGAGGACTGGATCTTCCCGAGCTACCGCGAGTCCGCGATCGGCCTGCTGCGTGGGATGCCCGCCTCGACGGTACTCTCGTGGTGGCGCGGCCACCCGGCGGGCTGGTGGAACCCGCTCGACTGGAACGTCGCCTCGATCTGCGTCCCGATCGGCACGCACGTCCCGCACGCGGCCGGCCTGGCGTGGGGCAAGAAGCTGCGCGGCGAGATGGCCTGCGCGATCGTCTACTTCGGCGACGGCGCCACCTCGGAGGGGTCGTTCCACGAGGGCGCCAACCTCGCGGCGGTGATGCGCGCGCCGCTCGTTCTCTTCTGCAACAACAACCAGTGGGCGATCTCGACGCCGCTCGAGGCGCAGACGGCGGCGGAGACGCTTGCGGACAAGGCGGTCGGCTACGGCATCCCCGGGGTGCGGGTGGACGGGGCCGACGTGCTCGCGGTCTACGAGGCGACGCGCGAGGCGGTCGCGCGTGCGCGCGCGGGCGAGGGGCCGACGCTGATCGAGGCGGTCACCTACCGCACGGCTCCGCACGCGACCGCCGACGATCCGAGCGCCTACATCGATCCCGAGCGGGTGGAGGAAGAGCGGCAGCGCGAGTGCGTCGGGCGGTACGAGGCTTATCTCCGGCGGCTGGGGCTGCTCTCGGAGGAGGCCGCGGAAGCCGTGCGGGCGGAGGCCGTCCAGCTGATGCGTGACGGGATCGCGGCGGCCGAGGGCGAGCCGCCGCCGGACCCGGCGCTTGTGTTCTCGCACGCATACGTGGACGCGCCGGCGTCGTTCGAGACCGACCTGGCCGAGCTGCGGAGGATCCTCGGTGGCTGAGCTCACTTTGGTCGAGGCGATCAACGACGCGTTCCACGTCGAGCTCGGGCGCGATCCCGATGTGATGGTGATGGG
>DASXQY010000049.1:0-40647 GCA_036506915.1 Gaiellaceae bacterium | reverse complement strand
GGTTGCGGTACCTGCCGGATAGACACTCGCGAAGACCTGGTCCCACCCGATGCGCGAGAGCGACCACTGCTGCGGATACTCGGGATCGCTGGGCGCGGCCTGAACCGCGCGAGTCGTATCGGCCTCGACTCGGACGACGTTGGAATCTGCAGCCAGCGACGCGGCCGCCGCGTCGGTGGCGTCGATCGCGTGCATCCTGAGCTCGGGAATTGCCGTGCCGTCGCCGGCGCCCGCGGCGGCGATCGCGGCCGCCTGATCGGCGGCGGAGACGCCCGAGGCGAAGGTCACGATGTAGCGAGCCGTCGAAGGCGGCGTGCCGGGATCGGCGAACGCGCCCGTCGCAGCGACGGAGACGACCGCGAGAACGACCGCAAGAGGAACGGCTCGCCACGCCGGACCACGCGTTGAGACGCCGCGACGGATTGACTCACCAATCGCGCGTGCGAGAACTGTCAGACCGAGAACCGCGAACGAAAGGAAGGGGGCGAGCTTCCTGCCCGCCCCCTTTTGAGGCGTTTCCGTGTCGTGGTTGACCCCGGTTGTATCGGTCTGGTAGACCGACTTCCCCTCTTCCTCTCGCCTCAGCACGACCCCTCCCCTTCCTGGTCCCCGTCCGTCAAATGTGTGGCCGTACGCTCCCCGTGCGAACAGCTTTTCCCCGGAACCAAGCATTTGTCGGCGCCGCCACCGTGTCACTAGCCCTTCGGCTGGAACCGGTCAGAGGAAGGTCGAGGGCCCAAAACGCCCTGTCAGCAGTGTCCGCGCCCCTCGAAGAGGACTCCCCGTCGGAGTAGCCCGATACTGACCTTTCGACCGTTGGAGGAGTCCCGCACCCGTGCTTCCATGCGCTAGGCCGTGCGCGTCTACGTCAACGACTCAACCCGGCTCGCGGAGCTTCGCAGTGACCTCCTCGAGGCCCGCTGCCTCTCGGAGACGGTGGGCGACAGCGTCCTCGACGTTGTTCACCCGCCGGCTCACGACGAGAGGGAAGAGCTGATCGAGCTGACGTTCTTCCTCCGGGCGTGGCAGGCAGCTAGGCCGGACGCGCGGGTCGAGCTCGTCCGCCCCTAGGCGAGCTCGTAAAACGGATTCGCCGCGAGCCCGTGCTGGTACGCGTAGCGCGCAGCTTCGGTTCGATTCGAGACTTCCAACTTCCGATAAATGTTGGTTAGATGGAATTTCACTGTCTGCTCGGTAATGAAAAGCTCTTTCGCAATCTGCTTGTTCGATAGTCCTTGTGCCAGTGCCTTGAGAACGCGCAATTCACTATCCGTGATCCCAGTCTCCTTCGCAACAGTCTCTTCACTGGTCGCCTCGGTGCCGAGCATCTGGAATACCGCCCCGCTTGCGGCCTGTCGAATTGCAGAGGCGAGATCGCGTGGGTCGATGTGTTTCACAACAAACGAGCTCGCGCCCTGGCGAAGCGCCGCCTGAATCTGCTCGGGCTCCTCGATCGCGGAGAGAATCACGACCTTGACTTCGGGATGCCGTTTTCGGATGTGGCCGAGTGTTGTAAGACCGTCCATCAGGGGCATCCGCAGGTCGAGCAGAACGACATCGGGATCGACCCGCGAGATCATCGGCAATGCCTCGCTTCCGGAGCACGCCACGCCGACGAGCTCGACATCTTCCGTTTGCTCGAGGGCGGCTCTGATCGCCTCGAGCATCAGCTTGTGGTCGTCGACTGCAAGAACCCGCAGAGCCTTCACGTGCCGCAGACCTCCCCGCTCGTCTCGTCGCTGAGCGAGAGACTCTCCCTCGGCGAATCTTAACGCCAATTTCGGTATATCCCAACCGGCCGTTCTCTGAACGCGCCCCGCGGGTTGGGGCAACGCTAGCTTCGGTCGGACGCCTGGTCCGTCCGTCTTCTGCCGCGGCCGCCGAGGTCTTTGTTCGACTCCATGTCGAACCACATCGCGAAGAGCGTGAACTGCGAGCCGGCGATCAGCAGGAGGGCGACGAGGACGACCGTGGCGGCGGTGATGTTGTTGCCGAGGATCCGCAGCACGACCTCCGCGATACCGAGGCCGAGCCCGAGCAGCGTCATCAGGAAGCCGAGCAGGTAGAAGAAGACGAGCGGGTGGAAGTCGCGGATCACGTACTTCTCGCGCAGCCGCCAGAAGAAGCCCTTGAACAGGAGCCAGGAGATCCTCGGCACGACCTTGCGGAGACGGATCCCCGAGCGCTCCCCAACGCCGTAGATCGGTCGCGAGGGGTAGTCGCGCACGCGCGCGTTCCAGACGTTCAGGTGGACGAGCATGTCGTTCGGGAAGCCGTAGCGCGGGTAGATCCGGTCGAGGTCGAGCAGCTCGAGGTAGCGGAGCGAAATGGCCGTGTAGCCGGACTGTGAGTCGGCGACGTGCCAGTAGCCCGAGGCGATCTTCGTCAGGAGGCTGAGGACGGCGTTGCCGAGGTAGCGGTAGCGCGGAATCACCTCCCAGGCCTGGCCGGTGAAGAGGCGGTTCGCCTTCGCGTAGTCGACCTCGCCACACGCGACCGGGGCGACGAGCATCTCGAGGTCGGCCGGGTCCATCTGCGCGTCGGCGGCCATCACGGCGGTGACGTCGATCCGCTCCTTGAGAGCGCGCCGGTAGCCGGTCAGGATCGCGGCGCCGACGCCTTCGTTACGCTCGTGCTCGATCAGCTCGACGCGGGAGTAGTTGAGCGCTTTGACAGCCGCGGCGGTGCCGTCGCTCGAGTGGTCGTCGACGACGTAGATCCGGTCGACGAAGTCGGGGATGCCGCGGATCGTCTCCGCGATCAGCTTCTCCTCGTCGTGCGCGGGGACGACGACGGCCACCCGCTTGCCTTCGAGCACGGTCTGAGGCTAGGCGGGGCGGCGGACGACCCGCATGAGCGGCTCCCACACGAGCGCGGCGATCAGCCCGAGGATCAGCCCGATCAGGGCGGCGACGACGATCGTGTTGCGGCGGCTGCGAGCGGTCGTCTTCGTCGCGACGGCACGGGTAATCACGCGTGGCGCCTCGACCTCTTGGGCGAGCGCGAGCTGCTGCTTGTCCGAGGCTCGCTGGCTGACGATCTGCTGCCGCTGCTGAAGGAGGCCGTTGAGCTGGTTCTGGAGGATCAGCTTCTCGACCGTCGAGAGGCTGCTCTGCTGGATCTTGCTCTGGAACTCGCGCGTTGAGGCGTCGATGTTCGCCACGACCTTGTTCTCGGCGGCGACCTGCTCCCCCAGGGTTGCGATCTTGACCTGCGAGTACCTCGCGAGCGCCGGGGACGTCTTGACTCTGATTGCGAGTGCGTTCGCCGCCGCCGCGACCTTGCCGCGCAGGTGGCCGGTGACGGTGATCGAGACCAGCGGGTTTTGTCCGAGCCGTGTGATCGCGCCCGAGACGGCCTGGGTCGAGACATGCCCGCGGAGCTGGCTCGGTTTGAGTCCGACCTTGTTTGCAACGGCGTCGATCGTGATCGGCGCGGTCACGATCGTCCGGACCGTGCTCGGGTTCGTCGCCTGGCTCTGCACCTGCACCCCGCTCGACGAGAGCGGCTGGCCGAGGTAGATGGTCGCCTTCGCCTGGTAGACCTGGCTGCCGCCGATCGAGATCAGCAGCCCGATCGCGATTCCGGCCACGATGCCCGCGACCGGGAGCCACCAGTGGGCCGCGATCGTGCGCCAGTAGCGGCCGAGGTCGACCTCGCGCTCGTCCTCGAGCTCGGGAAGCCGGCGCTCGGGCGTGCGTGGCGGCGTCTGCGTGGCCATCGAACCGGCGACTCTACCGGGAGCCTCCGACGCCTCGCGCCGGTAGATCCCGCCTCCTCGCTCACGCCGACGGCGGGTCGGGCTCGCTGCAAACTCGACACGGAGCGCCGGGGCGGGAACCCCCTTGTAACAGACTGTTACTAGGACACGGAGGCGGCACAGTTTCGGCACAGAGTGGAGAGCGCTCGTCAGGCAGGCTCGGAGGATCGGACACTTCGCGCCACGCATCCCGATTCGGCTTCGCGCCGAAATCGAGCGGCTCGCCGACATCGAGCGGCTCGCCGACGGGAAGCTGAGCGCCGCCGAGATCACCAGGATGGTCGGCGCGACCGCGGAGCGCCTTGGCTTCCGGCGACCCAGCTACCAGCAGGTGCGGGTTCTGGTGCGCGAGTACCGGCGGCGCCCGAAGTACGCGTCGACCGCCAAGGTCCTCGTCGACGTGGCCTTCCGCGTGAGACCACCCGACGCCTTCCTCGGTCACATCTCCGGGGTCAACACGGTCCGGCGTTCCAAGTAACAGTCTGTTACTTGGGAGGTTCGGGCCCGGCGCTGAGGCTCTGGGTCGGCTAACGCCGGCTGCCGTTCAGGACTTCGAAGCGCTGGCTCAGGGAGCCCCGGTTGCCGCGGATGTCGCGGGCGGTCACGGTGATCACGTAGGTGCCGTCGGCGAGGCGGCGGGTGTCGAGCCGGTGCGGGGTGAGGCGGAACAGGTAGCGGCCCGGCATCTTCCTGTAGAGCTGCCCGCCGAAGACCGGGCCGTTCGGATACGTGCCGCGGCCGTAGATCCGCCAGAACGCGCGGTTGGGCGGCTCGAACAGCCGGAAGTCGACCGGCGTCTGCGTCCGCCTCACGACTCGCCCCGCGGCCGTCGCCAGGCGCCAGCTCACCACCGCAGGCGTCACGGGGAGACCGAGGCTGAAGCCGTCGATCCGCACCGGCAGGTCGTACGCGTCCGCGAAGACGTCGATCAGGCCTTGCACGCCGAGCGCGCTCATCGGCTTGCCGCGGGCGTCACGAAAGTCGATCTCGCGCACGTGCGGCCTCGTCCCGTCGCGATACGGCTGGAGGCGCCCCCGCGCGAGTGGGTTCAGGTCGTGGCCGCGATAGACCTCGGACAGATGCACGTGCCGGGCCCAAGGGGTGATCCAGCCGAGCACCGTCCTCCGCGCCCGCACGTTCTGGCCGGTCCGGACGGCCAGCTTCAGGTGGTAGTACTGGAACGTCGGCCCGTCGCCCGGGGAGCTGACCGACACCGCCGTCCCGCTCAGCCGTCGCGCGCGGCCGGAGCGGATCGGGTACACCGGCGTCCCGGGGCGCGCGTGGATGTCGACCCCGTTGTGGAAGTAGAAGACGCCGGGGCCGTTGAGCCCGTCCTTCGCGAGCGTGTGCTCGAAGACCATGCGCGGGTCGCCGAAGTTGCCGCCGATCGGATGCTGGCGGTTGAACGGCTTCAACGGCCACGGGTAGGCCTGCGCCTCGCCCGCGGCCACGAGGAGGAGCACGCCTAAGAGGGCAAGCCTGTGCACTACCTCCTCAGTTTGGGCGCCAGGCTGAAAATACGCGAGTAGCCGACGAGGTAGAGCCGGCGCCGGTCGGAGACGACCGCCGCGTAGGCCCCGCGCCGGAAGCCCCAGAGCAGCTTGCCGGTGGTGGCGTCGAGCCCGTAGGTGCGGTTCTGAAGCGTCGAGAAGTAGACGACCCCGTTGATCACGACGGCGGAGCCGGAGATCGAGCCGTTGGCCTCGAACTTCCAGCGAACGTCGCCGGTAGCGGCGTCGAAGCAGTAGAAGCCGCCGTCGTAGGAGCCGACGTAGACGCGCCGGTTCCAGACGGCCGGCGAGGCGTAGACGTAGCGCCCGGTCCCGTGCGACCAGCGAAGCTTGCCGCTGGTCGCGCCGAACGAGTAGACCTTGCCGTCGGTCCCGCCAATGTAGACGCGGCCGTACGCGACGGCCGGCGTCGAGTAGAAGGTGCCCCGCGACCCCAGGCGCTGCTGCGCAGATGCTCTCCAGACGAGCTTCCCGTTGCGCGCGTTCAGCGCGTAGACGTGGCTGTCGTACGAGCCGAAGAAGACGCGCCCGCCGGCGTACGCGACCGCGTCCTTCACCTTGTCGCCGGCGGTGTAGGTCCAGCGAACCCGGCCGGTGCGCCCGTCGAGCGCGTAGACCTTGCCGTCCCAGTCGCCGACGAAGACGGTGCCGTCGACCACGAGCGGCGAGGACTCGGTCGGGCCGAGGCGCCGCCGCCAGCGGACCTTGCCCGTGTCGGCGTCGAGCGCGACCACCTCGCCGTCGATCCCCGAGCGGGTGGCGTTGCAGGGCGGGCGGTTCAGGAAACTCATGTAGACGGTGTGGTCGTCGAGGGCCGGCGTGGCGGCCGTGCAGCGGCCGGCCCGGAAGACCCAGCGGGGCTTGACGCGCTTCGTGTCGACGGCGAACAGGGTGCCGTCGGCGTTCGCGAAGTACAGGCGCCCGTACCCGACAGCCGGCGGGAACTCGACCAGCGAGCGGGCCCGGAAGAACCACAGCGGCCGATATGGCGGGCGAACAGCGGCGAGAATCCCTTCGGGCGCGCCGAGACGCGCCGGGTCGAAGCGGTACATCGGCCAGCGGATCTTGCCGCCGGGAGGCGGGCCCTTAGGCTTCTCGTTCGTTGTCACGAACTCAACGGTGGGCGACCCATGGATGTCCCGGCCCTCGTGCTTCCGGATCAGGACAAACGCGACGATTCCGGCCACGGCGAGCACGATCACCGTCCCCAGCGCGAGGAGCAGCTTCTTCATCGCCGGCGGTGGCGCATCTCGACCGCGTACAAGCGGGAGAAGCCGTGTAGGAGCAGCCTCCTGCCGTTCCCGGAGACGGGGACGAAGGCGCCGTCATGGAAGCGGAGCACCTGCCGGCCGGAGCGGGCGTTCACGGCGTAGATGCGGTGCTGCCGGTTGCTGACGTAGACAATCCCGTCCACGACCGTGGGCGCGCCCGCGATCGCGCCCGCGGTCGAGAACCGCCAGCGCACCGCGCCCGAGCGGGCCGAGACGCAGTAGAGGGTGCCGTTGTAGGAGCCGAAGTAGACGCGGCCGTTCCAGACCGCCGGCGACGCGTACACGTACGCCCCGGTGTTGATCGACCACAGCCGGGCGCCGCCGGTCGAGAAGGCGGTCAGCGAGTTGCCGTCCGAGGACGGGACGAACAGCCGTCCACTCGCGACGGCGGGCGTCCCGTAGATGCGGCCGTTGACGGAGCCCGACCAGCGGAGGCCGCCGGTCGCGGCCGAGAGCGCGAGCAGGCGGCCGCCGTAGTCGCCGAGGTAGATCGTGCCTCTCACAAAGGCCGCGCTCGAGGTGATCTTGTAGCCGGAGCGGTAGGTCCAGCGCAGCTTGTGCGTACGCAGGTCGAGCGCGTAGACCGCCCCGTTCCAGGCGCCGAAGTAGTCGACGCCGTCGATCACCACCGGCGAGGACTCGATCGGCGCGCCGACGCGGAAGCGCCAGTGGAGCTGCCCGGTGTAACGGCTCAGCACCCAGACGTAGCCGTCCATCCCGTGGACGACGACCTCCTTGCCGACGATCGCCGGGGAGGCCGCGAGGTGCCCGGTGGTCTCGCGCCGCCAGACGCGTGCGCCGTTGCGCATCGAGTACGCGCGCACGCCGCCGTGGTAGTTGGAGACGAAGGCGACTCCGTCGGCGACGACAGCGGGGAACTCCATCAGCCCGCCGACGTCGCGGCTCCAGACGACCCTGAAGGGCGGCCGGACGCGGATGTTCGGCTGCGACTGCGTCCGGGCCGGGGAGGCGCCGTAGAGCGGCCACTGGAACCTCGCCTGGAAGACGCGGACGCCGACCTGCGGGCGGTGCCGGAACTGGAGCCGCTGCCGGTACGGGTCGTAGCCGCGCTTCTCGACGTCGACGAGCAGGCGGCCGAGGCGCGGGAGCCGCAGCTTCGCGACGCCGTCGCCGTCGGTGCGCGCCGTCTCACCGGATACGTGCACGAGGGCGCGGCGGACCGGCCGGCCGAGGTCGCCGTCGAGCACGATCACGTGGATCCAGGTGAGCTGCTTCGGCGTCTTCTGCGGCGGCTTGAGAGCTGCCGGCGCGGAGTCGCGTCGAGGCTGGGCGTGCTTCTCGTCGCCGCAGGCGGCGAGCAGTGCGAGCGCTGGGACCAGCGCAAGCGCGATCAGACCACGGCGACCCACGGCAGCAGGCTAGAGACCCCTTCGGTTGGCATGCGTAGGTTCCCTAGCGGGTGCCTTCGGCCTTCTCCCACATCAGGGGGGCGCCCTCGCGCAGGTAGCGCCCGAGCGCGACGACGGTGGCCCAGCTCATCAGCAGGTAGTAGTAGGCAAGCCCGGCGCCGGGAACGGGCAGCTTCAGCTTCCCGGCGGCGGCGAACGCGAGCCAGGCGGCCTGGGCGGCGAGGGCGGCCTGGTAGGGGAGGCCTTCCGCCACGAGCATGACGCTCGTGGCCAGCAGTGCAACGTGGAGGAAGCCGCCTCCGTAGCGCAGGACTCGGTGCGAGACGAGTTGTGTGAGGTAGAGGGGCGGGACGTCGCGGAGGCTGCGGGCCTCGAAGAGGTGCCGCCACGACCAGGGGAGCATCCGCACCTTGCGGCGGTACTCGTCCTCGATGTCGCGGGAGGGCTTTTCGAACGCGAGCGCAGCGGGCTCGTAGACCGCCCGGCGACCGCGCTGGACCATCAGGTTCGGGAAGCCGAGGTCGTGCCCGAACGGCCACTCGACGTAGTCCTCGCGCCGGACGGCGTAGATCGCACCGTTCCCGCCGGTGATCGAGCCGAGCGCAGACTCGCTCTCGCGCAGCCACATCTCGTACCGCCAGTAGACGCCTTCCTTGTTTGTCCCGTCGCGGCGCTGGAAGCGCACCTGGCCGCAGACGTAGGCGACATCGGGATCGGCAAAGCTGCGGACGAGCTTGCTGAGCGCGTCCGGCGCCCAGGTCGCGTTTGCGTCGCCGAACGCGACGATCTCGCTCTCGGTCTCGCGGACGGCACGGTTGAGGGCTGGGAGCTTGCCGGCGCGCTCGCAGCGGAGCAGTCGCAGATGGCCGTCCTGCGAGAGGCTCTCGACGATCTCGTCGGTGCGATCGGTCGAGCCGTCGGAGGCGACGACGATCTGGAGCCGGTCGCGCGGGTAGTCGAGCTCGAGCAGGTTCTCGACCCGCGCGCCGATCACGTCTTCCTCGTCGTGAGCGGGGACGATCAACGTCACGCTCGGGGTGATCTCCCGCTTCTGGACCTCGCGCGCGCGAAGCCGCCTGAGCCCGGCGGCGGCGACCGGATAGCCGACATGCGTCCACGCGAGCCCGCCGAGGCTCCCCCAGAAGAGCGCCTTCAGGATCACGGCCTGAGCCTACCGAGCCTCGAGCACGTCCTTGAGGTGGCCCAGGTTCGCCTGGAGCTCCCTTCCGACCATGCGGGCGAAGACGGGCTCCGCGAGCTTGAAGAACCCGTGCCCCTCGATGTCGCCGTGGACGGTGAACCGGGTCGATCCGTCGAGCGCCTCGAGGACGTAGCTGCCGCTGAACGGCACCGGGCCCGATGTCGCGTTCACCGCCGAGCGCGTCGGCGGCTCGTACTCGGTCACCTCGTAGGTGGCCTCGACCCGAATGCCGAGGAACCGCCTGACTTCCCGTACGCGGCTGCCGCCGCGCAGCGGACCGTCGGTCAGCTTCTCCGACTCGACGAGGGTCGTCTGCCAGAGGGGGTCGTTCGTGATGTCGTGGACGAAGTCGAACACCTCCTGGATCGGGCGTTCGATCACGACGCCGCGCTCGACCTTGCTCATCTTCATGCCTCCTCTCGGTAGGCGGGGAAGTAGCCGTCCCGGCCGGCCCGGGGGCCGGCGAGCTTGCGGTACGCCCCCTCGTCGTGGATTGCCTTGCCGATCGCGGCCTCGACCTCGCCGCCGGGGTCGAAGCGGAGCTTGAACTCGTAGAGCGAGTCGCGTGCGCCGCCGACGCCGCCACCGAGGTGGAAGCGGGTGTAGCCGAGCTCCTGGGCCCAGCGGGCCGCCTCGAGGAAGAGCAAGGTGCTGGCGCCGAGCTTCCGGCCGGCCTCGCTGGAGGCCCCGAGGTGGTAGTGGAGCCACGGGGGTGAGGCGAGGCAAAGGAGGGCCGCGTCCTCTCCGGCCTCGAACAGGACGACGTGTGTGGGTGGATGTAGGTGTAGATGTAGGTGTACACCTACATCACTTGGACGCGACTCGAGCGCCCGCCAGTACTCGGGCGGGAAGAAGTAGAAGCCCGCTGCCTCCCTTCGTTCCATGGTCTGCTCGTAAAGGCGGACGAAGCGCTCGAGGCTCGCCGGGGCGACCTCTGCTGAAGCCTCGACTCCGGCGGCAACCGCCTTGCGCACGACCCGCCGGTGGTGGCGGTGCATCCGCGAGAAGAGGTCGCCCTCCTCGTCGAGCCGCCAGGCGACGGTCCCGCCGAGGTGCTCGACCTTGACGCTCGCGGGCGCGTCGTGGTGGTTCGCGTAGAGCGGGTGGAAGCGAACGAAGGTGGTGACAACCCCGTTCTCACGGCACCAGTCGTCGTAGGCCTCCCAGAAGCCCGCTCCGACCGGGCCGCCGTAGCCGTACGGCGTGATCACGTCCGTGGGATCGTCGCGGAGGATCGCCGCGAAGACCGCGTCGCCGGCGCGAAGGAACAGCGGCCGCCCCGGATCGAGCAGGCACGACGCCTCGACGTACTCGCGGGTCAGGTAGACGTCGACGAAGCCGAGCTCGGCGAGCAGCCCGTTCCAGGCCTCCGGCTCGACTTCGGTCAGGCTCAGCGCTGCTCGGCCTTCTCCCGCGAGCGCGCGCGCTCGATGTTCATCGTGTCCTCGACCGGCTGCTCATCGCCGCGGCCGAGCTGCGTGAAGGTGCGGAGGAGGATCCTCAGGTCGAGCCCGAGCGACCAATGCTCGATGTACCAGAGGTCCTGCTCGATCCGCTCGGGCCAGCCGATCTCCTCGCGGCCGTTCACCTGCGACCAGCCCGTGATGCCGGGCTCGACCGCGAGGCGGCCCCGGTCCCGGTCCGTGTAATTGGCGGCCTGCTCGGCCAGATCGGGGCGCGGGCCGACGAGGCTCATCTGTCCCAGCAGGACGTTCCAGAGCTGCGGCAGCTCGTCGAGGCTCGTCCGGCGCAGGAAGCGCCCGGGGCGGGTGATGCGGGGGTCGTTCTCGACGACGCCATACGGGTCGTCGGTCAGCCCGCGCGCGAGCTCGAGCGCGTTCTGCACCATCGTCCGGAACTTGACCATCCGGAAGCGGCGGCCGTTCTTGCCGACGCGCTCCTGGGCGAGCAGCACGGGGCGGCCGCCGTCGACGAGGATCCAGAGCGCGATCACGGCCAGCAGCGGGGAGAGCAGCAGGAGCAGGAGCGCCGCCGCGATCCGGTCGCCGACTCGCTTGACGAGCCGGCCTAAGGCGTCGCTTGCGATGCCGCTTAAAAGGCCGTGTCGGCTTTGCCGGCGCGGCCGACTCACCGGCGGACCTCTCGATAGACCCGGTCGTGCTCTTCGGCCGAGCGCTCCCAGGTCAGCGCCGCGGCGGCCCGCTCGGCGCCCTCACGCGCGGCGGCGAGCGCTTCCGGCTCGAGCAGGCGGGTCGTCGCCTCCGCGAGCGCGCGCGGATCTCCCGGCGGGACGACCTCTCCCGCGCCGAACTCGCGCACGATCTCTCCGAGCGAGCCGACATCGGTCACGACCACCGGGCGACGGTACCCGATCGCCGTCGCGAGCACCCCGGACGAGTCGAGCTGCCGATAGGGGAGGACGACCGCGGCCGCCCGCGCCATCAGGTCCTTCACCTCGTCCTGCGGCAGGAAGCGCAAGCGCCACTCGACGCGTCCGTCCAGGTCGACCGGCTCGACCGGGTCAAGCGGGTCGCCGGCGACGATCAGCCTGGCGTCGTGGATGTCGGGCAGCGCGCTCAGGAGCACGTCCAGTCCCTTGTAGTCGCGGATCAGGCCGAAGAAGAGCAGCGTGCGGCCCTCCGGCGGCGGCAGCTCCTCGCCCTCGAAGACGGGGTGCGGGATCCGCGCGATCCGTTCCCGGCCGATGCCCAGCTCGACGAGCTGCTCGACGGCGCGGAACGAGTGGACGACGACGCGCTCGGCCGTCTCGAGCACCTCCGGCCAGACCGGACGGGCCTTCGCGCGGCGGGGCAGCACGTCGTGGGCGGTGAGCACGATCGGGCGCTCTTCGGCCATCCGGCGCAGCCACCGCAGGTCCAGCTCCGGCCGCGGTAGCCACTGCACATGGACGATGTCGGGGTCGAGCCGTGCGATGCGCCGGGTCAGGCGCGCCACGGATGGCGCGTACTCGAGGCCCTTGAGCGCGACGCGTACGCGGGAGCGCCGGAAGAGCCTCGTCGAGAGGGGCGCGAACAGCTCCTCGCGGTCGTAGCCGGCCGGCGTGGGCGCGTCTCCATGCGGGAAACGCGACGTGAGGAGAGTCACGGCGTGTCCCCGCTGCGCCAGCGCCGTCGCGAGCGAGTGGTCGTAAGGTGGCGTGTACGCGAGCGGATCGACGAGCGCGACGCGCATCCCTCAGACCCTCGAGCGAAGGTAGCTGAGGCTCGCCAGCGCGGGGCGCGGGTCGTCGGCGGCGAAGACGGCGCGCACCTTGTTCCGGCGGACGTAGTGGCGCAGAAACTCGCGCGGATGCAGCTCCAGGCGGCGCGCCATCTGCGCAGAGACCCAGACGTCCTTGGCGAGGTAGACCCAGGTCAGGTCTGCGGTCAGAGTACGCTCGGCGTGGGCGGCCGCGCCGCAGAGGTCGTCGTAGGCGACGCGGGCGATGCCGAGTTCGGGACCCATCGCGATCCCGGCCCAGATCGGCGGGCGCGTGTTCACCTCAAGCAGCTTGAGCTGCCCGTCGCGCGGGTCGCGGACGAGCTCAACGTGCGCCAGGCCGGTGTACCCCGCCGAGCGGAGGAGCCGGTGGCCGAGCTCGTGCACCTCGTCGTCGTGGCCGGCGGCGAAGACCGCGCTCGTGCCGAGGCGGAGCGGGCCCTGGCGGACTTTGCGCCCGACGACGCTGGCGAGCGGCTCGCCGGCGCGGCCGATGTAGGCGAAGAGGGAGTAGACGTGCTCGTGCGAGTCCGGCACCAGCTCCTGGACGATCGTGTCGAAGCCGCGCTCCTTCGCCCGCTTCCAGGCGGCCACGGCCTCGTCCAGGTCGCGGGCGACGAAGGCCTTCTCGCCGAAGCTGAGCGCGAACTCCTGTCCTTCAACGGCCTTGAGCAGGAGGGGCGGGCGGAGGCCGGCCGCCCTGATCGTCTCGATGCTGTCGGCGTGGACGGTCCGCGGCGAGGGCACGTCCGCGGCGGCGGCGACCTCGGGCAGGAGGTCCTTGCGGCGCAGGCGGCGGGTGACGTCCGGGTCGTCCGGCAGCGGCACGTCGGCGAGCTCGCGGACGTCGTCCCAGCGGCGGAGCACCGCCTCGACGTTCTCGTCGCGCTCGGGGAAGAGCACGGGGCGGCCGTGGGCCGCCGCCGAGCGGAGCGCTTCGAGCAGGCCCTCCTCGCCCTCGACGACGCGCGTGCTCCGGAGGTAGCGCGAGTGCAGGCCGAACTCCTGCTCGCGCAAAGCAATGCCTTCGACCGGAATCCCGTCACGCCCGAGGCTGCGAACGAGCGCGAGCCCGGCGTGAAGCAGCCCGAAAACGACCGCCGGGCGGTGACCGTTCGACATCAGGCGAGCGCCTCGTCGTAGGCGGCGATCGTCGCATCCGTCACCGCCGGCCAGGCGAAGTGGCGGCGGATCCGCTCCCGGCCGGCCTCTCCGAGCCGGCGGCGCAGCGCTCGGTCGCCTAGCAGCCGCTCGAGCGCAGCGCGCAGGGCGCCGACGTCGCGGGGCGGGACGAGCAGCCCGGTCTCCCCGTCCACGACCAGGTCGAGCAACCCGCCGACGCCGCTCGCCACCACCGGCCGCCCGTACGCCATCGCTTCTGCGCAGACCACGCCGAAGCCCTCGCGGTGCGACGGGCACGCGACCACCGCCGCCCGCTCGTACAGGGGCCCGAGCGCGTGGTGCGGGACGAAGCCGCGCGCGCCGGGGACGCGCTCGCGCAACGGCCCGTCACCGGCGACGACGAGGTTCATCCCGTTCGCCGCCTCAACCAGCTCGAGGATTCCCTTCTCCGGCGAGAGCCGCCCCGCGAACAGCACCTCGGGAGGGTCGGCCTCTTCGCGTACGAACGGCGGCACGTCGACCCCGCTCGGGATCACCCGCACCTCGCGCGCACCGAGCCGGCGCGCCGCATCGGCCAGCGCATTCGAGGGGCAAATCGCGAGCGCCGCCCGCCGCAACACGGCTCGCGCGAGCGGCGGCACCCTCCGTGCCAGCTCCACGTCGGTGCCCCAGAGCTGCACCACGAACGGCTTCCCGCAGGTCATCGCCACGGCACCCGCAGGAAGCCAGTGTGCGTGCACGAGGTCGGCCCCACGAGCCGCGCGGCGCGCCGCCCGCCGGAAGCTCGCGAGCATCGCCGGGAGCAGCGCCGCCCGCCAGGGCTCGCGCCTCAGGTTGCCCACCACGCCCGCGCCGTACGCGATCCCGAAGTGGCGGAACGAACCCGGCGAGACGACCTCGACCTCCACCCCGCGCTCCCGGAGCCTCGAGACCGCGTCCGCGACGAACCGCCCGGCCGCGTCCCCCGCGGCGCGCGGATAAGACGTCGTCAGGACCGCGACCTTCACGCTCGCTCGGCCGCCGGCGGCCGAGCGAAGACCGTCGGCACGGCAACGGCGAGCATCACGAGGACGAAGTAGTAGAAGAACGGCATCGTCAGGTAGAAGGAGTTCGCCGCAAGCGTCGCCACCAGCGCGGCCGTCAGCCCCCATGCAAGCGGCCGGACGAGGCGGCTCAATGGGTCGCCCGCCGCCGCGAGCCCCCGCCCCAGCCGCAGGGCCTTGGCAAGCCGCCGGAACACGTAGACCAGGAAGACGACGGTGAGCGCGGTGCCGACGAGACCGCCCTCCACGAGCAGCGCCACGAAGTACGAGTGCGGCCCCCAGTTCGTCTTCCCGGTCACGAACTCGTAGTAGACCGAAAAGTTGTTGTAGCCGAGCCCGAAGAGCGGGTGCATGTGCAGCACCTGCGGGATGAAGTCGTAGACCTGGAGGTGGATCCCGGTCGAACGGTGCCCGTGCGACAGGCGCGAGCGCAGCACGACGTCGAAGAAGTGCCGCCGCTCCCAGACGACGTAGGCCACCGGCAGCGCGAACACGGCCAGCGGAGCGATCAGCGCCCGCGAGACGAGCTGCCGGCCGTACACGAGCACGAGCACGACCAGCCCGCAGAAGAGCCCCAGCGCGCCGCTGCGCGAGAGCGTCGCGGCCTCGACGACGAGCAGGAACGGAATCAGCACGGCCAGCCACCGGCGGTAGCGATGTCCACGTTCCATCCTCAGGTAGAGCGGGATCAGGACGAGCAGCGGTACGAGCAGCATGATCGCGAGGTGGTTCGGATCGCGCGTCAGCCCCTTCGTCCGGTAGACGAGATGGCCGCCGACCCCGCCGTAGATGTTGATGTGGCTCGGCACTCCGGTGATCGGCTCGATCACGAGCGCGTCGAGGTTGTGGCCGGCCTCGGCCGCGAGCAGCTGGAGGATTCCGTACACCGCGTTCACCGTCGCGCCCGCCGTGAACCAGCCGAACGCACGCCAGAAGTAGCGCCGCGAGCGCCGAGCGAGGTAGACCACGCCGGCGACAACGAAGAGGAAGTGGATCAGCCACTTCGCGATCCCCTTGCCGAACTGGTCGAGCGCCTGCTTCGTCTCCATATTGAAGAAGCCGATCAGGTCGACGAGCAGAAACGCGGCGAGGAAGACTAGAAGGACGGCGGCCGCACTCGGAATCCACCGCTCGCCGCTCCGGAACCACTCGACCGCGAGGGCGATCACGAACAGCCCCGCCGGGATGTCGGCGAGGTAGAGGGTCGACGTCGACGCTCCTCCCCAGGCGATGTTCTCGAAGGTCGCGCAGAAGAGCGCGAAGAGGAAGAAGAACGACGTCAGGCTAGATCCGCGCGTCACTCGAGGCTCCAGAGCAGATCGGCCAGCTCTTCGGCCCGCTTGCGACGCGAGAGCCGGTCGCGCAGCTCGGGCGAGAGCGCGAACTGCCCGTCGAGCTCGCCCGAGCGCCACCGCCCGTGCAGGTCGGCGATCGCCTCGCGCAGGCCGCCGACGTCGTCGGGAGGGACGACCAGGCCGGCGTTCGTCTCACGGATCAGCTCCGCCGCAGCGCCGTCGGGCGGAACGGCGGCGAGGATCGGCCGGCCGGCGGCGAGGTAGTCGAAGATCTTCCCGGAGGGGGCTCCCCGCCCGCGTCCGCCCGCGTCGGCGACCAGAAGCAGGAGCGCGTCCGAGTCCCGCTGGAGCTCGAGCGCGCGGCGGCGCGGGACGTACGGAACCAGCTCCAGCCGGTCGCCGAGGCCGAGGCCCTCGGCCCACTCCCGGTCGGCGGGCCGCAACCGCCCGACGAAGCGCGCGACGACATCCAGGTCGGACTCCGCGATCGCCTTCAGGAACGGACGGGGGTCGCGCTGCGCAAAAAAGCTTCCGGTGTACGTGATCCGGAAGCGGTCGGCCCGGCGGTACTCGAGCCCGGCGAAGTCGTCGAAGTCGCAGCCGTTCGGGATCACGACCACCCGCCCTGCCGGCGAGAACGAGCGCACCTCCTCCGCGATGTGGTCGGCGACCGCGACGATCGCGTCGGCGGAACGGGCCACGAGCCGCACGAGCGGGAGCTGCGCGCGCTCCTTCAGGCGCCCGGGCAGGCCGGCGGCGGCACGGTCCGGGTCGGCGACCAGCGGGTCCCGGAGGTCGGCCACCCAGCGGGTCCCCCTCCGCGCCTTCACGGCGGCGCCGATCAGGTGGATCGAGCCCGGCGGCGAAGTCGTCAGGACGACGTCGATCCCCTCGTCCCGGACGATCCGCAGGGCTGCCGGGACCGCGGTCAGCGACCAGGTCACGTGCGCGTCCGGGACGAGCAGGCGCCGCGAGAACAGGCCCGCCTTCCGCAGGGCCAGGTCGAGGCCGCTGCGGCCGTGCAGCTCATCCGAGGGCATGCGGGCGCCGGGACCGATGTAGCGCGCGCGGTGGACGAACGCCTGGCTCGGGGGCCGGAGGTCGTCGTCCCGCGTGATCCACTTCGGGTCGTCCGGGGCGAGCACGTGCGTCTCGATCCCGAGCGAGGGCAGGTGGGTCGCCAGCTTGAGCGGGCGCTGGACACCGCCTCCGCCGGAGGGCGGGAAGTACCTGGTGACGATCAGAACCTTCACGAGATGCGGTAGAGAACGTAGCGCCCATCCGCGTACACCTGCGGCAGCGAGAAGCGCTTGTGCCGAACGCGGGTGCGGTCGACGAGGATCCAGCCGGCGCCGTACTTGCGCGGCACCGACAGCGGGCCGCCGTCGTGGAAGAAGTTGTTCGCGTCGCGCACGCGACTCGCCGGATGGTTCGCGCGGGTGTCGGCGACGTGCGTCTGGGGGTCCGCGTTCACGTAGACGGGGACGAAGGAGCCCAGCTCGTAGGCCGTCTGCGGGTCTGAGAAGACGACCGCGCCGGCCGGCAGCTCCGCCCGCAGGGAGTCGACGAGCCCGGACGGCAAGCCCGGCCTGACCGTGCCGGGGGCGGACCAGTGCGAGAAGCCGTGAATCGCGACCGGAAGCAAGAAGAGCGCGACGGCCGTCGCGGCCAGGGGTCCGTCGCGCTCGACGTGCGGCAGGCGCTTCCGCGCCAGGGTGCCGACGAGGAGCGCGGCTCCCGCCGCGGCGAAGCCAAACCAGGTCAGCGCCGCCGGCCCGCCGTGCTCCGGGCGGTAGGGCCCGCCGAAGTCCCCCGGATAGAGCTGTTGGAGGAGGATCCCCGTCCCGAGCGCGACCGGTAGGACGAGCTGCCGGAGCAGCCCCGTGAGTACCAGGGCAGCCCCGGCGAGTGCGAAGGCGCGCGGCGCGAAGCCGATGATCCGCCGCGCCTGTGAGATCGAGACGGCGTCCGCGAAGTGCGGGAAGACGAACGTGAGCAGGCCTAGCGCGAACGTGGTCAGCATCCCGCCGAGCACGAACGCGGCCCAGAGGCGGCGCCGCGCGAGCACGGCCAGCGGCAGGAGCACGAGCACGGCGACCGCGACGGCACCCGCGCGGCCGTAGAGCTCCGGCGCCAGGCGGTACCTGTGGAGCCCGAAGACGTCCAGCTCGTTCCCGTAGCCGGCGAACGCGCGCCGCAGCTCGGCGGGGCCCGGGTTGTGTGAGACCGTCTCGTCGAGCAGCGGGCGCAGCCAGAGGACCACCGCTCCGGCGGGGACGAGCGTGGCGACGAGAGCAATGCCGATCCGCGAGACGTCCCGCCCGGAGAGGAGCATCCGGGCGACGAAGAAGCCGACCAGCCCGGTCGCGACGAGCGCGGCATGCGTCGGGTGGACGAGCGTCATCACGAGCGAGGCAGCAGTCACGGAGCCGAGCAGCGGCAAGGACGGCTCGCGCACGTACGCGAAGACGAGCGCCAGGAGCGCCGGCACGAGCAGCATCCGGCTCGCCGTCGTCGGGAGCGCCAACGAGTCGAAGGAGCCGCCGTGACCGGGAGCGAAACCGACCAGCGCGAGCTGCGCGAGCAGCGCGGCCAGGCCGGCCCAGCGGGAGCGGAAGAGCACCGCGCCGGCTTCGAAGCTCACCAGGCACGAGAGCGGCAGCAGCACGCTCGGCTCGTGCACGACCACGGGCGCCGGATCGACGCCGGCCAGCCTCGAGATCAGCGCCAGCGCGCCGTGCCAGAGCGGAAAGGCGTACCCGGGGTGGAGGCCTCCGTCGCGGAACTCGTCCACGCTCCGCACCGAGAGCGAGTCGAAGGCGAGCAGCTTGCGCACGCGCGCGAGGTGGAAGAAGGCGTCGTTGTCGTAGCCGGCGATCCACCAGAGCGCCACGCCGATCGCCGCGCCGAGCGCGAGCACGCCCAGGCTCCAGGGAGAGAATCGGAGCGACGCCCGCCGTAGCGCGAACGGCGCCGCCGCCAGCCCGACCGCACCGAACACGGCGAGCGCCAGCCAGAGCGACCCGTGGACGGCGAACATGAGCGCCATCGCGCCGAAGAGCGCGGCCATGCTCCAGGCGAGCGCGGGCGCGAGCCCGTCGAGCCGGAGTGCCCGAGCCACGAGCGCGCCCGGGAGGAGCAGGCACGCCGTCGCCGCAGCGAGCCGGAACGCGAGCCCGGCGCCCTCGGCCGGGACGAGCCGCGAGAGCCCGAGGAAAGCCGGCGCGGCCAACCACCAGAGCGAGCGCGAGCGTGGGGCGAGACGCACGCCGAGACCGGAGGCCCGAACGCCTTCGAGCACCGAGTTCATCGCCGGAGCAGGCGAACCGCCTGGACGAGCGCCGGCTTCGGGTCGTCGGCGGCGAAGACCGCATCGACGTACGGCGGCCGCTGGAGCGCGGGGCTCTCGCCACGCAGGAACGTGATCGCCCAGCGCCGACGGCGCCCGTTCATCGAGGCCGGTGCGGGCCGCTCGCCGACGAGGTCCCGGTACGCGATGAGCGGGACGTCCACCCCGCACGCCGCGGCGAGGCTGTGCCATTGCCAGAGACGCGGGTTGACCTCCATCAGCTTGAGCCCCCCGTCGCGCCGGTCGCGCTTGAACTCGACCTGCGAGATGCCGTGGAAGCTCAGCGCGCGCAGGAGCGCCAGCCCCTGCTGGACGACGTCCTCGACCCAGACAGGCTCGCCCACGCGGCAGGTGCCGACGCCGGGCGGCGTCTGCCGCAGCTTGCGCCCGCAGAAGAGCCCGAGCGCTTCGCCGTCGTCGGCGAGGTAGCTGCCGAGCGTGTAGAGCTCCTCGTCACCGCCCGGGACGACCTCCTGCACCATCGGCCCGTACGGCTCGGCTTGGGCGTGGGCCTCCTCGAGCTCGCGCTCGTTCTCGCAGCGGAATGGCCGGCCGAAGCGGCGCCTGAACCCCTCCGTCGCCGACGGCTTCACGAGCACGGGGTAGCCGAGCTCGCCGGCGGCCTGCCGCGCCTCCTCGAGCGAGCGGGGATGGAGCGTCCGCGGGACCGAGACGCCCGCCTCCGCGGCCGCCTCGAGCTGCGCGCGCTTGCTCTGCACGCGCGAGAGCACATCCCAGGGCGGAAACGGGAAGCGGAACCAATCGCCGAGCCGGTCCGCCCCGCGCGCGATCGCGTTCAGCGGCTCATCGTGCGTCGGGAAGAGCGGCGCCGGCCGCCCGAGCTCAGCCCCGAGCTCGGCGAGGAAGGAAACGAACGCGTCCTCGTCCTGCGGGTCAGGGCAGAGCACCGCCTTGGCGTAGCGGGAGCGAAACCCGAGCGCGCTGCGACGGTGGTCGAGAGCGAGCACCGGGATTCCGGCCCGCCCGAGCGAGCGCACCGCGGCGAGGCCGTTCACCCAGCCTACGTCGACGACAACCGCAGCGGCAGGTCGGGCGGAATCTCCTAGTAACAGTCTGTTACTAAGTCGGTTCACGCTCGACCCTCCAGTAGCTCCGGGAGAGACGTCCGGGCGAGCCAGCGCGCTGCCTCGGCGTAGGTGCGGCCGCGCTCGCCGGGGAAGGCGACCCCGCGCAGCCGTAGCGCGACGAGCAGCAACTTCCGCGCGCGCTCGGCCTCCGGCCCGCCGCGGTGCTTGGCGAGGAACCGAAGGTGCCCGCGCACCTGCTCGCGGAACATCGGCCCCCAGTTCTGGCGGGTGGTCGCTCCGCCCACGTGCACGAACTCGGCGCCGGGATAGAAGAGCACCTTCCAGCCCGCCTGCCGGAAGCGGTAGCACCAGTCGGTCTCCTCGCTGAACATGAAGAAGTCCTCGTCGAAGAGGCCTACGGTATCGGCGGCCTCACGCCGGACGAGCAGGCAGGCGCCCATCAGGAACTCGGCCTCGAGCACCCTGTCGTGCGCGAAGCCCGCGCCGTAGAACGCGTTCAGCGCGCTCGAGCGCGGGGCGAGCTTGCGCAGAAACAGGTACTCGGTCGCCAGCCGCCAGAGCGTCGGGAAGCCCCGGACCGAACGCTGGAGCGAGCCGTCCGGGTTCGAGAGGCGGGGGCCGACGACCGCCGCCTCCGGGTGCGCCTCGGCGAACTCGACCAGCCGCTCGACCGCGTCGCCGACGGCCCACGCGTCCGAGTTCAGAAGGAGAAAGTAGTCCCCCGAGGCCACCCGCATCCCGGCGTTAGAGCCCGCGCCGAGGCCCCTGTTCTCCTGCTCGATCAGGCGCACGTCCGGGAAGCGCTCGCGCACCAACTCGAGGGTGCCGTCGGTCGAGCCGTGGTCGACGACGATCCGCTCATGCCTGCCGACGCTCTCGAGGCAGCGCTCGATCCACGGCAGCGCGTTGAACGTGACGACGACGACGGAGACGCTAGCCATGATCCGGCGAGGGCCGGGCGAAGAACCCGCGCAGGCTCTGCCAGGCGAGCAGCAGGGCGCCGGGCAGGGAGAGACAGAGCGTGACCACGAAGAAGAGAAAGCCGGTTGCGAAGGCCTTGTCCGCGTCCACACCGAGGTTGCCGAGGAAGCTGACGAAGAACGACTCCCGGACGGCGATCCCGTTCACCGAGAACGGCACGAGCAGGACGAGGAAGAGCAGCGGGCCCATCACGTAGTACGGGCGCGGGGAGAGGTCGACTCCGACCGACTTGCCCGCGAGCCAGATCGCCAGCACGCGCACCGCCTGCACGACGAGCGTGAGGGAGAAGACACCCGCGAGCAGGCCCGGGTGCTCGCGGTAGGAATGGATCCCCTCATATGCGGCCCGGATCGGCCGCTCCAGCAAGACCCGGCGCAGGAGGGGCTGCGTCCGGCGCAGGAGCGGCCTGACGCGACGCGAGAAGAGCGCGACCGCGAGCACAACCGTCGCGAGCACGAAGGCGCCCTCGATCCACAGGTAGGCGCCGACGTCGTAATGGCCGACCGCGAGCACGAAACCGACGCCGGCCAGGGCGAGGGTGGCGGCGCCGCCCAGAGCGCGCTCGAGCAGGACCGAGCCGGCGACCTGCCCGCCGTGCCCCTCGTGCCGCCGGGCGGTCTCGTAGATCCGCACCGCGTCGCCGCCGACGGCGGTCGGCAGGATCTGGCCCGCCGTGTAGGCGACGAAGTAGGCGCGGACGAGCCACGAGAGCCGGTCGCGGATCCCGCGCGCGTTCAGGAGCTGCTGCCAGCGCCAGGCCATCGGCCAGACCGAACCGACCATGATCGCAACCGCGCCGAGGAAGTACCAGAGGTTCGCGTGCCCGAGGATGTGCAGCGTCCGCGAGAGGTCGATCTTCCAGACCAGGTACGCCGTGCAGAGGCCGGTGACGACAAGCGTCGCCACGAGCCGGACTAGGCGTCTGTTCATCTACGCGACAGCTTCGGCATCGACCGGGCCGAAGCGTATGCACTCGGCCGCTCGGGCCGCCCGGTCCCGGGCCTGGACGGCGCTCGAGCCGGTCGCGAGGACGGCGCCGCCCCGGTCGGAGCCGCGGTAGACCCAGACCCACTCGACGCCCTCGACGCGCTCCGCCTCCGCAATCCCTTCGGCCGCGGCCGGCTCCCGCCGTGGCAGGGGCAGGAACCGAACGCAGGCGCCGCCCGCGCGCGGGTGCAGTTCGAGCCGGGCGGAATCGATCTCCTCTCCGAGCGCCGCCGAGAGGGCGAGGCCGTTCAGGTCGACCCCGATCGCCGCTCGGCAGAGCTCGGCGTCGTGCGCGCCGCCGAGCCGGGCCGCAAGCCCGGTGACGAGCGCCCGCCCGCCCGGTTCGATCAGGAGCCGGGTCGACGTCGGCCCCTCCTCGATCCCGAGCGCCTCGGCCGCCCGCTCGGCGAGGGCGATCGCCCGGTCGGTGCGGCCGCTCGGCCAGCTGAAGCCGTCCGCCAACCGGTCGGTAACGGTCAGCGGGCGGAAGACACCGCCTCGCGAGAACGCCGTCACCCGCACCTCCGGCCCCTCGACCAGCTCCTCCACGAGGCAGACGCCGTTGCGCGATGCCCGCAGCGCCTCCCTCACCGCGGGCCCAAGCTCTTCGCGCGACCGAACGAGCGAGAGCCCGCGCGGGGCCTGCCGGTCGGGCGCCTTCACGATGCACGGGAAGCCGAGCTCGTCGTCCGGCCCGGTGACCACCTTCCAGCGCGTCTGCGGGACGCCGGCCTTGGCGAGGCGCTCCCGCTGGCGGAGCCGCGAGCTGGAGAGCACCGCGGCGGCCGGCGAGATCGGATGCGGCAGGCCGAAGCGCGCAGCGATCCGCGCCGCTGCGCCGACCGGCCAGTCGATCCCCGGCGCGATCACACCGTGGACGCGCCCGGCCTCTGCCAGCCGCTCGAGCGCGGGCTCGTCGTCCAGCGACACGATCGCGCGGCGGTCTGTGTAGCGGAATCCCGGTGCGCCCGGATCGCGATCGACGGCGGTCACGAAGAGGCAACGTTCTCGCGCCGCCGCGAGCAGGCCGAGCTGCCCCGCTCCTGCGCCCAGGACGAGCAGCCTCCGACCCCCGGCCGGTTTCCACCCCAACGGTGTCCATTGTCGCGTCTGCATGCGACGGCACCCTGGGGCGGTTTTGGGCGAACTCGAACGGAGGCCGTACAATTGGACCGTGACCACGATCCTCGGGGAGCGGGTCGCGGAGCTTCGAAGCGACCGCCGCCACGGCGCAAGCTGGATGGCGAGGCGCGCCGTGGAGGCCCTCGTGGACGTGGCAGAGCAGCAGGCCGCGACCGGCGAGGAGCTGCTGGAACGGCTGATCGTGGCGGGCCGCGAGCTTGCCGACACGAGACCCGGAGTTGGAGCGGTGGCGGGCGCCGTTGGACGGCTGCTCGCCGCGGCCAACCGCCATGCGCAGCTCGAGGCCGAGCAGTTGCGCCAGCTCGTGCGCGAGGAGGCGGAGAGCCTCGTCGACGGACGCCGGCGCGCCGGCGCGGCGATCGCGATCCAGCTGCGAGAGCGGTTGAGCGACGCGGTCGTCCTGACCCACTCGGCGTCGGCGACGGTGCGCGAAGCGCTCCTCCTGACGCCACCGGAGCGGGTGATCTGCACGGTCTCCTCGCCGCAGGAGGAGGGCAGAGCGTTCGCGGACGAGCTGCGCGAGGCCGGGCTCGAGGTGGAGCTGGTCGAGGACGGCAAGGCGCCGCGCGAGCTCGAATGGGCTTCGCTGCTGCTCGTCGGCGCAGACACGGTCTTTCGCTGCGGCACCCTCTGCAACAAGGAAGGAACCCGCGCCCTGGCCGAGGCCGCCGCGGACGAGGGCGTGCCGGCGGTCGTCGCCTGCGAGGTGATCAAGCTCGCGCCGATCACGGCCGAGGAGGCTCCGATCCCCCCGGGGACGGTGGAGCTGACCCCGCCGGAGCTGATCGACAGCGTGGTGACCGAAGAGGGCGCGTACCTCGCCGAGGAGATCCGGGCCCTCGTCGACCGGACGCCGTTCCTTAGAGAAGGCTACGCCCTGCTCCGCAGGGCGTAGCAGACGGCGTACCGGCAAAGCCGGCACGGCCTCTTTGGTCGGCGTCGCAAGCGAACGCCTTATGAGTGACCCCACCTAGTTAGGCAGCCTCCAGAACCGGCTCGTACTGCTCCTCCTTCGCTACTCGGCGCGGGCGCTTGATCGCCAGGGCCGCCAGAGCGCCGATCGCGACGATCGCGGCGCCGACGTAGATCGCCGGCGTCAGGCCGTCGACGTAGCTCGCCCCGGAGCCGTAGCCGCCGTAATGGGCGAAGATCGAGGCCAGCACGGCGACTCCGAAGACCCCGCCGAGCTCCCGGATGGCGTTGTTGGCGCCGGAGGCCTGGCCCTCCTCCTCCGGCCGCACGGAGGAGAGGACGACGTTCGCGACCGGCGCGAAGTACATCGCCATCCCGACTCCGGAGAGGATGAACGGCCCGACCAGGTCGGCATACGGCACCGTCGGCGTCGAGACCGCCGCGATCCACGCGAGGCCGGCCGCCTGGAGCCCGAGCCCGACCGCCATCAGCGGCCGTCCGCCGATCCGGTCGGAGAGGGCACCGGCGATCGGCGCGACGATGATCGGCATCGCCGTCCACGGCAGGATCCGGAGCCCGGCGTCCAGCGGCGAATAGCCCTGCACAGTCTGGAAGAACTGCGCGAGCAGGAAGATCGAGCCGAACATCCCGAAGAACATGAGCAACGAGGCTGCGTTCGCGGCCGCGAACGTCCGGTTGCGGAAGAAGCGCAGCGGCAGCATCGGGGCCGGCGCGCGGGCCTCCCAGCCCAAGAACAGCCCGAGCAGGAGCGCCCCCGCGGTCACCATTCCGACGATCTCCGGGCTCCCCCAGCCGACCTGGTTCCCGCGGACGAGGCCCCAGACGATCCCGAACAGGCCGGCGCTCGCCAGGCCAAGGCCGGGCAGGTCGAGCGCGTCGTTCGGGCCCCGGGTCTCGGACAGGCGCAGCGCCGCGAGCGGGATCAGGACGAGCCCGATCGGGACGTTGAGCCAGAAGATCCACTGCCAGGAGATCCCCTCGACGACCGCGCCGCCGACGAGCGGGCCGATGGCGACCGCGAGGCCGCTGATCCCGCCCCAGGCCCCGAGGACGAGCCCGCGCCGGTTCGCCGGCACGGCCGCGCTCAGGATCGTCAGCGTGAGCGGGGTGACAATCGCGCCGCCGAGGCCTTGCACCGCGCGGGCGGCGATCAGGAACTCGATGTTCGGCGCGAGCGCCGCGGCCGCGGAGGCGGCGGTGAAGATCGCGAGGCCGATCACGAAGAGCCGGCGCCGCCCGAAGCGGTCGCCGAGCGCGGCGCCGGTGATCAGCAGCACTGCAAAGGTCAGGGTGTACGCGTTGACCGTCCACTCGAGCCCGCCCAGGCTGGCGTCCAGGTCCTTGCGGATCACCGGCAGCGCGGTCGTGACGACGAGGTTGTCGAGCGTGGTCATGAACAGCGCGACCGAGGTGATCGCGAACGTCCAGATCGTCTTGGTGCGGGTGGTCACCTTCCTCTCCTCCTTCTTGCTAGTTATCACTCACTTACCTGGATTTGAAAAAAAGAGCGGCGGTCATCGGTCAGGGTTCAAGCACGCGGCCAGCAACCGCTCGGCCCAGGGGACCGGGTGATCCAGCAGGTCCATCGACGCAGTGACGTTGAGCAGCATTCCGAAGGCGAAGAAGTCGCGGATCGTCTCCGCGTCCGCACCCGAGACACGCTCGACGAAGTCGACCAGGTCGCCGTAGCCCTTGCGGACGACCTCCCGAACCTCGTCGTCGTCGCAGTCGGCATACGCTCGCATCTGCGCGCGCAAGCGGGTGCGATCCTTGAGCAGATCCAGGTACGCCTGCCCCATCGCGTCGAGCGCCTCGTCTCCGGTCTTGCCGGCGGAGGCGTCTTGAAAGAGCCCGAGGGTTTGCCGAAAGTTGCGGCGGACGACCTCGAGGTATAGCTCCTTCTTCGTGCCGAAGAGGCGGAAGAGGTACGGCTGCGAGACACCGGCCTTGCGGGCGATCGTGTCCGTCGAGGTGCCGCGGAGGCCATGCTCGGCGAACTCGCCGAACGCCGCCGCGATGATCTCCTCGCGCCGCTCGTCGGCCGTCTTCCTAGTGGTTGTCGCTGCGTTCACGGGCGGTAAGTTAGCACTCACTCACAACCATGTCAAGCGCTAACTGACGCTGTCCTCCGGGAGCGGGATCAGGCGCGCCTCGTCGCGAATGTCCTGGAGCTTCGTCAGCCCGCGGCGGGCGAGCACGACGGACTCGTTCCATCGCTTCGTGTACCCCGGAGCTCCGGCGATGAGGGAATCGAGCGCTCGCGCACGTGACACAAGCGCCCGCACGAGCAACGCCTTCGCGTCCGAGGTAGCGCCGGTGGCGGGGTCCCGGCGGACGCTCCTCAACGAGCTCTTGACGACGGCGCGGAAGCGGCGCGCGCGGGAGACGAGCTCCACTCGAGTCAGGCGCCCCGCCTGCGCGTCCCGGAAGGCGATCTCGTACGCGGTGAGGGCGAAGCTGACCGGCTGGTAGTCGGCGACGAGCCGCTGCTGCTGCGCGTCGAGGGCGCGGGGAGACAGCTTCGGCACGGTCGGAGTCGGGGCGGGGCCGTTCCCGTCGTCGCAGCCGCCGAGCAGCAGTACCGCCGCGAGAAGCGCGCAAGCCCGCCAGTAGACTCGGCGCCCATGAAGGTGCTCGTCACGGGAGCCTCCGGGTTCGTCGGCCGCGCGCTCGTGGACGAGCTTCGTCACGGGGATCGAGCTTACGAGGTCCACGAGCACGGGCGGCGCGACGGCGACCTCTCCGAGGAGGGTGTCGCCGACGCGGCGGTGGCGGAGGCCCGGCCCGACGTCGTGGTGCACTCCGCGGCCCGGATCGGGGTCGCCCGTTGCGACGAGGAGCCGCTCCTTGCGCTGCGCTCGAACGTGCTCGCGACCGCCTTCGTCGCGCGCGGCGCCTCGGCGCACGGCGCCCGCCTCGCGTACGTCTCGACGGCTGACGTCTACGGGGCCCGCCCGGACGTGGTCGACGAGGAGGCCGAGCCCGCGCCGGAGTCGCTCTATGCGCTGACGAAGTGGTGGGGCGAGCAGTCGGCCCGCCTCTACGCACCGGAGGGCCTGCTCGTCCTACGGCTCGCGAACCCCTACGGCCCGGGCGTCGAGCAGGGCAGCGGCAAGGGCGCGCTCCCGACGATGCTGGGCCAGGCTGAGCGGCGGGAGCCGATCCCGGCCTTCCGCGGCGAGGCCCGAGCCTGGTGCTGGATCGGCGACATCGTGCGAGGCATCCGGCTCACCCTCGACGTCGAGGGCCTGTTCAACGTCGGGAGCGATGTCGAGCCCGTTCCGCTGGTCGAGACGGCTCGGCTCGCGTGCGACGTCGCCGGCGCCCCGCGCGAGCTCGTCGAGGAGCTCGAGCAACCGCCGGGACGCGTCGCGCCGCGGGTGTCCGTCGAGCGGTTGCGCGCGCTCGGGTGGCAGCCCGAGGTCGGGCTCGAGGAAGGGCTCCGCCGGACGCTCGACTCCCTGCGCGCCGCGGCTCCCGCCTGATGGCGTTCGTCCTCGCCGGCGGCTCGCGTTCGCAGCTCGGCCTGCTCGAGCAGGCCCGCGCGCTCGGTCACGAGATCTGCGTGGTGGACGGCTCCGAGTCGGCGCCGTTGCTCGCCGAGGCCGACTTCCGGATCGTCCGCAGCTTCGCCGACGTCGACGGCGTGCTCGCCGACCTCGAGGCGCAGGAGATCGAGCCGGACGCGGTGGCGACGATGGGCTCCGATCAGGCGGTCCTGCCCACCGCCCGACTGGCGGCGCGGCTCGCGCTGCCGGGCCTGCCGGTCGAGACGGCAGAAACGGTCGCGGACAAGAGGAAGATGCGCCGCGCCTTCGAGGCGGCCGGCGTCCGCTGTCCGCGCGGGCGCGAGGCGACCACACCGGACGAGGCCGGGGCCGCCTTCGCCGAGCTCGGCCCGCCGCTCGTGGTCAAGCCCGTCGACGGCTCCGCGCAGCGCGGCGTCACCGAGGTGCGAGCCGAAGGCGAGCTCCCCGCCGCGGTCGAGCGGGCCTTCGCGGCCTCGAAGGCGGAAGCGGTGGTGCTCGAGCAGTACGTCGAGGGCGACGAGTACACCGTCAACGGCTTCCTGCTGGACGGCGAGTACTTCCCGATGAGCGTCACGCAGCGCCTGCTGCACCCGCCGCCACCGCTCGGGGTCTGCATCGCACACCGCTACCCCTCGGGACTGGGCGACCGGGAGACGGAGCTGTTCGAGCTCGCGCACGCGACGAGCCGGGCGGTCGGGCTCGAGACGGGGCCTTCCTACGTCCAAGTGCGGCTCGAGGACGGCATTCCCTGGACGATCGAGGTGGGCGCGCGGCTCGGCGGGGGCAAGGACGCCGAGCTGGCGAAGCTCGTCACCGGCTTCGACGCCGTGCGCGCGAACGTGCTCTGGGCGCTCGGCGAGCTGACGCGGGAGGCTCTCGAGCGGGGGCGGCCGGTCGCGCCCTGCGGGCAGGTGCGCTTCGTCGTCGCCGCGCCGGGACGGATCGTCCGGCTCGACGCCGCCCCCGCGCTGGCGCTCGACGGGGTCCACGAGGGGGGCTTCTACTGGCGCGAAGGGATGGTGCTGCCGCCGCTCGTCTCGGGGGCCGAACGGCTCGGCTACCTGCTTCTGACCGCGCCGGACGAGCCGGAGCTCGACGCCTTGACCGACCGGGCGCTCGCCGCGCTGGACGTCGAGATCGCGGTCGAGCGCGCGCTCGTGTGAGGGTTCTCCATTCTCCGGTAAACATCGCGGGCGGGCCGGGCGCGATCTCCCAGGGGCTGCGCGATCTCGGGGTCGAGAGCACGCTGCTCGTCTTCAACGAGCGCCCGTTCGAGCGCGGCTTCGATCGCAACCTCCACCTGCGCGACACGAGCCGGCGCTCGAGTATTCCGTTCAACCTTCCGAAGCAGCTCGCCGCGCTCGCCTGGGCGCTGCGGCGCTTCGACGTCTTCCACTTCCACGCGGGGATGACCCTGGCGCCCGCGAGCCTGACCCTGCCCGCCCTGAAGGCCTTTCGCAAGGGGGTGGTGTTCCAGTCGTGGGGCTCGGACCTGCGCGGGCGGCAGGCGGAAGAGGTCGGCTACCTGCGCTCGGCCGACGCGGTCGTCGTCGGGAGCTACCTGACCCGGCGGCTCTCCCCGCGCGGGCCCTGGCCGGAGCACGACGTCGTCCCGCCCGCGATCGTCCTGCGCGACTGGGAGCCCGAACCGAAGGAACCGGGCGAGGTGCTTCGCGTGGCCCACGCGCCGAGCAAGCGGGCCGTCAAGGGAACCGACGCGGTGATCGCGGCCGTCGATGGCCTGCGCGCCCGCGGGGCGACGATCGAGCTCGACCTGATCGAGGGCGTCCCGCACCGGGAGGCACGGCGGCGCTACGTCGAGGCCGACGTGATCGTCGACCAGCTTCGCGTCGGCTGGTATGGGATGTTCGCGATCGAGTCGATGGCGCTCGCCAAGCCGGTGGTCGTCCACCTCGATGAGGAGGCGGCCGCTGAGACGAAGGAGGCGTTCGGGCTCGAGCTGCCGCTGATCCGGGCAGACGAGGGAAGCCTCGAGGGCGTGCTCGCGCGCCTGCTCGAAGAACGCGAGTCACTGCCGGAGCGCGGCCGGCGCAGCCGTGAGTACGTCGAGCGGGTGCACGCGCACACCGAGGTGGCCCGGCGGGTGCTCGAGATCTACGAGCGCGTCATGCCGGCGAGCTCGTAGAACCCGATCGGCGACCAGCGAAACCCGCGCACGCCGGGCTTCAGGAAGACGTGCTCGACCGCCGAGTAGAGCGGGACGACCGGCGCAGCATCCTTGAGCTTGCTCACGAGCTCGCTCTCCAGCCGCCAGCGCTCGCGGTCGTCGAGTGTCCGAACCGCCCGATGCATCAGCCGGTCGTACGAGCGGTCGCACCACCGAGCGACGTTGAGCGCGCTCGCGCAGGGGAAAAGGTCGAGGATGTTGTAAGCGTCGAAGAACTCGGCACTCCAGCCGAGAAAGATGGCGTCGATTCCCGGTTGGGCCGGCGGGCCCGCAATGCTGAGCAGCTGACGAAGCGTCGGCACCGGTTTCAGTGTCAAGGTCAGACCGTTGAAGACCTGAAGAGCTCGACGCATGCTCGGGGCCAGCAACGCTGCCTGCGCGTCCTCTCGTGCATACGCGATGGTTAGGTGCAGCCGGGCCGCCTTCGAGACAGATCGGATGTACCACGGCTCCGGATCTATCGTTGGCGCACCTGGAATCGCGCGGGGAACAAGATAATCCGCGCTTGCGTCTAGAGCGGCTGTGACGACGGAGTGCGCGAAGAACTGTCTTCGGCTCGGCTCGGCGAGTGGCGTTCCGCGGGTCACAAGCCAGAGCAGCCCGGTCGCCAAGGTCGGCAGCTCGCGCGCTCCGGGTGGAATGTCGCGCGCTGTCCCGATCCACGGGAAGCCTGGCGCGGCGACACCGCGCGGAAGGATTGCATCCACGTTGCTCGTCGACGTGGTCAGGATCACGCGCCGCGGCTTGACGGCCGCTGCGTTCCAGTAGTCCCGGTTCCGCTCCAGCACGAAGCGTCCCTCCCTGCGTGACGCGAGCCGGAACGGACCGCTCCACGCACCGGTGCGGACGGGGAAGAAGACCGGGTATGCAACCTGCTGGTCGAGCCAGGGCACGGGGTGCTCAAGGGTCACCCGGAGCGTCCGGTCGTTGACGGCTTCGACGCCGACCTCGCCGGAGCCAGTGGCGTGGTAACGGAGGGCGCCCCTGACGTTCAGCATCTCCGCGCGTGCGTAGGCGGAGTGGATCGCAGGGTCGAGCGCGCGCAGCCAGGAGCGGCGGAAGTCCTCGGCGGTGATCGGCTCGCCGTCGCTCCAGCGGATCCCTTTGCGGAGGTGGAAGGTCCAGACGAGCCCGTTCTCGCTCGGCTCCCACGACTCGGCGAGGTCCGGCACGACGCCGCGGCCGGAGAAGCGCGTCAGGCCGGCGTAGAGCTCGTGGGCGACGTTCAGGGACGGGAGGTCGGCGACCCTGGCCGGGTCGAGCGTCCTCGGGATGCCGGCGATCGCGAGTCGAAGGGTCGGCCCGCCAGTCGGTGGCTTCGGCGAGGACGAGCCGCCGCAGCCGGCCAGGGTCAGGACCGCGATCGCCGCGGCTAGCCGACGAGCTTGCGCCATACGTTGTCGAGCAGCGTCCACGTCAGCGGCCTGCGCATGCGCAGGAAGCTGTAGTTGCCGGTGGCGAACGACGACCCGCGACCGGCGCGCGACCACACCATCGCCGCGTTGATCACACCGCGCTTGCCGGCGATGATCGCCTCGGCCGCGACGACATGGTCGCTCGGGGTCAGCTCCGGGTCGATCCGGTCGCTCTCGGAGCCCGCGTAGCCGAAGCTCTCGCCGGGGCCGATCCCAGTGCCGCGGAAGAGCCAGCGCACCCGCCGGAAGTCCCGGCCGAGGGCCGCCACGTACGGCGCGGCGCGGGCCCGCGGGAAGCAGCAGCCGTCGTAGCCGACCCCGGCGAGCGCGAAGTCGGAGCGTCCCTCCCGCGCGTCGTAGTCGGTCATCACGACCGCGTTGCGGTCGCGTTCGAGCCGCACCTGGCGGTAGAACGGGTTCGCCTGGAGGAAGACCAGGTTGCCGCCCTCGTTGCGGTACCGCGTGAGGAGATCGTAGGTGGCCGGCTCGTAGTACTCGCTGTGCCCGGGGAAGACGATCGCCGCGTACCGCCGCAAGGTCGAGAGCGGGAGCCGCCCGAGCTCGACGTCGGTCACGCTCTGGACGCGCAGGCCGCGCCGGGCGCAGAGCCAGCGGGAGAACGGGCGCACGGTCTCGTAGTCGTCCTCGACCCCTCGCGGCAGGAGCGCGCCGACGAGCGACACGCGCCGCTGGGGCCAGAACTGGTACCAGCTGTCCGGGCGGCCGTCGAGATCGGCGTCGTACGCGTTGTAGGCGCGCCAGGTCAGGTACGGCCAGACGAGCAACGCCGTCCGCGGCGGCGGCCGGTCGAGCGGGAAGCGGCCGTTGCGGACGACCACGGGCGCGCGGAACTCGTCCCCGGCCGGGTCGCTCGCGACGACGTGGTAGAGGCCCGAGGGGAGCCCGCGCGGCAGCGTCGTCTCCGATTCGAGCGGGATCCGCGCGCCGGAGCAGTCCTGCTGGAGGACGACCTGCGCCCGGCCCTCGTCGGCGGAGACGGTCAGCGGCACCCGCGACCCCGGTTCGTAGCTCGAGGTCGAGTCGACGTACGCGGCGAGCCGCTCGACCCGGATCACCTTCGGCCGGGCCAGGCAGCCGGAGCGCCGCCACGGCGGGCGGGCGACGCTCGCCTCCGCAGGGCCCGGTCGCTGTTCCCTCAACGGCACCAAGGGCGGCAGCGCGCTCCCGGAATCCTTGTAACAGACTGTTACTAGGTAGGAGCCGTCCCGAAGCGCGTGCCCGCTCAGTGCGGTCGCGGCCCACTGGATCGTCGTCTCACCGCGAAGCGCGCGCACGGTGACGCCGGTGCGGACGCGGCGCCAGCCGTGGAGGCGGCCGCCCCAGAAGTAGGCGCGCAGGCCGAGCAGCGATCCGGCCCGTGCGCGCACCCGCAGCCGAACCGAGTCGTTGACGCCGTTTCCGTTCGGGCTGATCACCGCCGGCCCCGCGCTCACCAGCCGGAGCGCAACCGCCGGGCGCGCCGCCGCTCCGGGAACGGCCACGACGGCCAGCGCCGCCGCGACCACCAGGACGAACCTCACGCGCTGGGCGCCAGGCTCTGCACGGGCTGCCGCTCGCGGTACCAGGCGATCGTCCGCGCGAGCCCGTCGTCCAGGTCGACCCGCGGCTCCCAGCCGAGGAGCTTGCGCGCCTTGTCCACGTTCGGGATCCGCATCTCGACGTCGGTGTAGTGGAGCGGGCGGAAGACGATCTCCGACTCGGAGCCGGCCAGACGCCGGATCCGGGCCGCCAGGTCGAACACCGTCACCACCGAGCGCGGGTTGCCGACGTTGAAGACCTGGCCTACCGCCTCGTCGCGCTCGAGGATCGCGAGTAGCGCCTCGACCACGTCGTCCACGTAGCACCACGCCCGGATTTGCGAGCCGTCACCGTGGATCACGAGGTCCTCGCCGGCGAGCGCGCGCAGGGTGAAGTGGTGGATCGCGCCGCTCCCGACCTGGCCGGGCCCGTAGACGTTGAAAGGCCGCACCGAACATGCCGGCAGGCCGAACTCGTCGAAATACGAGTGCGACAGGTACTCGCCCGCGAGCTTCGAGACCGCGTATGTCCAGCGCGCCTCGCCCACCGAGCCCTGCGTCGTGACGTGCGTCTCCTCGACCTTGTACGCGTGGGTGCCGAAGACCTCGCTCGTCGAGAAGTCGACCAGCCGCTCGACGGTGGCCGCCTCGTGCGCGGCCTCGAGCACGTTGTAGGTGCCGATCAGGTTCACGCGCATCGTCCGGACACGGCTCTCGAGCACCTTGTCGACCCCGGCGATCGCGGCCATGTGAACGACATGGGTCGCCCCGGCGGCGAGCTCGCGGACGAGCGTCGGGTCGAGGACGTCGCCCTGCACGAAGCGCAGGTTCGCGTGCTCGGCGAGGTCGGTCCCCGTGAGCGAATCGCGATGCAGGTTGTCGAGGACTACGATCTCGTTGTCCTCGACGAGCCGCCGCGCGAGGGAGGTGCCGATGAAGCCGGCGCCCCCCGTCATGAAGACCCGCTTTCCGCTCAGAGACACGCGGCCGGAGTGTACCGGCGGCCCGAAGACGGACATCAAGCGGTAGACCGGTCATTTCAGACGGGCGCACGGGCAAAGCCCGCGCGCCCTGAGGGCGGCGCCGCAAGCGGCGCCTTGGGTCAAACTTGAGCCCGTGATCGCGCGCCAGCTCGGCCGGCTCGCCAAGCACTCGGCCATCTACGGGCTGGGCGCAGTCGTCGCCCGCCTGATCGGCGTATTCCTGCTGCCGATCGTCACGCGCTACCTGCCGGACCCCCGCCGCGACCTCGGTGCGATCGAGACACTGCTCGCGCTGGCGATCGTCCTCGTCACGGTGCTGCGCGCCGGGATCTCGATGGCCTTCTTCCGGTTCTACTTCGACGCCGAGGACGAGCGCGGGCGCACCACGGTCGTCCGCACCTGCTTCTGGTACACGATGGCGGCTGCGACCGCCGGGCTCGTGGTGGGGTTCCTCCTGGCGGAGCCGATCTCCAACGCGCTCTTCTCCACCGGCTCGCGCGCAGGCCTCGTCCGAGCGGCCTTCGTCGTCCTCTGGGCGCAGATGAACTACGAGCAGCTCACCTCGCTCTTCCGGGTCGAGGAGCGCTCGATCGCCTACGTCGCGGCGACCCTCGCCAACGTGATCATCACCGTGACCGCGACGATCCTGCTCGTCGCGGTCTGGAACAGGGGCGCGACCGGCGTCCTCGTCGGCAATGCGTCCGGCACGCTCGCCGTCTACTTCGTCCTCCTCGCCTACCGCCGCTTCCAGCTCGGGCTCGAGTTCGACCGCGAGCTGTTCCGGAAGATGCAGCACTTCGGCCTGCCGCTCGTCCCATCCGGGCTCGCGCTCTGGGCGATCGACTTCGCCGACCGCTTCTTCCTCGTCCGGATCAAGGGCACGGCCGAGGTGGGGCTCTACTCGGTGGGCGTTCGCGTCTCGACCGCGATCCTGCTCCTGATGATCGCCCTGCGGACGGCCTGGCCCGCGTTCGCGTACTCGATCAAGGACGACAACGAGGCCAAGCGGACCTACGGCTTCGTGCTGACCTACGTCCTCTATATCTCGTGCTGGATGTCGCTCGCGCTCTCGCTGCTCGCGCCCTGGATCGTGCGCTTGCTGACGGTGCCGTCGTTCTACTCGGCCTCGAGGGTCGTGCCGCTGCTCGTCTTCGGGGGCACCGCGTACATCGCGTTCAACGTGATGTCGATCGGGATCGGCCGGGCGCGCCGCACGCAGTTCAACTGGGTCGTGACCGGGTTCGCCGCGTTGGTGAACGTCGGCCTCAATTTCGCGCTGATCCCTCCCTACGGGATGATGGGCGCCGCCACCGCGACCCTCGTCGCCTACACGATCATGTTCCTCGGAATGACGGTGCGTGCGCAGCAGGTCTTCCCGGTGCCGTACCAGTGGCGGCGAATTGCGATCGCCGTCGGTGCCGCGGTCGGGCTAACCGCGCTCGGGAAGGCGCTCCACGTCCCGCTCGCGGGGGCGCTCGCGCTGAGCGCCGTCTACCCGCTGATCCTGCTCCCGCTCGGGTTCTACCTGCCGGTCGAGCTGCGCCGGCTGCGGGCGCTCGTCACCGCGGCGCGGTAGCGACTCGCGCGCGGCGACGGCGGCGAGGCCGAGGACGCCCCAGACGGTCGGGTCCTCGATGAACGCGTTGTAGAAGAGACTGTGGACCGCGATCGCGGCGAAGACGAGGCCGAAGACGAGCCCCGCCAGCCCCGGGAGGTCGCGGGCGAAGCGCCGGAAGGCCAGCACGAGCCCCGCGAGGAGGAGCCAGCCGAAGAGGAGCAGGCCCGGGATGCCGGTCTCGGCGGCGACGGTCACCGGCGTGTTGTGCGAGGCGGCGGCCTTCGGCTCCTTTCCCTTCAGGTGCTTCAGGTTGGCGTAGGCGCGCTTGAAATCCCCGATCCCGACGCCCGCGACCGGGTGATGCACGGCGATCCTGATCCCCTCGCGGACGAGTGTCCCGCGGCCGCCCGACGCGCTGTTCAGGCCCTTGCCGTTACCGAAGAGATCGTGGCGGACGTTCGGCACCGCGAGCGCCCCGACGACCAGCACCACCGCGGCCACCCCCGCAAGCACGAGGCCGCGGCGGCGCCAGGCGAAGACCGCTGCCAGCACGACGCCCGCGATCAGTGCGGCAAAGCTCGACTGCGAGAAGGAGAACAGCAACCCCGCCCAGCTCGCGGCGATCGCCGCGGTCGCCGCGGCGAGCACACGCCGGTCGCGGCCGAAGAGGACGACGACGAGACAGGCGAGGATCGCCACCACGAGGAAACGCCCGTAGACGGACGGGTCCCAGAAGACGGAGTTGACCCGGTAGAACGGCGCATACGCGTTGCCGATCTGCACCTTCGGGTTCCAGAAGATGTCGCGCGTCTCGTACTGGTAGATCCCTACGACAGCGAAGACGAGGGCCATCGCGACCAGCTCGACCAGTAGCGCGAGGACCCAAAACCGGCGCCACGGAAGCCGCGCGAGCGCGACGGCGAGCAGACCGAACGGCAGGTAGAAGAAGAGCAGGTCGATCGAGCCCTGGCGGAGGTCGTCGGTCCAGAGGAGCGAGAGCCCGCTCCACGCGACGAAGGCCGCGAGCGGCCAGGTCGCGACCCCGAGCTCGGGACCGCTTCGGCGTCGCTTCTCGGGCCGGCGAAGGAAGCTCCAGGCGAGAAGGAACGCCGCCGCCGCGACGACGCCGTAGAGCGGCACGAGCAGATTCGCCTCCGTCGAGCCGACGGTGACGTGGATCCGGGCGGGCACGCAGGCGAGCGCCGAGAGCGCGAGCAGCCACGGCCAGCGGCTGAACAGGGCGGCGACCCCGGCCGCGAGCGCAAGGCCGAGCACCGCTGCGGCCGCGAGCAGCGCCGAGTGCCCCTTCGGCGCGAGGTAGATCGCGAGGAACCCGCAGCCGAGCGCCCAGGCGGCGAGCCCGGCGAGCCGCTGGATCCGGGACGGGGCTGCGATCACGACCGCGAGCCCCGCGGCCCCGATCACGCCTCCGGCCCGCGCGAGCTCGGCGGTCACGAAGGCCTCACGAGCACGACCACGCGTGCCACGTGCCCGTTCGCCGCGACTCGAAGCTCGTAGCGTCCCGGCGCACCCGCGCGGATGGTGAGAACCGGCTTGCGAGCCTTCTTCCCGCGCGAGCCGATGTGCCACGTGTAGCGCACCGCGTCGGTGGCGATGCGGACGCTGAAACGCGCGCCGGCTCGCACGCGCACGACGTGCGGCCGGACCTCGATGTAGCGGATCCGCACCGTGAGGGCGCGGGTCGGCGGCCCGACGTTGCCGGCGAGATCCTGCGCGCGCAGCCGCACCCGGTAGAGCCCCGCGGGCAGACGGCGCACGGCGCGGCCGCCCCAGTCGAGCTTGCCCGCGCGAACGTAGTCGTGGACCGTCCCCCACCGGTCGCCGTTCACGTAGAGGATCGCCCGGGCCCGCTCGCTCGTCCGGTAGCGGAGGCGCACGTACTCGCGCTGGAAGTCGCCGTCGGGCGAGAAGACGCGCGGCGCGACTGAGTCGAGCTTGATCAGCGGCTTCGTCGCATCGGACCGAACCGGGTTCGGCAGCACGATCGTCCGGTGCTCCCGCGCGAGGTGCACGCGTGGGCGGTAGGTGCCGTCGGGGACGACTCGCCCAGTCTGGTCGCGCCCGTCCCAGATGAACTGCTGCGTGCCCCGGCGCGCACGCTTCCCCGTAACGAGCGTCCGCATCACCTCGCCGTTGCCGTTCACGATGGCGACGGAGACCCGGTCGCTCTTGCGCAGCGTGAACCCGATAGCGAGACGATTGTTCGCGCAGTCGCAGACAGGCGCGATCACCTTGTCGACCTGCGTCCGCGTGATCGGGCTCTTCTCGAGCTTCAGCCCCTCGGTGACGGCGAAGGCGGCGGCGGTCGAGCCGATCAAGGCGAGCACGAGCAGCATCGGCAGGAGGCGCGCCAAGGCCCGCCGAGTGTAGTCAGAACCTGGTTCGGAAGGCCCCTATGAAGCGGCTTCAGGATGCGGCGCCCGCCGGCCGAGGCGCACGTGCAGCCCCCACGCGGCGAAGCCGAGACCGGCCGCGATCAAGCCGGCGGCGACCACCCAGTCTGCGCCCGGGAAGTCGATCAGCTTGAGCCCGCTCAGCATCAGCACGCAGGCGAGCCCGAGCCGAAGCGCGCGATCCGGGACCTTCAGCGTGAGGTGGCTCGTCAGGAGGACGCCCGGGACCGAGCCGGTCAGCAGCCACCCCATTGCGTGGAGGTCGACGTTGCCCGCGACGAGGTGCCCGAAACCGGCCACCCAGAGCAGGGCGGCCGCGTGGAAGATGTCGGTGCCGACGATCTTCGCGACCGTCAGCGGGTAGACGAGCACCATGATCAGGCCGAAGAAGGTGCCGCTTCCGACCGACGTCAGCCCGACGACGAAGCCGCAGGTCGCGCCGATCGCCACCGCGAGGATCCGGTCGCGATGTTGCATGATGAACGGAGCGTCGCTCGGCTGCATCCCGCCGCGGACGAACGTCTTCGCGACCAGGCCGAGCCCGCCGATCACCAGGGCGACACCGACCGCGTAGGCCTCGATCGACTCCGCTCCCCCGTAGTGGTGCTTGAGCCAGGTCGCGACAGTCACGCCCAGCAGCGACATCGGTCCCGAGCCGAGGAACATCCAGAGCACGAGGTGACCGTGGACGGTGCCCAGCCGCCGGTGCCGGACCGCGCCGAAGCTCTTGAAGATCGCTCCGTGGAGGATGTCGGTGCCGACCGCGAGCGTGGGTTTGAAGCCGAAGAAGATGACGAGGATCGGCGTCAGCAGCGAGCCGCCGCCCATCCCGGTCATGCCGACCAGGGCGCCGATCAGGAGGCCGCTGAGCGTGAACTGCCAGGTCACGCTACGAGCGGTACGCCGCGATCAGCACCTCGGCGACTTCTGGCCGCGAGAACTCCACCGGCGGGAGCTCACCGGCCGACAGGAGCTCTCTGACCTTCGTACCGGAGAGAAAGACGTGGTCATCGCCGCCGTGCGGGCAGGTCTTCGGCGTCGCCATTTGGTTGCACGCTCGGCACCAGAACGCGTGCTCGAACAACATCGGCTCGATGTCCAGCTCGTGCGCCTCGAACTCGTCGAAGATCAACTGAGCGTCGTAGGTGCCGTAGTAGTCGCCGACGCCGGCGTGGTCGCGCCCGACGATGAAGTGCGAGCAGCCGTAGTTCTTGCGGCAGATCGCGTGCCAGATCGCCTCGCGCGGCCCCGCGTAGCGCATCGCGGCCGGGAACGCGGACACGAGCACGCGGTCGGCCGGGTAGTAGCCGTTGACCAGCACCCGGTAGCACTCGACGCGGGTGGCCGCGGGCACGTCGTCAGACTTGGTCTCGCCGACGAGCGGGTGGATCAGGAGCCCGTCGACCGTCTCGAGCGCGCCCTTGGTCAGGTACTCGTGGGCGCGGTGGATCGGGTTGCGCGTCTGGAAGCCGACCACCCGGCGCCAGCCGCGCTCGGCGAAGACGTTCCTGGTCTCGGCCGGATCGAGCGCGAGCTCGGGAAAGGGCGGCTCGAGCCGTTCGAAGACGGTGACGCGCCCGGCCAGGTAGAGCGGTTTCTGCCGGTAGAGCCGCGCGACGCCGGGGTGCGCCTCGTCGGTGGTGCGGAAACAGCGCTCGGCCTCGCGCTCCCTGTCGTACTCATAGGTCTCGTCGACCTCGAGCACGGCCAGCGCCCGGCCGTCGGCGTCCGTGAGCGCGACGCTGTCGCCCTGCGGCGGCCGGTCGACCGCGAGGCAGACCGGGAGCGCCCACGGAAGCCCGCGCTCGAGCCGCATCTCCTCGACGACGCGCTCATAGTCGTTCCGGCCCATGAATCCCTCCAGCGGGGAGAGGGCGCCGCTCGCGAGCATGTCCAAATCGGAGAGCTCGCGCGGGGTGAGCGGGACCTGCTCGAGCCGCTCGACCCCGTCGGGGCGGGAGCCGGTCCGGTCGACGAGCCTGCCGCCGTGCGGCGCGATCAGGTGCGCCGTCTCGACGACCGTCACGCTGCGACCTCCGCGGGAATCAGGCCAAGCTCCTCGAGCTTGGTGAGCACGAGCGCCGCGCTCTCCTCCGGGCTGTGCAGCTCGGTGTCGAGCACGAGCTCGGCGTCCTCCGGCTCCTCGTACGGGTCGGATACGCCCGTGAACTCCTTGATCTCGCCGGCGAAGGCCTTCTGGTAGAGGCCCTTCACGTCGCGGCGCGCGCACTCGTCGACCGACGCCTTCACGTAGACCTCGACGAACGGCCCGAACTTCTCGACCATGGCGCGGGCGGTCCGGCGGGTCTCGTCGTAGGGCGAGATCGCGGCCGCGATCACGGCGCCGCCGTGGCGAGTGAGGCGGGAGGCGACCCAGCCGACCCGCTCGATGTGGGCGTCGCGGTCCTCCTTCGAGAACCCGAGGCCCTTCGAGAGGTGCGTTCGCACGGTGTCGCCGTCGAGGTACTCGACGACCTGGCCGCGGCGGTCGAGCTCAGGGCCGACAAGGTGCGCGATCGTCGTCTTGCCGGACCCGGAAAGGCCGGTGAACCAGAGCGTGAACCCGCCGCCGCGAAGCCGCTCGGACTCGGGGTGCTCGTGCGCATAGATGTGGTCGGTCATGTGCCTCCTTGCACGGGGGTCTCCAGGTGGATGCCGCATTCGAGCTTGTCGGAGCCGGCCCACCGGCCGGCGCGCTCCTCTTCCTCGGGGCTGATCGGCCGCGTGCACGGGATGCACCCAATCGAGCGGAAGCCGACGTCGTGGAGCGGGTTGTACGGAATCTCGTTGACGGTGATGTAGGCCCAGACCCGCTTCTCGTCCCAG
>DASXQY010000048.1:0-10674 GCA_036506915.1 Gaiellaceae bacterium | reverse complement strand
TTCGCCGCCTACGCGCTCCTGCTCGACCACGACCGGCTGGTCCAGTCGGCGGGCTTCGCCCGGCGCTCGGTGCTGGCGATCGCGCTCGGGACCCGGCTCGTGCCCACGCTCGAGCGCGACGCTGCCGGGCTCGTCGAGGCGCTGCGCGGGCGTGGGGTGGAGGTGACGGGCGTCCGTGGCCGCGCGCGGCTGCTCTCCCCGCTCCTGGCCGGGTCGCTCGAGCGGGGGCTCAATCTGGCGGAGGCGATGGAGTCGCGGGGCTATGGACGCGCGGGGGCAACGCGGGCGTCGCGCCCTGGATGGACGCTACGCGAGCGCGCCGCCCTCGGTGCAGCCGTGGCCCTCGTCGTGATCGGAGCGCTGTGGCTCTAGCAACGGTCCGGAGCCTGACGTTTTCCTATCCCGGAGCGCCGCGCGCGGCGCTCCGGGAGGTTTCCCTGGGGCTCGAGCCCGGCGAGACGGTCGCGCTCCTCGGCCCCTCCGGCTCGGGCAAGTCGACGCTCCTGCGCGCGCTCGGCGGGCTCGTGCCGCACTTCCACGGAGGGCGTTTCTCCGGCAGCGTCGAGGTGGCCGGGCTCGACACCAGGCGCACGCGGCCCGCCGATCTCGCCGGCACGGTCGCGACGCTGTTCCAGGATCCGGAGGACCAGGTCGTGTTCACGCGCGTGGCGGCCGAGGTCGCCTTCGGCCTGGAGAACGTCGGCACTCCGCCGCCCGAGATCGCGGAGCGAGCGACGGTGGCCCTCGCGTCGGTCGGGGCGGGGCACCTCGCCGAGCGCCCGGTGGCCGAGCTCTCCGGCGGCGAGCTCCAGCGCGTCTGCCTCGCCTCGGTGCTCGCTCTTCGGCCGAGGCTGCTCTTGCTCGACGAGCCGACGTCACAGCTCGATCCCGGCGGCGCCGAGGAGCTCGTCGCCCTCGCGCAGGCCGGCGGCGCGGCGGTCGTCATCTCGGAGCAGCGTCCGGATCGCGTGCTGGACGCTTGTGACCGCGTCCTCTTCCTCGACCGGGGTCGGCTCGAGCTGGACGCGCCCCGGCAGGACGCTCTCGCCTGGCTCGCGCAGCGGCGACCGGCGTGGGTCCCGCGCGAGGCAGAGCAGCCGTCGGCCGATCCGGCCGGTGAGCTCGTCTGTCGCGTCGAGAACGTCTCCTTCGCCTACGAGCCGGGCCGGCCGGTGCTGCACGCTGCGAGCCTCGACCTCTGCCGGGGGGAAGTCGTCGCGCTTGCCGGGCCGAACGGCTCTGGCAAGACGACCCTGGCCAAGCTCGCCGCGGGGCTGCTCGAGCCGCAGGCGGGGCGGGTCACCCGCACCGGTCGCGCCTGCTACCTGAGCCAGGATCCCGGTCGCTACCTAGTGAAGGAGCGGGCGGACGACGAGGTCGCGCTCGCGGTCCGCGGCGACCTCATGCGTGCCCGCGCAGCCCTTGCGCAGCTCGGCCTCGAGCGCCACGCCGAGCGCCATCCGCGCGACCTCTCGAGCGGCGAGCGCGAGCGGCTCGCCCTCGCGGCGGTCCTGGTCGCGGAGCCCGACCTGCTCGTGCTCGACGAGCCGACCCGGGGGGTCGATCCGGAGCGCAAGGACGAGCTGGCCGAGCTCTTGCGGGCGGAGGCTGCGGGCAGGGCCACCCTCGTGGTCACCAACGACCTCGTCTTCGCGGGCGAAGTCGCCGACCGTTGCGTCTCGACGGCGCGCCAGAGGGAGCGCGTGCTTGCCTAGAACAGCCGCCCTCGGCGCTCTCGCGGCTGCTTTTACCGCCGCCGCGTGGACGGCGGTCCGCCCGGACGACTCGGCGCTGGCGCTCCTGCTCGTCGCGGGCGCCCTGATCGTGGCGGGCGCGGCCTGGCTCGAGTCGGGCCCGGGCTCGAGCAAGGAGCTGACGCTGGTCGCGACGCTCGCCGCCGCGGCCGCGGCCGGGAGGATCCTCTTCGCGGCGGTGCCGAACGTCCAGCCGGTCACCGTCACAGCCGTCGTCGCCGGAGTCGCCCTCGGCCCGCGAGCCGGGATGGCGGTCGGCGGGCTCGCCGCGCTCGTCTCGAACTTCTACCTCGGCCAGGGCGCGTACACCCCGTGGCAGATGCTCGCCTGGGGCGCGTGCGGCCTGATCGGCGGGCTCGGCGCGCCGCTCCTGCGCCGCCGCGTCCCGCTCGCGCTGACCTGCTTCGCGCTCGGGTTCGGCTTCGACGCGCTGATGGACGCCTGGGAGTGGCTCAGCTTCTACCCGCACACGTGGCCGGCCTTCGCGGCGCTCTACGCACGCGGGATCTGGTTCGACGTCGCCCATGCGAGCGGCAACCTGCTCCTCGCGCTCGCGATCGGCCCCGAGCTGCGGCGGCTCCTCGAACGCTACGCGCGCCGGCTCCGCGCGGAGGTCGTCTGGACGTGAGAGCGACCCTGGTCGCGGCTGCGCTGCTCGCCGTCGCGAGCTCCGTGACGGTGTCTGACACCGGAGAAGCCGCCCCTGAGCAGGCGTTTTCCCGCGCTCGTGACGCTTTTGTTGCGGTGTCTGGCACCGGGGTCGAGTATCTGCAAGCGCGCCAGACACCGAGCGGGGGCTTCGCCGAGCCCGGCGGGAAGGCGAGCCCGCAGCTCACGGCCTGGGCGGCGCTCGGCCTCCGGGCCGTAGGTGCAAGGCTCTCGCCCGCCGCCGTCGACTACCTGGTCGCGCACGAGGACGAGCTGCCGAGCGCGACCGACGTCGAGCTGGTCGCGATGGCCGAGAGCGTGCTCGGCCGCCGGCCGGAGCGGTTGCTCGCCCGGATTCGCGGTGCTCAAAGGAAGACCGGGCGGATCGGGCCGACGGTCAACTCGACGATCTGGGGCGTGCTCGCGCTCCGTCAGGCCGGCGAGCCCGCGCCTCGCGCATCGCTCCGCTTCATCATCCGCCGCCAGGCGCGTTCCGGCGGCTGGTCCTGGTTCGCGGGTGGGGCGCCCGACTCGAACGACACCGCGGCGGCGGTCGAGGCTCTCCGTGCGGGCGGCGTCCGCGGCGCGCCGATCCGCCGCGCCCTCCGTTACCTTCGCCGGCTCCAGAACCGCGACGGCGGCTTCGAGCTGATACCCGGCCGCGGCTCCGACAGCCCCTCGACCGCCTGGGCGATCCAGGCGTTCGTCGCCGCCGGAGCGTCTGTCCCCAACGGGTCGCTCCGCTACCTGCAACGCCTGCGTCGCCCCGACGGGAGCATCCGCTACTCGGCGCGGTACAGGGCGACGCCTGTCTGGGTCACCTCGCAGGCGCTACCCGCGCTCGCACGGCGGGCCTACCCCCTCTAGGACCCACGAGCGCTGCTCGTAGAGCAGCCGGTAGCCGAGCCGCTCGTTGATCGCCAGCATGCTCACGTTCTCGGTGTCGTTCTCGGTCAGGAGGCGCTCGATCCCGGCCTCGGCGGCCCAGCGAGCCGCCGCGAGCTTGACCAGGAGCGCGAGGCCGCGCCGGCGGTACTCCGGGAGCGTCGCCGTCATCTGGTTGTAGGCAAGCCGCCGCTCGGGGTCGACCCTCAGGAACGCAAGCGAGACCGGCCGCTCGCCGGCGAGGGCGACGAAGCTGCCCTCGTCCGAGAGATCGGGGAGCCAGAATTCGTCGCGCTTCCAGCTCTCGAGGTCGAGCTCGGCCTCTGGCTCGTCGGTCGGCATGTCTCGCTCCCCGGCTGCGCAGATCTCGAAGAGCTCGAGGATGCGGTGGCGCACCTCGGCCAGATGAACCGCGCGAAACCCACGCGCCTCCAGGCGTGGGAGCTCCGACACGTCCACGTCCCGAGGGTCGACGGCCGATACCCGGTCGGTGCCGCGAGGCTCGAAACCTCGCTCACGGACGAATCTCTCGCCATCCGGGTCCCCGTCGACCCAGGTCCGCAGTCGGGAGGCGCCCTCGGCGCGGAGGTAGTCGGAGGCGGTCGCGTAGAGCTCGCTGCCGAGTCCCCGCTTCCGCAGCTTCGGGTGGACGCCCACCCAGAAGCGCCCCTTCCCCGGCGCGGGGAGGTACCACTCGAAGCCGGCGTGCGCGCAGCCCACGATCGCTCCGTCGAGCTCCGCGACCCAGTCGCGCCGCCGTTCGCCCTCGATCTCGCGGGTCGCCCGGTACCAGATCGCTCGCGGCGTCACGACCTGATGCGGGTTGACGGCGACCTGGAGCCGCGCCACCGCGGCCGCGTCAGCCTCCCGGAGCTCCCGGATCAGGGCGTCGCCAGCCATCCCGGCTCCGGACGCACCAGCCGGCCTTCGGCGACCAGCTCCTCGACGAGCTCGAGCGAGGCCGGCCAGGTGAACCACGTGCGAGCCTCCCGCTCCGGCGCGAGCACCGCCGCGCGCACGCCCGAGGCGAGCAAGGCGCCGACGCCGCCCGGGGCCGCCTCGACCGCCGGCTCGAGCTGGTCCCAGCGGCGCAGCTCGGAGGTATGACGGTGCCGTCCCTCGTGCTCGAGCACCACCTCGCGCGCGACGATCGACCCCACCCGCTCGAGCGGCGCCCGAGCCTTCTTGAGCGCAGCCGCCGAGAGGCCGAGCTCCTCCTTCACCTCGTCGAGCAGGCTCGGCCCGGCCGTGCCGAGGTGTGCAACCAGGCGCGCCGGCTCCTTGCCGTGAGCGCCCTCCTCCGCGCGCGCGAGCTCCTCGCGGCAGAGCGGATCGGCGAACGCCGCCACCGCGTCGATGAGGAACACTCCGGTCCCGCGCAGGAGCCGCAGCCAGTGAATCCCGGGCCGCTCGCGCAGCTCCCAGCCCCAGGGCCACTTCGTCCGCGGGTAGGCGCCGAACCCCTTCCCGCCCGGCGTGTAGGGCTCCTCGTGACAGGCACCGTAGAGGCTCGGCAACGAAGAGCTCGGCGTGAGCGTGACGATGCCGCGCTCCCGCACGAACGCCTCCGCCTCCGCGAGCGACTCCAGTGCGTGGTCGGGAGACAGCCGGCACGCGTGAGCGCGCCGCTCCTCGAGCTCGCCATGGAGGCTCGTGGCCACGTCCCTATACTCGCCGTAGAGCGCCATCCGGTGTGAGACTCCGACAGGCCAACGGCCTGATCCACCCCGCTGGCTAGGATCCGGCGATGCGCGTCGAGATCCGTTACTGCCCGACCTGAACAGGCTACGACACGCGGGCTGCGAGTCTCGCGGCCGAGCTGACGGGCGAGGGGTTCGAGACTGAGGCGATCCCAGGTGGGAGCGGCCAGTTCGACGTGCTTGCCGGTGGGCGGATGATCTTTTCGAAGTACGAGACCGACCAGTTCCCCGAGGACGAGGAGATCCTCGCGGCGCTCCGGGCGTAAACGACACGGAGCCGTTGCGGCATACTCGCCGAATGGCGAGGGCCTCGATCGTGACGATCGGGAACGAGCTCGTCTCAGGGGACGTCGCCAACTCGAACGGGTCCTGGCTGGCGGGGCGGCTCGAGGCGCTCGGGGTCGACGTGCTCCTGATCGCCGCGCTGCCCGACGACGAGGAGCGGGTCGCGGCCTTCGTCCGCGCGCAGGCGAGCGAGGCGGACGTGGTCGTCGTCACCGGCGGCCTCGGCGGCACCCCGGACGACATCACGCGCGAGGCGATCGCCGCAGCCTTCGGCGTGCCGCAGGAGGAGCAGACCGAGGTTGCCGAGCGCCTGCGATCCCGCTTCCGCGGCGATCCCGCCTACGTCACGCGCTGGGCGCAGCTGCCCGCGGGCAGCCGGGCACTCGAGAACCCACTCGGCGGCGCGCCCGGCTTCGTTCTGGGCAACGTCTACGTGCTGCCCGGCCTACCGGCCGAGATGGAGGCGATGTTCGACACGGTCGCGGACGAGCTGCGCCGCGGTACCCCGATCGCCTCGTGGCGGCGGAGCTATCGCACGACCGAGAGCCGGATCGTCGCCGTGCTCGAGGCCGCGGCCGAGCACCATCCCGCCGTGCGCGTCGGCTCGTACCCGAGCTTCGGAGCGGACGGCAGCGCGGTCGAGCTGGTGCTGAAGTCGAGCGACCCCGAGGCCCTCGCAGCGGCCTCCGCCTGGCTCGAGCAGGCGCTGGCCGAGCTCGACTGACGCCACCACGCCGAAACCGTGTTACCGTGCAGGCCGGTCGCTCGATCTGGGCACTCGCGTGACCTCCGCCCCGAATGCGAGCGACCATCCCCGCCATGCGTGGCATCGGCTCCCCCTTCCAGGGGTTGGCCGCCTTGCGCCGAATTGCCGATGCCGTGGAGGTGAAGGTGGGACGCCGTACTCTCGTCGTTGCGATCGCGCTCGCGTCGCTGGCCGGCATCTTCGTGCTGGTCCGCAGGACCGGGTCGAGCGTCTTCGCGGCCGCGGCGACTCCTGACTGGCGCTTCCTCCTCGCGGGCCTCGCGATCTGCGCAGCGGTGCAGCCGCTCCGCGCTCTCGCCTGGACCTCCACGGTGCGCTCGCCGGTCGGCTTTCGCGCGATGTACACCGCCAGCTCGGTCGGGTCCTTCCTCGACACCGTGCTGCCCGGGCGCATGGGGGAGGCGTCGAAGGTCGCGGTGCTGAAGGTCGCGGCCGGGCAGCGCTGGCCCGGCTTCTCGCGGGCGGGCGGCAGCCTGCTGTGCGCGCACCTGCTCGAGATGATCGCGTTCGTCCTCGTCGGCGCCGCCTCGGCCTTCTTCCTGCCCCTGCCCACGTGGGCGAAGCTGACCATGCTGGTCGGTCTCCCGCTCGCCGCAGGCGGACTCTTCCTGGCCTCCGTGCTGCATCACAAGTTCCACCACCGGCTGCCACAGGGCGTCGGCGCCTTCCTCGCGGGAGCGGCCGCGCCCAAGAGCGTCATGCTCCGGGCCGGCCTGATCCTCGTCGTCACCTGGGTCGCCCGCTGGTTCGGCGTCCTCTTCCTGCTCCAGGCGGTCGGCGTCCACGTCGGCGTCGGTTCCGCCCTTCTCTACATGGTCGTCACGGGGCTCGCCAACACGATGCCGTTCCTGCCCGGGAACGTTGGCCTCTACCAGGGGGCCGCGATCGGTGCGCTCGCGATGGCGGGTCACAACGGCACCACCGCCGTCGCCGCCAGCGTGTTCACGCCCGCCGCCGGCAGCCTCGCCACGGCCGCCGCCGCACTCGTCGGGCTGGCCTTCTACGGCCGCCGCCTCGGCGATCTCGGCCGCGCCGCCGTTCGCTTCTAGCCGAGGCTCCCGGGGTCGGCGAGATGGCCGTCCCGGCCGACGTAGCCGTCCTTCGCGCCGACGACCAGCAGGATGAGGTCCTCGTCGCCCACGCTCGTCACGACCCGCGGCGTCGTCGACTCGACGTGGCAGAGCCCACCGGGGCCCAGCTCGCGGGTCTCGCCCGGTACGTCGAAGCGGGCACGGCCGGAGTGCACGAAGTAGAGCTCGTCCTGCTCCTCGTGGTAGTGGGGCCGGCCGACCACGCCCGGCGCCAGCACGATCGCGTTGACGCCGAACGCCGTGACGCCGAGCGCCTGGCGGATCTTGCGGAACCCGCGGCCCTCGCCGAGCTCCTCGAGCGACGAGAACGACCAGCCGCGCGTCTCCGGCATCTCGCTTACGTCAACGTCGCCGGCCTGCCCGAGCATCCAGCCCTCGATCCTCCGGATGCGCTCGTCGGTGGGCTCCCCCGGCGCGCGGTACTTCATGACGACGTTCAGCATCCCGAACAACCCGACGACCGCGTCGAAGGCGTCGTCCGACGCGAAGCCGTCCCGAAGCCCCTGCCCGAGCTCCGGCTCGAGCTCGACGCCCCGCTGCCACGACCAGTCGAGCAAGGCGCCGCCCGCCTCGGCGCGGGCGGCCTGCTGCCTCTTGCCGGTCCGCCCGAGGTCGACGCCGAGGTGAGCGTGGAACTCGGTCGGATAGGTCTCGGCGACGACCAGCCGGCCCGGGGCGAACAGCTCCTCGAGCGGCCCGTCGAACGGCCAGAGCGCGAGCTCGACCTCGGGGTCGTCCAGCGCGGGCTGGAGCAGGTCCCGCCAACCGACGATCGCCGCTTTGCCCACCTGCTGGCCGCCGAGCGTCCAGAACAGCGGCGCGGCGGCCCGCCGCGTGCCGGTAGCGCGGTCGCAGGCCCGCAGCAGCTCCTGCCCGTCGAGCCCGAGGCCGCGCTGCAGGTGCTGGTGCTTCGACACTCCGGGCCGGAGCGGGTAGAAGGGCCGCCGCAGGGAGATCTCCTCGGGCTGCTCTGCCGGATCGAAGAAGCGCCCCCACTGGCCTCGGCCGAGCGCCGGCAGCACGTGTCGGAACGACGAAACCCCGGCCCGGTCGGCGTAGGCGGCGGGAAGGCCGATCGGAAAGTCGAAGCCGGCGAAGACGGAGCCGCCGCCGGCCTCATCCGCGAGCCGCCGCAGCAGCGTCGAGACCTCCCCGACCGGCTTCGGTGCGGCCGCTCGCCAGGAGTCTCCGCGGCGATCGGCGCGGGCGATCCAGCGACTCTTGGGCTGAGAGCCCCAGTCCGCGTGCGCGACGAGTGAGGGCCGGAAACCGCTGCCGATAGCATCGGGATCATGGCCGTCGCATCACCCGAGCGCTACCTCGCCGACCTGAATCCCGCCCAGCGCGAGGCGGTCCTCGCGACGGAGGGCCCGCTGCTCGTCGTCGCCGGAGCGGGCTCGGGCAAGACGCGCGTCCTCACCTACCGCGTCGCGCACCTGATCAACGCCTGCGGGGTGAAGCCGAACGAGATCCTGGCGATCACGTTCACGAACAAAGCGGCGGGCGAGATGCGCGAGCGGCTCGAGGACCTGCTCGGCCCGGTCGCCCGTGCGATCTGGATCCTCACCTTCCACGCCGCCTGCGGCCGGATCCTCCGGCGCGAGGCGCCGCGGCTCGGCTACCGCTCCAACTTCACGATCTACGATCAGGCCGACCAGGTCCGGCTAACGAAGGCCTGCCTCGAGGAGCTCGAGCGCGATCCGAAACGCTTCGTCCCCCGCGGAATCCACGCCCAGATCTCGGCCGCGAAGAACCAGCTCGTCACCCCGCAGGAGTACTTGGAGCGGGTCGCCTCCTTTTACGACCAGACCGTCGCCGAGGTCTACGACCTCTATCAGCGCCGCCTGTTCGCCTCCAACGCAGTCGACTTCGACGACCTCCTGATGCTGACCGTCCAGGTGCTGGAGCGCTTCCCGGAGGCCCGCGAGCGCTGGCAGAAGGCATTCCGCTACGTCCTCGTCGACGAGTACCAGGACACGAACCACGCGCAGTACCGATTGCTCGAGCTCCTGGCGGAAAAGCACCGGAACGTGTGTGCCGTCGGCGACCCGGATCAGTCGATCTTTGGATGGCGTGGTGCCAATATTGGCAACATCATGGACTTCGAGAAGGACTTCCCGGGGACCGAAACGATCGCGCTCGAGCAAAACTACCGCTCGACGAACACCATCCTCGAGGCCGCGAACCACGTCATCGCGAACAACCGCGAGCGGAAGCCGAAGAACCTCTGGTCCGAGCTCGGCGAGGGCGAGCCCGTGCACGTGCTCGAGGTCGAGGACGAGCACGCGGAGGCGCGCTTCGTCGCGGCCGAGATCGCGCTCCTCGTCGAGGAGGGCTACAACGGGAGCGAGGTCGCGGTCTTCTACCGGACGAACGCCCAGTCGCGCGTGCTCGAGGACGTGCTCGTGCGCCAGGGGATCGCCTACCAGGTGATCGGCGGCCCGCGTTTCTACGAGCGGGCCGAGGTGAAGGACGTGATCGCCTACCTCCAGGTGATCGACAACCCCTACGACGCCGTCTCGCTCCAGCGGATCGCGAACCGGCCGCGACGGGGAATCGGCGACGCCACCCTCACACGGCTCCAGAGCTACGCCGACGCGCACGGGATCTCGCCGTGGGAAGCGCTCGAGCACGCGGAGGAGGCGGGAGTGGGGGCGGCGCCGCTCCGGGCGGTCCAGCAGTTGCACACGCTGCTCCAGTCGCTCCAGGCCGGAGCGCTCGAGCTCGAGGTCAACGAGGTGCTGGAGCGCGTGCTCGAGCGGAGCGGCTATCTCGAGTCGCTCCGGGCCGAGCGGACGATCGAGGCGCAGGGGCGGGTCGAGAACCTCCAGGAGCTCGTCGGCGTCGCGCAGGAGTACCAGGCGACCTCGCCCGAGCCGAGCCTCTCCGGCTTCCTCCAGGAGATCTCGCTCTACTCCGACCAGGACGCGATCCGCGGCGAGCAGAGCCTCGTCACCCTGATGACGCTCCACAACGCGAAGGGGCTCGAGTTCCGCGCCGTCTTCATGATCGGGATGGAGGAGGGGATCTTCCCCCATTCGCGCTCCCTCGAGGAACAGGGGCTCGAGGAGGAACGGAGGCTCGCCTACGTCGGGATGACCCGCGCGAAGGAGCGGCTCACGCTCACCCACGCGTCGGCGCGCTCGCTCTGGGGACGGCGCTCGTACAACCTGCCGTCGCAGTTCCTGGACGAGCTCCCGCAAGAGCGGATCGATCGGCACCGGCTCCAACCGGCGTCGTGGTCGTCATACGGCGCGCCGACCGGGATCTCGCCACGCTCCGACGCGCCCTCGCTCTCGACCGGCGACTCGGTCCGCCACGAGACGCTCGGCGAGGGGGTCGTGACCGCCGTCGAGGCGGGAGGCGTCGTCACCGTGCGGTTTGCCGGCGACGGCAGCGAGCGGCGCCTGATGCTCGACTACGCGCCGCTCGAGCGCTTCTGAAGCACAACTCCGCGCGATTTACCCGCGCGGAAGCACGAAGAACACGATCGATGCGTACTGGCAGCCGGCGGCGGCAAGCGTCAGCGTGTGGAAGAGCTCGTG
>DASXQY010000047.1:0-13046 GCA_036506915.1 Gaiellaceae bacterium | reverse complement strand
GTTCTACCTGCTGGACGAGGTCGAGGCGGCGCTCGACGACACGAACATCGGCCGCTTCGTCGAGCTGCTGCGTCGCTACTCCGAGCGGGCGCAGTTCATCGTGGTCACCCACCAGAAGAAGACGATGGAAGCCGCCGACGTCCTCTACGGCGTGACGATGGGGGGCGACGGTGTGTCGCAGATCGTCTCGCGCCGCCTCCCGCGCGAAACGACCCTGGTCGCGACCGCCTAACCAAGCGCGGCTATCGTGCCCGGCCGTGGCGCGGACGTGGGCTGAGCTGCTCGGAGACGAGGCCGCGCCGGCGGACGAGGACGCTGCGCGGACCGGGCTGTTCTCGCGCCTGCGCGACTCGCTCGGGAAGAGCCGGCGCGCGCTGACGGAACAGCTTGCCGTCGGTGCCTTCGATCCCGCCGAGGACGCCTCGTGGGAGCGGCTCGAGGAGGCCCTGATCGCGGCCGACGTCGGCGTCCCCGCCACCGCCGAGCTCGTGCGGCGGCTGGAGGCACGCGCGGATCTCGGCGACCTCGGCGAGGCGCTCGCGCAGGAGATCGCGGCGCTCCTGGGCGAGCCGGGCCGGCTCGAGCTCGACGACCGGCCGAGCATCGTGCTCGTGGTGGGCGTCAACGGCACCGGCAAGACGACCACGATCGGGAAGCTCGCGGCGAAGCTGGGCGAGCACGGGCGAACCGTCCTGGTCGCCGCGGCGGACACGTTCCGCGCCGCCGCCGAGGAGCAGCTCGAGATCTGGGCGAAGCGAGCCGGCGCCGATTTCGTCGGCTCCGAGCGCGGCGGCGACCCCGCGGCTGTCGCCTACGACGCGATCGCAGCAGCCGAGTCGCGAGGGCGCGACGTGGTCGTCGTGGACACGGCGGGCCGGCTCCACACCCAGCGAAACCTGATGGAGGAGCTGACGAAGGTCCGACGCGTGATCGCGCGGCGGCTGGAGGGCGCGCCGCACGAGACCCTGCTCGTGATCGACGCGACGACTGGTCAGAACGGGCTCCAGCAGGCGCGCCTCTTCGGCCAGGCCGTCGACGTGACCGGCGTGGCGCTCACGAAGCTGGACGGATCGGCGAAGGGTGGGATCGCGGTCGCGATCGCCCACGAGCTCGGCTTGCCGGTGAAGCTGATCGGGATCGGGGAGCAGCTGGACGACTTGCGGCCATTCGACCCGCGGGACTTTGCTACTGCGCTGGTGGGCGAAGCCTCGAGCGCTCCTCCGGCTTGATTGCCTACCGAGGAAATGCTACGAAGCGGAAACACACCCTGGGTACAACAAGGGAGGAACCGTGGGAGGGCACAACCTTTTGAGAAGGCCGCTTGCGTTTGCCGTCGCGCTCGCGTTGGTCGGGCTGATCGCGACGGCCGCGTCGGCCCGTACCAGCTCGCCGGCCAAGCAGAGCGCGTCGATCAAGGTATGCGCGCTGCTGCCGGACACGGTGTCGTCGACGCGCTACACGCTGTTCGACGCGCCGTACCTGAAAGCAGCGTTCCGCAAGGCCGGAGTGGCGGCACTGGTCGTGAACGCGCACAACGATCCGCAGAAGCAGAAGTCGCAGGCGGAGCAGTGCCTCGCGCAGGGCGCGAAGGTAATCCTGCTCGACCAGCTCGATCCCGCGTCGGGCGCCTCGATCACCAACCTGGCCGTCAGCCGCAAGGCGAAGGTCATCGACTACGACCGCCTCGTCGTCGGGAGCAAGGCGTCGTACTACGTGTCGTTCGACAACAAACGAGTAGGCAGGCTCATGGGGACGGGCCTGATCGCCGGGCTGAAGGCCAAGGCCAAGTACTCCAAGCACCCGGTCATCTCGGAGCTCAACGGCGACGTCAAGGACAACAATGCGAAGCTCTTCAAGAGCGGGTACGACTCGATCCTGAACCCCCTCTACAAGAACGGCACCTTCAAGAAGGCGGCCTCGGGAGATCAGTGGACCGACTGGAGCGCGACCAAGGCGCGACAGATCTTCGATCAGATCCTCCTCCGCAACGGCAACAAGATCGACGGTTCGATCGCGGCGAACGACAATCTCGCCGGCGCCGTGATCGCGTCGCTGAAGGCACACGGTCTCAAGCCGATCCCACTCACCGGCCAGGACGCGACTCCGACCGGCGTCCAGTTCATCCTCGCCGGCTGGCAGAGCGGGACGGTCTACAAGTCCGTCCGCAAGGAGGCTAACGCCGCTGCGGCCGCTGCCATCGCGCTCGTCAAGGGCAAGCCGGTCCCGGGCGTGAACGGCAAGGTCAGCGGGACGAAGTCGATCCTGTTGACGCCCATCTGGATCACGAAGAAGAACTACAAGCTGCTCTTCACGGAAGGCTTCCTGAAGAGGAGCCAGGTCTGCATCGGGCAGTACAAGAAGTACTGCACGTAGGAACGCTCCGTGGTTGGGGCGCTCGATTCGAGCGCCCCACCGTGGTACAAACCGCCGGTGAGCGCGCCGAAGCCGCCAACGCTCGAGCTCCGAGAAGTCTCCAAGCACTTCGGCTCCGTCCAGGCTCTGCAAGGGGTCGAGTTCGAGGTTCGTGACGGCGAGGTGATGGCGCTCGTGGGTGACAACGGCGCCGGGAAGTCCACGCTCATCAAGTGTGTCGCCGGCATCTACTCCATCGACGAGGGCCAGGTCTTCTTCGAGGGCGACCCGGTCACGATCCACGGTCCCAAGGACGCGGCGAAGCTCGGTATCGAGGTCGTCTACCAGGACCTGGCGCTCTGCGACAACCTCGACGTCGTCCAGAACATGTACCTCGGGCGCGAGGCACACGATCACCTCTTCCGGTTGCGGGAGGAGCCCATGGAGCGGCGAACGACCGAGACGCTCGCGTCGCTCGCCGTGACGACCATCGCGTCGGTCCGGCAGCCTGTGGCGACCCTCTCCGGCGGCCAGCGGCAATCGGTGGCGGTCGCCCGGGCCGTGATGTGGAACAACCGGCTCGTCTTCCTCGACGAGCCGACGGCCGCCCTCGGCGTCGCGCAGACCCATCAGGTGCTCGAGCTGGTCAAGCGGCTCTCCGAGCAGGGGCTTGCCGTCGTCTACGTCTCCCACAACCTCGTCGACGTCTTCGAGGTGGCAAACCGGATCACCGTCCTGCGGCTCGGGCGGAATGTCGGTGTCTACGAGAAGGACCGGACGACGCAGCAGGAGATCGTCCGGGCGATCACGGCGGGAGCCGCCGCGCCCGAAGAGCTGGAGGTCGCCACGTGAGCACGGCCGCCCCGGCCGAAGTCCAGGCGGCGGCCCTCGAGGACACCAGCCTCGGCGCGATCGCGAGAGCACGCTGGACGGCGCTGAAGTCCGGCGAGGTCGGGACCCTGCCCGTGATCGTCGGAATCATCGCGATCGCGCTCTTCTACAAATACAAGACGGACTTCTTCTTGACCGCCGTCAACTTCCAGAACCTGATCGGACAGATGGCGGCCATCTCGGTGATCGCGATCGGCGTCGTCTTCGTGCTTCTGATCGGCGAGATCGACCTCTCGATCGGATTCACCAGCGGTGTCGCGGGTGTCGTGCTTGCGAAGCTCCAGGTCCCCGAGTCCGGTCACGACTTCCCCGGCCTGATCGCGATCGCGCTCGCGCTCGCCACCGGCGCCACGATCGGGCTCGTCCAGGGGTCGATCGTCGCCCTCGTCGGAGTGCCCTCGTTCGTGGTCACGCTGGCGGGGCTGCTGATCTGCCAGGGGATCATCCTCCAGCAGCTCGGAACCCAGGGCGTGATCGGGATCCAGGACAAGCAGATCAACGACGTCGCCAACTACGTCCTCACGAAGAACACGGGCTGGATCGTCGCGGTCGTCTTCACGGTAGGCCTCGCGGCCGCGAGCCTCGGCACGTACGTGAGCCGGCGGCGCTCCGGCCTCCCGACCGGGAACCTGATCCTGACGACGGCGCGCCTGGTGTTCTTCGGCGGCCTGGCCTTCGCCGCCGTGGCCGTCTGCAACCACGCTCAGCCACGGCCCGGCGTGCCGCTCGTGGGGCTGATCGTCCTGTTCCTCGTCGTGCTGGGCGCGTACGTCGCCGGACGCACGACGTTCGGACGGCACGTCTACGCCGTCGGCGGCAACGCCGAGGCTGCCCACCGCGCCGGAATCAACGTGAAGCTGATCCGGATCCTCGTCTTCATGATTTCCGGCTCGATGGCTGCCATGGGCGGGATCATCTTCGCGTCGCGCCTCAACTCCGTCGATCTGACCGCGGGAGGCGGCACCATCCTGCTCGATGCGATCTCGGCCGCGGTGATCGGCGGCGTCAGCCTGTTCGGTGGACGAGGTCGCGTTACGGCCGCGCTCTTCGGGGGCCTGATCATCGGAATGATCAGCAACGGCAACGATATCGTCGGCTACAGCGACGCGGTCAAGTACATCATCACGGGCACGATCCTCTTAGCGGCCGTCACCCTGGACACGGTCCTTCGCCGCCGCCAGGCCGCCGTCGGCCGCTGAGCCACCCGCCGCAGATCGGCGTCGGCCTGCTCGGCCATGCCTTCATGGGCAGGGCGCATTCGCGCGCGCTGGTCGCGCTCCGACACCTTGACGTGCCGCTGCGTCCGGAGCTCGTATCGATCTCGGGGCGGAACCGGGAGGCGGTCGAGGGCGCCGGCCAGCTCTGGGGATGGGCGGAGGCGGTCACCGACTGGCGCGATCAGGTCGCGGACGCGCGAGTCTCATTGTTCGACAACTGCGGCCCGAACTTCGTCCACCGCGAGCCGACGATCGAAGCGGTCCGTGCCGGCAAGCACGTCGTCTGCGAGAAGCCGCTCGGGCTGACGGCAGCCGAGTCGTACGAGATGTGGCGGGAGGCGGACCGCGCCGGCGTCCTCCACCTCTGCGGCTTCAACTACCGCTTCGTGCCCGCCGTCCGCCTGGCGCGCGAGCTGCTCGAGGCCGGCGAGCTCGGCGAGATCGTCCACTTCCGCGCGCGGTACCTCCAGTCGTGGTCATGGGACGCGGACGAGGCCGCCTGGCGCTTCGATCCTGCACGGGCCGGAACCGGCGTGCTCGGCGACATCGGCAGCCACAGCATCGACCTCGCGCGCTACCTCGTCGGCGAGATCGCATCGGTCGCGGCTTTCGTGAAGACGATCGTGCCGGGCCGCCGCGTAGACGACCATTTCGTCGCGGCCGTCGAGTTCGGCAACGGCGTTGCCGGCACGCTCGAGGGCTCACAGCTGGCGCGAGGCCGCGCGAACTCGAACGCCTTCGAGATCAACGGCACGAAGGGGTCGCTGGCGTTCGACGCGGAACGGCTCAACGAGCTCGAGGTCGCCGACACCAGAGGGTTCCGCCGCGTGCTCGTGACCGAGCCCGAGCATCCCTTCATGCGCTTCTGGTGGCCGCACGGGCACATCATCGGTTGGGGCGAAACGTTCACGCACGAGCTCGCTCACCTGCTCCAAGCGATCGCAGGGGAGCACGAGGTGGCGCCGCACGGGGCGACGTTCGAGGACGGCTACCGCTGCTCGGAGGTCGTCGAGGCGATCCTCCGCTCCGCCGAGAGCGGGAAGCGCGAGCGGGTGCCGTACCGCGCTAGCGCTCGATCGCGAACGCGATGTTGACGGTGGTGCGGAACTCGCTGATCCGGTCGTTCTCCACCACCGCGCTCATCGAGACGACGTCCGCGCCGGAGATCCCGCGCAACGTCTTGGCCGCCTCCTGCACCGCCGCCTCGGCGGCCTTCGCAAAGCTCTCGGGCGACGAACCGATGATCGTGATCACCTTGGCGACGTCGGCCATGGCATCTCCTTTCCGCTCGAAGGACTGCGGGACGATACCGGGCCTCACTCCAGGGGGAGCAACCGGGGCGGCTCGCCGCCGTTCAGCACCTCGATCCGGCCGGCCAGCCGCTCGTCGCGAACGAAGCGCAGCACGGCATCGGCGACGTCGGCCGGCGAGAGCAGCGTGTCTCCCAGCGGCCCGGGCGGCTCACGTCCCTCGGACCTGTGCCTCTCGATCTCCTCGAGCACGCTCGGCGTCGCGACCGTGTGCGGGCAGACGCAGTTGATGCGAATCCCCTCATCGGCGAGCGGAGCGAGACAGGCGGTTAGGCGCATCACCGCCGCCTTCGCGGCCGCGTACTCGGGGCCCGGGTGCGGCTTGAGTCCCAGCCCCGCGCTCGAAGCGACGTTCACGATCGCTCCACCGCCCCGGCGCCGGAGTGCAGGCAGGGCGAACGAGATGCCCAGCATGACCGCGCGCAGGTTCAGGTCGAGCGTGCGCGACCAGTGGTCGACCGGAGCAGCCGGGAAGACCGGCTCCTCGTAGCCGCCCGCGTTGTTGACGAGCACGTCGAGTCCGCCGAGCTCTCGCTCCGCGTGCGCGACCAACGCCGCGACATCCGTCGCGTTCGTCACGTCCGCCCTGACGAACGAGCCGACGTCGCTCTCGACCAGGTCGGCGACGAGCACCTCCGAGCCGCCCGAGACGAACCGCTCGGAGATCTCCCGTCCGATCCCGGCGGCACCGCCCGTGACGAGGGCCGCCTTGCCCTTGAGCTTCATCGCTATCTGCCGAAGCCGAACAGCGCGTGCAGGACGCCGCGCTCGTTCGCGGATGCCTCCTCGCGCAAGAGCTCGTCCAGCTCGACGCCGACAAGGAAGATGATCGACGACGTGTAGGCGTAGCCGATCAGGACGAGGAAGACGGTGAGGTTTCCGGTCGCGGTCTTGAAGTTCGCGACCTCGGTGACGAAGAGCCTGAAGATCACCGAGGCGACGATCCACGCGCAGATGACGAGCGCAGAGCCGGCGCTCGCCCAGCGTTTCGGCCGCCGCTGGGCGGGCGCGAAGCGCACCAGCAGCCCGAGCGCGAGCATCAGCAGGAGGGCCGCGACGGGCCAGCGTCCAATCTGGACTACGACCCCGAGCGCGCCGTGGCGCGCCACCTGCGGCGCCAGCACGACCAGCGCGGCCCCGATCACGCCGATCGCGATGCAGACCGCTAGCCCCAGCGAGAGCGCGAACCGCGTGAGCCACGGCCGCTCGTCGTGAGCCTCGTAGATGTCGTTCACGCCGGTCATGACCGCCCGAACCGAGCTCGAGATGTACCAGAACGAGAGGAGCGCGCTGAAGGCCAGCAGCCCGCCCGAGCCGCTCGAGAAGATCTTGTCCACGGCAACGTCGATCGCGTGGTAGGTGGCCGGCTGGAGGTGCGGTTTGATCGACGGGGCGAGCGTGTTGCGCCAGACCCTCTCCTCGCCGACGACCGCGAGCAGCGCCAGGCCGCACAGCGTCAGCGGGATGAGCGACTTCAGCACCTGGAAGGCGATCGAGCTCGCGTGTTCGAGGAGCCGGTGGCGCTTGAAGAGGTCGATCCAGAGCTCGACGAAGCCCCGCGCCTGCGTCAAGAGGTCGGTCTGCGCCATCGCTCAGGAGCGGATACCCGGGCGGGGGCCGACCGGAAACGCCGCCAGTACACTGAGCGGCCGTGTTCGAGACGCTTTCAGACCGCCTCCAGGGCGCGCTCGGCGACCTGCGCAAGCGCGGGGTCCTCGACGACGAGGCGATCTCCAAGGCGATGCGGGAGGTCCGGCTCGCGCTCCTCGAGGCAGACGTCAACTTCGAGGTCGTGAAGGACTTCGTCGGGCGCGTGCGCGAGCGAGCGCAGGGCGCCGATGTGCTCAAGAGCCTGACCCCGGGCCAGCAGGTCGTGAAGATCGTCCACGAGGAGCTGACCGCGCTGATGGGCTCCGGCGACTCGCGCCTGGCCTTCACCGGCCGGCCGCCGACGGTCGTCCTGCTCGCCGGCCTGCAGGGCTCCGGGAAGACGACCGCCGCGGCGAAGCTCGCCCGGCTCCTGCGGAAAGAGGGCCGCAAGCCGGGGCTCGTGGCCGCCGATCTTCAGCGCCCGGCCGCGATCGACCAGCTCGAGCAGCTCGGCCGCGAGCTTCAGGTGCCCGTCTTCAGCGAGGAGCGCGCCGACCCGGTCGCCGCGGCGACCCAGGGGATCGAAGGCGCGCGCGAGGCCGGGCTCGACACGGTCATCCTCGACACCGCCGGCCGGCTGCACGTGGACGAGGAGCTGATGGAGGAGCTCGCCGCCGTGCGCGACGCCACACGCCCCACGAACGTGCTGCTCGTACTGGACTCGATGACCGGCCAGGACGCGGTCCGGGTCGCCGAGGCCTTCGCCGAGCGCGTCGCCTTCGACGGCGTCCTCCTGACGAAGCTCGACGGCGACGCCCGCGGCGGCGCCGCGCTCTCGGTCAAGGCCGTCACCGGCAAGCCGATCAAGCTCGTCTCCGTCGGTGAGCGGCTCGACCAGCTCGAGTACTTCCATCCCGACCGGATGGCCTCGCGGATCCTCGGCATGGGGGACGTCCTCAGCCTGATCGAGAAGGCGGAGGCCGCGGTCGAGGAGGACGAGCGCGTCGAGCTCGAGCAGCGCATGATGAAGGGCGAGTTCAGCTTCGACGACTTCCTGCGCAGCTACAAGATGCTGCGCCGGATGGGCCCGCTCCAGGGAGTCCTGAAGCTGATCCCCGGCCTGGGCAAGCAGCTCGAGGGGCTCGACGAGGTGGACGACCGCCAGCTCGCGCGGGTCGAGGCGATCGTGCTCTCGATGACCCCCCAGGAGCGGCGTTTCCCGCACGTGATCGACGGCTCGCGTCGCAAGCGGATCGCGGCCGGCAGCGGCACGAGCGTCCAGCAGGTGAACCAGCTCCTCGAGGCCCGCAAGCAGATGGCAAAGATGATGAAGCAGCTCGGAAAGGGCAAGATGCCCGGGTTGCCCGCGGAGCTGCAGGCGCAGAACGGGCCCACGCGGTCCGCGACGAAGAAGAGGAAGAGCAAGCGCAAGAAGAAGTCGAAGTCACGGAGGTGACCGTTTGGCTGTCAAGCTGAGGCTGACCCGCGTCGGGTCGAAGAAGAACCCCGTCTACCGGATCGTCGCCGCCGACTCGCGCTCGCCGCGCGACGGCAAGTTCCTGGAGATCGTCGGGCGCTACAACCCGCAGACCGATCCCTCGACGATCGAGCTGGACGAGGACAAGATCCGCGACTGGCTGTCGAAGGGAGCGCAGCCGAGCGGGACCGTGCAGCGCCTGTTGAAGGCCAAGGGCGTTGGTTGAGATCGTCGAGTACCTCGCGCGCGGGCTGGTCGACGAGCCCGACGCCGTCCGCGTCGAGGAGGTCGAGCGCGAGGGTGCCACCGTGATCCAGCTGCACGTGGCGAAGGACGACGTCGGCAAGGTGATCGGCCGCCAGGGACGGATCGCGCGCGCGCTGCGCAGCGTCGTGCGCGCCTCGGCGGCGCGCTCCGACCGGCGCGTCCTGCTCGAGATCATCGAGTAGCTCGCCCGGTGAAGGTCGCGGCGCTCTACGACGTGCACGGGAACCTTCCCGCGCTCGAGGCGGTCCTGGCCGAGACCGAAGACGAGGGCGTGGACCAGATCGTCTTCGGGGGCGACATCGCCTCCGGCCCGCTGCCGCGGGAGACGATCGAGCGCGTCCGGGACCTGCCGAACGCGCGCTTCGTCCGAGGCAACGCCGATCGGCTCTCCTCGCCGGCGATGAACCCGGACTGGGACTCGGCCCGCCGGTGGATCGAGCGCCAGCTCGACGACGAGCAGATCGCGTGGTTGGCGGAGCTGCCGTTCTCGGCCGTTCTCGACGACACGCTCTACGTCCACGCGACCCCGCAGGACGACGAGACCGTCATCACGGAGCTGACGAACGAGGAAAGGCTGCTGGAGCTGCTCGCCGGCGTGACCGAGCGGCGGGTCGTCGCGGGCCACACGCACATGCAGCTCCGGCGGAAGGTCGGCGCCGTCGAGTTCGTGAACGCCGGCAGCGTCGGGATGCCGTACGAGGCCGAGCCCGGCGCCTACTGGGCGCTGCTCGACCACGACGACGTCGAGCTCCGCCGCACCGACTACGACCGCGAGCGGGCCGCAGAGCGGATCCGCGCCTCCGGTCACCCGCTCGCGGAAGCGCTCGCGACCGAGAACGTGCTCGTGGTGCCCTCGCGTGCCGAGGCGCTCGCCGCCTTCGGCGGATGAGCGACCGCATCCTCGTCGGCCGCGTCGGGAAGCCGCACGGCCTCGACGGCGCCTTCGCGGTGGAGCAGGCGAGCGAGGACCCGGAGCGCTTTGCCGTCGGGGCGACCGTGCTGGTCGGGGGCGAGCCGGCGAAGATCGTCGAGTCCAAGCGCTCCCGCGGCCGGCCGGTGATCCGCATCGACCGCAAAGCCGAGCGGGGCCTCCCGCTCGAGGTGCCGCGCTCGGACCTGCCGCCGCCGGAGGAGGGCTCGTACTACGAGTTCCAGCTCGTGGGCCTCGCGGTCGCGGACGAGGAGGGAGGGTCGCTCGGACAAGTCACCGCGGTCCGCCCCGGGGTCGCCAATGACGTGATCGAGCTCGACTCGGGACTCCTGCTCCCGCTCGTCGACGCCTGCGTGCGGGAGGTCGATCTCGACGCGGGTCGAATCGTGATTGCGCGTGGCTTCGTTCCGCCTGGGTAACCTGCCACGCGGCCGTCCCTTGCAGCTCGACGTCTTCACCCTCGTGCCACACGCGTTCGCCTGGCTCACCGAGCAGCGGCCGGTCGCCGCCGTGCTCGGAGGCGAGCTCGAGCTGCGGCTGGTCAACTACCGCGACTCGACCCCGCTTTCCGCCGGCCAGGTCGACGACGATCCGTACGGCGGCGGCGCCGGAATGGTGCTGCGGGTCGACGTGGTCGCGGCGGCGCTGGACGCCGTCTACGGCGGCGTGCCGCAGCATCGGGTCGTGGCCCTCACCCCGCAGGGCCGCCAGCTCACCCAGGCGGTGGTCGAGGAGCTGGCCGCCGAGGAGCGCCTGACGCTGCTCTCGGCCCGCTTCGAGGGGTTCGACGAGCGCGTCCTGATCCACCTCGCCTCGGACGCGATCTCGATCGGCCCGTACGTCTTGTCGGGCGGTGAGCTCCCCGCGATGGTGGTGGTCGATGCGATCGCCCGCAGGCTCCCGGGCGCGCTCGGGAGCGAGGAGTCGGGCCTCGTCGAGAGCTTCTCCACAGAGCTCGGCGGCGGTCTCGAGTACCCTCATTACACGCGCCCGGCGGAGTTCCGGGGCTGGGGTGTCCCGGACGTCCTCCTCTCGGGGGACCACGGAAAGATCGAAGAGTGGAGAAGGGAACAGAGCCGACTGAGGACCCGGTCGTGAGGGACCCGTACACGCTGCTCGGGGTCGGGCGGGGCGCGACGACCGACGAGATCCGGGACGCCTACTGGCGGCAAGTTCGCTTCCACTCGGTCGGGACCAATCCCGGCGAGCGGCTCGAGGAGCTGCAGGAGGCGTACGAGACGCTCACCGACCCGTCACGGCGCGCCGAGTACGACGCGGCTGCCGACGGCGGGCCGGCCGTCGCGACGGCCCCGCCCCCGGAGGCCGCCCTGCCCGTGCCTCAGCCGGCGCCCGAGCCCGAACGGCGGCGTTCGAGGAACCCGATCGATCGACTCACCTCCCGGCTCCCGCGCCCGTGGCGGATCGCGATCGACTGGATCGTCACCATCGCCGGGGCGATCGCGATTGTGCTGGCGATCAAGGCATGGGTGGTGAACCCGTACCGGATCCCGTCGTCCTCGATGGAGCCGACCCTGCATTGCGCCCGGCCCGGGGTCGGGTGCGAGGCGCGCCTCTCCGACAGGGTGCTCGCGAACCGGTTCATCTACCACTTCCGGAGCCCGCACCGGGGCGAGATCGTCGTCTTCAACACTCCCAAGGCGGCGGAGGAGCGCTGCGGCGCGAGCGGCACGTTCGTCAAGCGCCTGATCGGCCTCCCGGGCGAGACCGTGCGCGAGGTGAACGGCACGGTGTTCATCAACGGCAAGAAGCTGAACGAGCCGTATGTGAAGCCCGGCCGCCGCGACAACGAGACCGGGAGCTGGCCGGTGCCGAAGGGCGAGTACTTCTTCATGGGCGACAACCGCTCGCAGTCGTGCGACTCGCGCCGCTGGGGGGCCGTTCCGCGCAAGGACCTGATCGGAAAGGTCTTCGCCACCTACTGGCCTCCGACCCGGATCTCGCTCCACGCGATCATTCCGGGCTCCCCGTGGCTGGGCCTGCTGTTCCTGGTCCCGCTGCGACGCCGACGCCGCTCGAACCTGCGCTAGCATTCGGCGTCGGCCCGCCGGGCCTCTTTTCATGAACCGCGTCATCCAGAGCCTCGAGCAGCGCCAGCTGCGCACGAACCTGCCCCCGTTCAAGGCCGGGGACACGGTCCGCGTCCACTTCCAGGTGATCGAGGGCCAGCGCCGCCGCGTGCAGGTTTTCGAGGGGATTGTGATAAAGCGGCAGGGGGCCGGCGTTCGCGAGACGTTCACCGTCCGGAAGCAGTCCTTCGGGGTCGGCGTCGAGCGAACCTTCCCGGTGCACTCGCCGAAGATCGAGCGGATCGAGGTGGTCGCGATCGGCGACGTCAACCGGGCGAAGCTCTACTACCTGCGCGGCAAGGTCGGCAAGCGCGCCCGCGTGCGCGCGAAGCGGGGCGTGGCCCTTCCGGAGTCGGAGGCTCTCGTCGGCGCGATGCCGCCGCCCGGCGACGAGCCCGAAGCGGTCGAAGAAGCCGAAGGTGTCGAGGAACCGGCTGCGGAGCCCGAGCCCGAACCGGTCGAAGAGCCGGTCGCCGAGTAACGAAAGCGTGACAATGGTGGGCGCCGGCTGAGCGCGGCGCTATCCTCGCCGTCGTGGCGAGACGCACCGGGCGCAAGCTCCTCCAGTTCGACCGCAAGCTCGGGGCGCGGTTCGTCGCGGGCGCCGACGAGGCGGGGCGCGGGCCCCTCGCCGGGCCGCTGCTCGTCGCGGGGGTGCTCCTCGACTACGCACGCCTGCGCGACCACCGGGTGCGCCCGCTTGCCTGTCTGAACGACTCGAAGCAGTGCAGCGAGGCCGAGCGCGAGCAGCTCTTCCGGGCGGTCATGGGCTGCGCCGAGCGGGTCGTCGTGCGGGCCGTCCCGGCGACCGAGATCGACCGCGAGGGTCTGCACCGCTCGAACCTCGCCGGCCTCCGCGCCGTGCTGGGAGAGCTCTGCCCGCCGGCCGAGGTCTGCCTCGTCGACGGCTTCCGTTTGGGACCG
>DASXQY010000046.1:0-8039 GCA_036506915.1 Gaiellaceae bacterium | reverse complement strand
CGCGCCGCGCGCAGCACGTCCATCGGATACGACATGTCGTGGAGCGCCTCGAAGATCGTGACCAGGTCGTAGCGCCCGGCCAGCCGGGCGTCGGCGGCGTCGCGCTCGTGGAACGTGACGCGGTCCTCGACCCCGCTGCCGGCCAGGTTCTCGCGCGCGCGCTGGATCGAGGCGCGGTCGGAGTCGATCCCGTCGACCCGCACCTTCGGGTACGCGCGTGCGATCTCGATGCTCGACCGGCCCTGGCCGCACGCGACGTCTGCGACCTGTGCCGGCGGATCGGCACCGAGCCGCTCGTGGAGCTCGGGCACCGCCGGGAGCCACTCCTTCCCGAGCAGGTTTTCGAACAGCGGGCGCGTGAACGCCGCCTGGGCCTCGTGGAGGTCTTCGCCGTAGTCGGCGTAGGGCACGCCGCCACCGCGCCTGTACGCCTCGAGCAGCGCGTCGATCGGACGGATCGAAGCGAGCACGGCCCGCGCCATCGGCGCGATGTAGTTGAGGCTCGACGCGTCCAGGAGCGCCTCGTCGTGCCCCTCCGGGAGCCGGAACCGGCGCTCCTCGCCGTCGCCCTCGGCCTCGAGCAGCTCCGTCGCCGCCTGTTGCTCGAGCCACTCGCGCGCGTACCGCTCGTTCAGCCCGGCTGCCTCGGCGAGCTCCGCCGAGGTCAGCGGGCCCTTCTCGGCGAGCACCTGGTAGAGGCCGAGAACGTCTCCGACGTAGACCGAGAACAGATCGAACGCTCCGACCGCGCTCATGAACAGGCGCCCGACGAGCGCGTCGCGCCGTTCGGTTGCGTTAGCCACGCTTGCCATCGCCACAGACCTCCTGGTTTCGACCAGACGATCTTCGCCCACCGCCGGTCGCGGAGACAAGCATCCCTGGACCATGATCAAACCGAGGGGGCTGCCCTCGGCTTGATCGTTCTGGGCTCTCTAGTGGGCCGTTGGCGGCGCCGGCTTAAAGCCTGTGGGCCTCGTCGTCCTCGCCCTCGTCTTCGTCCTGGGCGAGCCTGAGCCTCTCGCTCTCGTCCTCCGTTGGCTCGAGCCTGTGGCTCTCGACGTCCTCGCCCTCGTCCTGCGCGAGCCTCAACCTCAGTTTCTCGCGATCGTCCTCCATGAAAAACCTCCTTCGAAAAGCGAACCCACGTGCTAGACGCGCTCCAGCCCAGGAATCTTCCGTCCCCAGCTTCAAAAACACAACCCGGCCTGCGATCCTCCGGGCGTGCCGACCTTCCTGCGCCGGCGCCTCGGCGAGTCGATGCGAACGTTCGCCGCGGTCTTCCGCAACGAGGACCTGCGCCGGCTCGAGCTCGCCTGGAGCGGCTCGATCATCGGCCAATGGGGCTACGAGGTCGCGCTCGCGGTCTTCGCGTATCGCGCAGGCGGCGCGACGGCAGTCGGCCTGGTTGGGCTGGTGCGGCTGCTCCCGGCCGCCGCCGTCGCCCCGTTTGCGGCGCTGCTCGGTGACCGCTTCCCGCGTAAGCGGGTCATGGTCGCCGCCGATCTCGTTCGCGCCTGCGCGATGGGAGGGGCGGCCGCGGCGGTTTTCGCCGGAGCTCCCGCGGCGGCCGTCTACGCGCTCGCGGTCGTCACCGCCCTCACCGGTACCGCTTTCCAGCCCGCCCAGGCGGCGCTCCTCCCGGCGCTCGCGCGCTCGCCGGAGGAGCTGACGGCCGCGAACGCGACCTCGACGACCCTCGAGAGCGTGGGCTTCTTCGTCGGCCCGGCGCTGGGCGGCCTCCTCCTCGCCGTGACGAGCGTCGGCGCCGTTTTCTCGGTCACCGCCGGGCTGTTCCTCTGGTCGGCGCTCGTTCTCGGCAGGATGCGCGCGGAGAGCCGCGGCGGCGCCGTCGTCGAGCCTGAGAGCATCGTCCGCGAGGCGCTGGCAGGGTTTCGTGCAATCGCCGGTCTGGGCCGGCTGCGGCTGCTCGTCGGCCTCTACGGAGCGCAGACGCTGGCCGCCGGAGTGCTTCGCGTTCTGCTCGTCGTGACCGCCCTCCGGATCCTCGACGTCGGGCCGTCCGGGGTCGGCTTCCTCAACTCGGCGGTGGGCGTGGGGGCGCTTGCGGGAATGCTCGTCGTGCTCGCGGTGATCGGAACAAGGCGCCTGGCCGGCGTCTTCCAGCTCGGGCTCGTGTTGTGGGGAGTGCCGCTGGCGCTCCTGGGCATCTGGCCGAGCGTCGCCGCCGCGCTCCTCCTCTTCGGCGTCCTGGGCGTCGGGAACACGCTCGTCGACGTCGCGGGCCTGACGCTCGTCCAGCGGACGGCGCCCGAGGAGGTGCGTGCCCGTGTCTTCGGGGTGCTCGAGAGTGTCCTGCTCGCGACGATCGGGATCGGGGCGATCCTCGCGCCGCTGCTGACCGCCGCGTTCGGGCCGCGCGGCGCGTTGATCGCGGCCGGCGGCGGTTTGACCGCGCTCGCGCTCCCGTTCTGGCGGCCCCTCGCGGCCCTCGACGCGGCGACTGCACGGCCCGGGCCGGAGCTCGACCTGCTCCGGGAGATCCCGATCTTCGCGCCGCTTCCGCCGGTGACGCTGGAGCAGCTCGTCTCCCGGCTCTCGAGCGTGCGGGTTGCGGCCGGAGACGACGTCTTTCGCCGGGGCGACGTGGGCGACCGCTTCTACGTGATCGGCGAAGGGGAGGCCGAGGTCGCGTTCGACGACCGCCAGCCGGTGACGCTCGGGCGCGGCGGCTACTTCGGCGAGATCGCGCTGCTTCGAGACATGCCGCGAACGGCGACCGTGACCGCGCGCACGGACCTCGAGCTCTACGCCCTCGAACGCGACGACTTCCTCGCCGCCGTCACCGGCCATGCCCCGAGCGCCGAAGCGGCCGACGCCGTCATCGCCGCCCACCTCGGCTCGGCCGGAGCAGGAGCGGCCCACCGGTTCTCGTAGTCCGCTCCCGGCGCTGCGAAAATCCGCACGAAGGGGTACCACGACGTCGACGAGATCATCAACCGCCCGGGCTCCCGCGCAGGCCCGCCTGCCGCGCGTGTCTGCCGCCGGGCTGCGGGAAGCGGGGACGCGTGGGGCCCAGTTGCTCGCCGCCTCCAGCTTCGCGCTCGCGCAGCCGCTCTTCGACCTCCTCGGCAAGAACGCCGAGTTCTTCGCCGTGCGCGGGTCGACGCCCTCCGACATTCTCGTCTTCGCCCTCGTCGTGACGTTCGTCCCGGCGCTCGTCCTGCTCGTCGTCGAGCTCGCGGTGGGCGCGGTCAGCAGGCGCGCGGGCTTCGCGCTCCACCTCCTCTTCCTGGCCGGGCTCGGGGCGGTCTTTGGCGTCCAGGCTCTGAAGAAGCTCGACATCGACGGGACGACCGTGCTGATCGCGGGCGCCGTGCTCGTCGGGCTGGGAATCGCGCTCTCTTTCTGGCGCTTGCGGCCGGCCCGCTCCTTCCTCACCGCCCTCGTCGCCGCGCCGTTCGTCTTCCTCGGCGTGTTCCTGTTCGACACGCCGGTGGAGAAGCTGCTGTTCCCGAACGATCAGGTGCGGGCCGCGATCGCGAACGTCCGGCACCCGGCGCCGGTCGTCTTCCTCCTGTTCGACGAGTTCCCGGTGATCGATCTCGAGGACGGGAAAGGCCAGATCGACGCGCGCCGCTTCCCCAACTTCGCGCGCCTCGCCCAGGGCTCGATCTGGTTCCGCAACACGACGACCGTGTCCGCCTCGACCACGTTCGCCGTCCCGGCGCTGCTGACCGGCAACCCGCCGAAGCGCGGCGCGCTCCCGATCGTCCAGGACTACCCCAACAACCTCTTCACCCTACTCGGCCGGCGCTACCGGATGGAGGTGACCGAGTCGCAGACCCGGCTCTGCCCCCAGCGGCTCTGCAAGCGCAAGCGTCCCGACAGCGCGTCGCGGCTGTCCTCGCTCTACTCCGACGCGCGGACCGTGTATCTCCACCTGATCGCGCCGCCCGCGCTGGAGGAGCGCCTTCCCGTGATCGACGAGTCCTGGATGAACTTCGGCGCGGACACCACCGGCAGCCTGGGCGAGGGCACGAAGCTTCCGAAGATCGACCTTCGCACCTTCTACAAGGGCCGCGTCCGCGCGTTCAACCGCTTCGTCGCCTCGTTCCGGCCGCCCGGCCGGGGGCCACCGACCCTCTACTTCATCCACGTGCTGCTGCCGCACACGCCCTGGGTCTTCCTCCCGGACGGCCGCGGGCGCGCGCTGGCCAGGACGAACGCGCCGGGGCGCGTCGGCGAGCGCTGGTACAGCTCCGACCTCGCGATCCAGGCGTGGCAGCGCCACCTGCTCCAGGTCGGCTACACGGATCGCCTGCTCGGCCACTTCCTCAGGCGTCTCCACAAGACCGGCCTCTGGGACAAGGCGCTGATCATCGTCACCCCTGATCACGGGATCAGCTTCCGCGGCGGCGACCTGCGCCGGCACCCCACCAAGACGAACCTGGCGGAGCTCGCCTTCACGCCGCTCTTCGTCAAGCTCCCGGGCCAGCAGCAGGGACGCGTGGTCGACCGCCACGTCGTCACTCTGGACGTCCTCCCGACAATCGCCGACGTGATCGGGGTGAAGATCCCCTGGAAGACGGTCGGCATCTCGGCACTCGCCGAAGGCCCGGGATCCGGAACGGTGAAGGTCCAGAACGTCTCAGCTCCGTACTCCGAGGCGCTGGCTCAGCGGGAGGCCTCGCTCGCCCGCCAGCTCCGCCTCTTCGGTGTGGGCACCTGGGGCCTGCGCTTCGACGGCACCGGCAGGTACCGCGCCCTGGTCGGCAAGCGCGTCGACGCTCTCCGGGTCGTCGGGCACGTCGATGCGAAGGCGACAGTCGACGGGGTCGGGAGCAGGATGATCAGGAACCTGCCGAGGAGATCGCCGCTCATCCCCTCGCCGCTCGTCGGGGGCCTCTCGGGGGTGGAGCGAGGCACGCCGCTCGCGCTGGCGCTGAACGGGCGCATCGCCGCGCTCAGCCTTGCCTACCGCGACCCGGCCGGGCCGATCCGCTTCTCGGAGCTCGCCGCCGAGTTCGCCTTCAGCGCCGGCAGGAACCGCGCCCAGCTCTTCGCGCTGTCCGGGCCCGCCTCCAGCCCGGTGCTGCGCGAGCTGCGAGTTTCATTGTCTGACTAGCCTTTCTCGAACTCGCGCAGAAAGCCCTCGAAGAGGCGGTGGTGCCGTTCCTCGTCGCGGAGGATCTCGATCACCATGTCCTGGGTCGCCCAGTCGACGCCGTCCGTGGCCTCGATGATGCGGTTGTAGTGCTCGATCGCGCCGGTCTCGGCCTCGATCACGCCCTTGATCACGTGGACGAGGTCGGTCTGCTCCTCCGGCGGCTGGAGGTAGGACTGCTCCGCGCTGAAGTCCATCGAGCCCGGGACGACCCCGTAGAGCTCCTTGATCCGGTTTCCGAACTGCTGCGCGTGCCCGAGCTCGTCCTGGATGTCCTCCTCGAGAGACTCGCGGATCTCCTGCGCTCGCACGCCGTCGGGGTTGATCGAGTTCGCGGTGTAGCTCATCACCGACTCGATCTCCATCCAGTACGCGTGGGTGAGGAGCTCGATGATCTCCTCCCGCTTCTCGGCGTTCTCGGGGGAGAGGATCCCCTGGGTGGCGGCTCGCGTGCTCATGTCGTCCTCCAATCGTGGGCGCAGGGCCCTGGTCAGGTCGTCCACGCCGCGACACTATCGCTCCGCGATGGGCCCGGCAGGATTCGAACCTCTCGCTTAGTCCGGTTTGTCTCGGACGAGCTCGAGGGTCGCGCAGTGGAGCCCGGCGATCGCGAACCGGTGGCTCTCCGAGAAGTCGACCTGGATCACCTCGACGTCGTGCCGCTCGAGCTCACGGACGACCGTCGGCGAACCCGCGTTCATGACGACCTTGCCGGGGCTGAGGGTGACGCCGTTTAGCGCGAGATCCCAATACTCCTCGACGGGCACCTCGATGATCTCGTAACCGCGTTTCAGGAGCTCTCGGACGAAGCCGTAGTTCACGAGGTGTGGGGCGAGGAGCACCTTTCCCTCGTCGACGGTCATCATCACCATGTCCATGTGGGACGTGCCGATGTTGCCGTGGCCGGTTGAGTCGAACCAGCCGGGCGAGTGGCACACGACGAGCTCGATGCCGAGGTTCGCGAGAACGAACTCGAGCTGACGCAGCCCTTCTTCATTTGCGACGACCGACTCGTTGAAGACGAAGGTCTTCCCGTCAAGCCAGCGGCCGGCGCCGGGCTCACAGATGCCCTTGCCGTGGATCGTCAGATAGATCGGCACTTGCAGTGCGGCCAACACCTTCTCCCAGATAACCTCGCGGCCGCGCTTCCAGGAGCCAAGCCCGTAACGATGCAGGACGGCGCCGCCGTAGACGACGAGGCCACCCCCGGCGAGCGTAACGAGGTTCTTGATCCAGCCGTATGCCCCGATCGCCGGCACGGCGGTTCGATGTAGTTCACCCGCACGCCGTTTGACTCGAGCGCCGCGTAATACTCGTCGAACTGCGCCTGCAGGCGACCAAGATCGGCGTTGCCTGACGCGCTCGAGTAGTAGTACTGCCACTCCTCCGCGTACTCGGGCCGGATCTCGTTCTCCGTCGGGCGCGACACGAGCACCTCGCGCAGCGTCCCGATGCCCTCGGCACCCCAGGGGCGGCCCCAGATCTGCTCGACCTCATCGTAGAAGTCGGTCTCGTGGAGCATGTAGTTCCGCAAAGGCTTGCCCGGCTCGAACCACGGGAGCGTCTCGAGGACCTCGCGCTCGTCGTGGCTCGCCGCCGAGCGTGGCGACGAATAAGAGAGCGCGACGGTCTCGCCGTCGGCGGTTCGGACGCGGAACGGGACGGCCTCGCGCGTGGAGGCCGGCGCTTGGAGATCGGTCTGGGCGCTCATGGGTTCCTCCTAGCTCGTGGACGCGGAAGGCTTGTAAGTCTCGCCGAGAAGCTGTAGCTGATTGGCCCGAACTGGCTTGATTGCAGCCTGTTTTGTATGGGCCGAGCAGGGATCGAGCCTACGACCTTGGCGCAATCGCAGGACGCGACAGCCCGCGTCCCCTGCTTCATCCGGCGAGGCCGGTCCCGGGAGAACGGGCCAAACAAACGCGCCTGTGAAACCGCTGGCACGGCTGTCTCGTAGAGAAGGCACGAGCAAAGGACGCGAGGGCAGGCAGCAAAGGAGGAGGCCATGCCTCGACGAATCCTTTCCGGCACGGCGGTCATGTTGGCGCTCGCCGCGGGAGCGACATACGCGGCCACGGGCGGGCTCCTGCTCGGGCCCGCCTCGACAGCGAAGGCGCGCGCCTTCAAGGCCTACTACGACGGCCACAAGGACACGTTCCTCGTCACCGACGTTTCGAACAAGGCGCAGGCGACCGCGTTGAAGGCCAACTACTCGGCGGCGATCGGACGGGTGAGGGGCGCTCCGGCGCAGTACTTCGTTCGCGGCGCCGCGGCGAAAGGGCAGCTCTCCGTGTTCGGCTCGGAGCCCGGCGAGTCCGATTACGACCCACTCTGGGAGGAGTTCTTCGTCACGTGGAAGCCGGGAGTTACGCCGGTCTTGCTCGTCAAGGACGACCAGATCAAGTCGCTCGCGAAGGCGAAAAAGCTAACCCTCAAAGACGCACACATCGTCCTCAACGCCCCGATCACGAAGGTCGGCAAGTAGGGCGTATCGCAATACGTTCGAAAGCAGGCCGGCGAAACACAAACGAACCGCCACCGCGCCGATATCTGCCGCCTGCCTGAAAGTCGCCGAGGCAGGGGATGTCAACGCCCCGATTTGCAGCGACTTCGGAGTGGGCCGGGCAGGATTCGAACCTGCGACCTTGGGATTAAAAGTCCCCTGCTCTACCAACTGAGCTACCGGCCCTGCCGGTACAGGGTATCGGGGGACGCCCGCTATCCTTCGCGGGGCCGGGCCCCCATCGACTAGCGGTCCAGGTCACAGCCCTTTCAAGGCTGTAGCGCGGGTTCGAATCCCGCTGGGGGCATGGGCGGTTAGCTCAGCTGGGAGAGCGCCTGGTTTACACCCAGGAGGTCGGCGGTTCGATCCCGTCACCGCCCATCAGTTCGATTCGCGCCGCGCCCATTCGATGGT
>DASXQY010000045.1:0-6817 GCA_036506915.1 Gaiellaceae bacterium | reverse complement strand
TCGCCCTTCGCCAGGGGAATGGCTTCGCCCCGTTCCGCGGCCTGCGCCGGATCGGAGTGAGGATGTTCGGCGCCGACGTCTCGCCGCCGACCCAGGTGTGGGAGCGGGCGCTCGACTACGAGCTCCTGCGGATGAGCCGTGCCCTCGACCGGCCCCACCGCGAGGCCTCGATCGTGCTCAGCGGCCTTCGCCCGGTCGTCCGGCGCGAACGCGCGGGCCGTGTCCTCGATCGCGACGCGGCCGGGACGACGATTGTCCACGCGCTCGCCGGCTTCCGGCGTGGACAGGTCGCCTTGCCCCTGCGCCTCGATCCTCCGCAGGTGACCGCGGCCGACCTCACCCCCGTCCTCGCGCAGGTGCGGACGGCTCTCGCGAGGCCGGTTCGCATGAAGCTCGCCGCGGCCTCCTGGTGGCTGCCGCGGCGCCAGCTCGCCTCGCTGCTCGTCCTGCCGCGGGACGGTTCCCGAACGCTCGCCGTCGGCGGCCCGGGCGCGGAGCGCTACCTGACCCGGATCGCACGCGGCGTCAACCGGCCCGCGCGCGACGCGACCTTCCAGGTCTTCGAGAGTGGGCGCGTGGCTGTCGTCTCGGCCAGGCGCGGCCGTCATGTCGCGGCTCGGCCCACGGAGCAGAACATCCTCGCCGCGGCGCTCTCCCCGGGCCGGCGCACGGCCCGTGTGGTCGTGGCCTCGCAGCCGGCGCGCCGCACGACCGCGCAGGCACGGGCGATGGGAATCACGACGCGTGTCAGCCGCTACGAGACGATCTACGGCGGTGACCCGAACCGCATCCACAACGTCCAGCTCGTCGCGCGCCTCATCGACGGCGCCCTGATCGCGCCCGGGTCGACCTTCTCGTTCAACCGCGCGACGGGAGAGCGGACGGCCGACAAGGGATTCCTCGAAGCGCCAGTGATCATCAACGGCGAGGTCACGACCGGGCTCGGAGGCGGCGTTTGCCAGGTATCCACGACGGTCTTCAACGCGGCCTACGAGGCGGGGCTCAAGATCACCGCCCGCACGAACCACGCGCTCTACATAAGCCACTACCCGCAGGGGCGCGACGCGACCGTCAACTATCCCGACGTCGATCTGCGCTTCGTCAACGACACGCCGCGCTGGCTGCTGCTACGGACGTTCGTCGGGTCCTCCTCGCTCGTCGTCGACCTCTACGGCGGGCCGTTGCACCGTCGCGTCGTGAACGAGACGCGCCCGCTGGTCGACACGGGCGCTCCGCCGACGAAGTCGATTCCCGACCCGCGTTACTACCAGGGGGTCAGGCTGGTCGAGGAAAGCGGCGAACCGTCCCGGTCGACGAGCGTTCGCCGGCGCGTCTACGCGGCCTCGGGGCGGCTCCTCTACGACGACACCTGGTACTCGACGTATCGCGGCGAGGACCGCGTCGTCCTCGTTGGGACGAAGCCCAAGCCCAAGCCGAAGAAGAAGATCGGGCCGTCCGGCCCGAGCGGCCCGAGCGGCCCGACCGATCCCGGGGGCGTCATCCCTCCGCGCTAGCGATCGCCTCGGCGAGCCAGGCCGGGACTCGCGTCGGCCGGTAGCGCTGCCCGTCGACGCAGGCGTGGCGCGTCCAGCCGTCGGCGATCCGCTCGCCGTCCGTCTCACGCTCGACCAGGTAGTCGAACCGGAACCGCGCGCCGCGGATCTCGTGGCAGCGGGCGTGAACGGTGAGCACGTCGTCGAAGCGCGCCGGCGCGAGGTAGCGGACATGCGACTCGGTCGTGAGCGCCTCGATCCCCTCGGCCTGCAGCTCCGGGTACCCGCCGCGGAAGCGGGCGAGATACTCGATGCGCGCGATCTCGAACCAGACGAGGTAGACGGAGTGGTGCGCGACGGCCTGCCCGTCGGTCTCCGCGAAGCGCACCTTCACGCCGGTCGAAAAACGGAAGTCCACGCGCGAACTTTCTACGATCCGCGGCTATGTTCGCCAACTCGCTCGCCGACCTGATTTCCGAGCGGCGACCGTGCGTGGTTCTGACCGGCGCCGGCGTCAGCACCGAGAGCGGCATTCCCGACTTCCGCTCGCCGGGCGGGCTGTGGGCCGAGTTCGACCCGCTCGAGTACGGCTCGATCGAAGCGTTCCGGCGCGATCCGGTCAAGGTCTGGAGCGTCTACCGCCCGCGCGTGAAGATGCTGACGGAGGCGGAGCCGAACCCGGCGCACCGTGCGCTCGCGGAGCTCGAGCGGCTCGGCTTCGTGCGCGCGGTCGTGACCCAGAACATCGATCTGCTGCACGAGCGGGCCGGCAGCCGCGAGGTCATCGAGGTGCACGGCTCGATCCGAACCTCGAGCTGCCCCGGCTGCGGCTCGAGCTACCGGCTCGAGCAGGTGATCGAGCTCCTCGAGAGCTCCGAGGCACCTGCCTGCCCGGCGTGCGGCGAGGTTCTCAAGCCGGACGTCGTTTTCTTCGGCGAGCTGCTCCCGGCTGAGGCGATCGACCGGGCGCTCCAGCTCGCCCGCGAGGCCGCGCTACTCCTGGTCGTCGGCTCGGCCCTGGAGGTGTATCCTGTCGCGGGCCTGCCGCTCGAGACGCTTGGCGCCGGGGGCGAGCTTGCGATCGTCAACCGGGGGCCGACGCCGTTCGACGCCCAGGCCGCTCTGCGGATCGGAGAAAGCGCCGGCGAGGTGTTGCCGGCGGTCGTGGACTCGCTCAGGCTGCCGCGCGCTTGAGCGAGCGCTCGTCGAGCACTCGCCCGCAACCCGAGCACACAGTCCGCTCGACCTCGTATGGAACCCCCAGCCGCTGGAGGAGCACATGCGTCCGTACTCCGGTGTGCCGGTGGCCCCGTCTGCGATGAATGAAGAGCTGCGTCACCTTCCTACCCTTGACCCTAGCCGCCGTACCGGAGAGTACGACGCTCAAAAGGGTGATGAAGTTGTGACGATCTGGAGTCGGGTGCCGAGGCCTGCGGCTAGGCTGAACGGGGTGCAACGGAGTCTCCGGCTCGTGTGTTCGCTCCCTCTGATCGGCCTCCTCGCGGGGTGCGGAGGGACCGCGGAGCGTGCGGCGACCACGGAGCACGTGGCAACCGCCAAGCACTCGACGACCGTGCCCCGACCGGCGCCGGGCTCCGGCGTGGCGGCGAAGCCTCGCTGCGGCGGCGGCCCGGGCCGGCCGGTCGGCTCCTCGCGGGTGGCGGTCGCGGCCCTCGTTCGGAGCAGGGCCCGCGCCTTCCGGCTTCCCGGCCGGGGCGAGTTGGCCAGCTTCGGCCGTCTGAACCAGAACGGCTTCCCGACGGTGTTCCGTGTCCTCACCGCCGTCCGAGCCCGAAACTGCCGCTCGGTCTGGTATCGCGTGCAGCTGCCGATGCGACCGAACGGCGTGACCGGCTATGTCCGAGCCCGAGCGGTCGAGCTGGGCAAGGTGCGGACAAAGATCGTGGTCGACCTCTCGTCGCGCAGGCTGACCTTCCTCCGCGACGGGGAACCCGTCCTGCGGGCGTCTGTCGCGATCGGCGCGTCGGCGACGCCGACTCCCACCGGTCACTACTACGTCAATCAGAAGCTGGTCCCGAGCGACTCCGCCGGCCCCTACGGGCCGGGAGCGATCGGGATCTCCGCCTTCTCGCCCGTGCTCACCGGCTGGGCGCAGGGCGGGCCGGTGGCGATCCACGGGACGAATGAGCCCTGGTCGATCGGCCGTCCGGTCTCGAACGGCTGCATCCGCGTGCACAATCTGGTCTTGCGGCGGCTCTTCGACGCCGCTGCGGCGGGTACCCCGGTGCTCATCCGCCGTTGAGCCGAGGAGCCGCAGTCGGGTATTACTCCCAGGAACGCGACGAAAGGCGGAACCGATGGCCCAAAGCGGACAGGATCTTCTGAGCAAGCTCGCCGATCGCGGCGAGGACGTCGTCGGACGGCTGGGCGACATGCCGGGTGCGCAGCGGCTCCTCGAAGCGGCCGGCTCGCTCAAGGAGCGGGTCGACGATCTCCAGAAGAAGGTGCGCGGGCTCGACGCCCTCGAACGCCGGGTGGCGGCGCTCGAGCGAAGGGTCGACAAGCTCTCGACCGCCTCCGGGGGCGGGAAGCCGAGTACCCGCGCGACCAGGGCCAAGAAGGCCACGACCAAGGGGACAACGGCCCCGAAGCCGAAGCCCTAGGAAGGAACCCGCAGGCGCAGGGCCTGCGGAACGATCTCGAACCGCACCGGCGTCGTCCCGGGCTGCTCGCCGTCGAGCTGGACCGGGAGGGGGGTCCCGGTCTCGATCTCGACGACTGCGCCCCGCAGGAGCTCGGCCTTCGGATGCGGCAGGTGCCGGCCGCGGTACGTCTTCGGGAGCGTCAACAGCAGGTCGCGCTTCGTCAGGTCGCCGATCGTGAGGACGTCGAACAGTCCGTCATCGGGCTCGGCCTCGGGGCAGATCATCATCCCGCCGCCGAAGTACCGGCCGTTCGCGACGACCACGTCGTGCATCCGACCGCTTCGCGTCTCGCCGTCGACCGTCACCCGCACCTCGTCGTTTCGCCATCGTGAGAAGACCGCCAGCGTCGCCCACACGTAGGAGACCTTGCCGCCGAGCGCCTTGGACGTCTCGTTCGCGCGCTTTGCGATCGCACCGCTCATGCCCGCGCTCGCGATGTTGGCGAAGTACGACTCCTCCTCTGTTCCCGACCAGGTGTGGTAGCGGGCCCGACCGAGATCGATCGTGCGTGGCCGGCCCTCGAGCGCGACGGCGACCGCGTCCTCGAGCCGCCGCGGGATCCCGTAGGTGCGCACGAAGTCCCAGCCCGTGCCGCGCGGGATCACGGCCAGCTCGACGCCGTCGCGGCCCGCGAGCCCCTGCGCGACCTCGTTCACGGTCCCGTCGCCGCCGACCGCCACGAGCAGCCGCGCGCCGCCGTCCGCCGCGGCCCGCGCGAGCTCGCCCAGCTGTCCCGGCCCTTCCGAGAAGAGCGCGTCCCCGCGCAGGCCGAGCGACGCGGCACGCCGCGCGAGCTCGGGCCAGCGCCGCCCGGTCGAGCCGTTCTCGGCCGCCGGGTTGACCAGGAAGACGGCGTCGCTAATGGCGTTCGGTGACGGTGGCGAGGGCGACGCGGGTCATCCGGTCGACCGCGGCGCGTAGCTCTTCGTCGGAGATCCGCGTGAACTCCGCCCCGATCACGATGTCGCTGACGGTGAGCAGGCAGCCGGCCTTGACGCCCCGCAGGGCGCCGATCGTGAACAGGACCGCCGCCTCCATCTCGACTCCGAGGACGCCGCGCTCCGACCAGCGGCGATGGCGCTCCGGGTCGGGGTCGTAAAACGTGTCGCTGGACGCGATCGCGCCCACCCGCAAGGGCTCCTCGAGCTCCTTGGCCGCGTGGACGGCGGCGTGGACGAGCTCCCAGTCGGCGGTCGGCGAGTGTGGCTCGCCCCCGACGTAGTTCGCCGCGGTGCCGTCGGCCGCGACCGCGGAGACCGCGACGATCAGGTCGCCCAGCCGCAGGTCCTCCTGGAGGCCGCCGCAGGTACCCACCCGCAGGAAGCGCTTCACTCCCAGCTGGACGAGCTCCTCCATCACGATCGCAGCGGACGGACAGCCCATCCCGGTCGCCTGCACCGAGACCGGAGCTCCTTCGAACTCCCCGGTGTAGCCGAGCAGGCTGCGCTCGTGGTTGCGCTCGACCGCGCCGTCGAGGTAGGTCTCTGCGATGTACTTGGCGCGGAGCGGGTCACCCGGGAGCAGGCAGGCCTCCGCGTAGTCCCCGGGCTCGGCGCGGACGTGGATCGGCACGGGGAAAGCCTAGAGTTTCCTCGGCGTATGTCCGCGTTGAAGGAGCCGGCCCTCGACGAGATCCTCGCCTACTGCGGCGAGGATCCGGTCGAGCGCGTGTTCCTCGAGGACGTGGCGCGGCGCGGGCTCGGGCGCTTCACCGGCCTCGAGGAGGACGGGCGGTTGGTGGCCCTGTGCCACATGGGCACGAATCTCGTGCCTTCGGGCCGCGGCTGCGACGCGTTCGCGAAGGCGGTTTCGGGGGGCCGCGCGCGGCTCGTGATCGGCGAGGAGCGGGCCGTCACGGACTTCTGGGGCGCGGCTCGGGAGCGGCTGCCCGAGCCGCGAGAGGACCGGCCGGGCCAACCGGTGTACGTGCTCGAGGAGAAGCCGGAGCCCGGTGAGACTGACCTTCGGCCGGCCACCTCGGACGACCTCGAGCTGCTCGTACCGGCCTGCGCCTCGGCGCATCGTGAGGAGCTCGGAATCGATCCGCTGAGCCGCGACCCGGACAGCTTCCGTTGGCGGACGCGGATGCAGATCGACGAGGGCCGCTCCTGGCTCTGGAGCGAGGACGGCACGATCCTGTTCAAGGCCGAGGCGTCCGCCTGGACGCCGTCCGCCGTGCAGCTTCAGCAGGTGTGGGTCGATCCCGAGATGCGCCTCCGCGGCTACGCGCAACGTGGGATGCGAGATCTCTGCCGGCTGCTGCTCGCGCAGGTTCCGATCGTCTGCCTCTTCTCCCGCGCCGACAACGTGTCCGCCATTCGCGTGTACGAGAAGATCGGCATGCGTCGGACAATTTCGTACCGGAGCCTGCTCTTCTAGCGTGACGCCTGGAACCGGCTGCAACACTGTCCGGGTGACCACGGCGGACGAGAGCCCGAGTTTCGATCCCACCGCGCTGCGGGCCCGGGTCGAGGAGCACATCCGCGGCCGGGAGCTGATCCCGCCCGGCGGAGAGGTCGTGGCGCTTGTCTCCGGCGGTGCCGACTCGACCTGCCTCTGGCACGTGCTCGAGGCGCTTGGGTACCGGGTCGAGGCGTTGCACGTCGATCACGGCCTTCGTGGCATCGAGTCGGACGGCGACGCGCGCTTCTGCCGCGA
>DASXQY010000044.1:0-5070 GCA_036506915.1 Gaiellaceae bacterium | reverse complement strand
AGGGGAAAGCGCGAGGAGGGCAGACGGAGCTCGAGCGGGCGCTCGCGTTCTACCGACAAGCGGGAGCCACTCTCTACATCGAGCAGACCGAGGCGCTCATGGCGCCCTCCGGCTAGCCGGCGAGCCTGGGCTCGCGCCGGGCAGGAGGCTCGAACCGGGAGCTGGGCAGGAGCGCGTCGCGCACTCGCGCTGCGAGCGCCGAGCGCGCCGGGTCGGTGACCCGACGCGTGAGCCGCTCGGTCCGGGCATCGCGGGCCAGGAGCGCCTGTCGCTCGCGGGCCAGCTCGTAGTGGATCGCGGGGTTCATGTGTCCACAAGACGGACGGGGGCCGGCACCTCTTCCGGGAGGCCGCGCCGTAGACTCGGGCCATGCTGGTGTGCGCCCAGTGCGGCCGCGAGAACGCCGAGGACGCTCGCTTCTGCTCGAGCTGCGGCTCGCCTCTTAACGCCGCCGCACCGGATCAGGCTCGCGAGGAGCGCAAGGTCGTCACGATCCTGTTCGCCGACCTGGTCGGCTTCACCTCGCAGGCGGAACAGCTCGATCCCGAGGACGTCCGCGCCACGCTCTCTCCGTATTACGCGCGGCTGCGAAGCGAGCTCGAGCGGCACGGCGGTACGGTCGAGAAGTTCATCGGCGACGCCGTGATGGCCGTCTTCGGCGCTCCCGTCGCGCACGAGGACGACCCCGAGCGCGCCGTCCGGGCCGCCCTCGCCATCCGCGACGCAATCGTCGAGGACGGGCGGCTCCAGGTGCGGATCGCCGTCACGACGGGCGAGGCGCTGGTCACGCTCGACGCGCGCGCGAGCGAGGGCGAGGGCATGGTCGCCGGCGACGTCGTCAACACCGCGGCACGTCTCCAGAGCGCGGCGCCCGTGAACGGCATCCTCGCGGACGAGAGCACCCGGCGGGCAACGAGACAGGCAATCGACTACCGCGAGGCGGAGGCGGTCGAGGCGAAGGGCAAGGCCGAGCCTGTTCCCGTCTGGGAAGCGCTGGAAGCTCGCTGGCGCTTCGGCGTCGACGTCGCCCAAGCCGGCGCACCTCTCGTGGGCCGCCGGCGTGAGCTCGATTTCCTCACGGACGCGCTCGCCCGGGCACGAGAGGACCGGTCCCCGCAGCTCGTGACGCTCGTCGGCGTGCCGGGGATCGGCAAGAGCCGCTTGGTCTACGAGCTGTCGCAGGTGGTGGAGGCCGACCCGGAGCTGATCTTCTGGCGACAGGGCCGCTCGCTCCCCTACGGCGAGGGCGTTCCCTACTGGGCACTCGCCGAGATGGCGAAGGCCCACGCCGGAATCCTCGAGACCGACACGCCCGACGAGGCCGAGCGGAAGCTGTCGGAAACGGTTTCCGGCCTTGTCGCTGACGGTGCGGAACGAATGCTGGAGAACCTGCGTCTCCTCGCCGGCCTCGGCGGGGAAGCGGAGCGGGGAAGCGACCAACGAGCGGACCGGTTCGTCGCGTGGCGCCAGTTCTTCGAGGGGCTAGCCGAGCAGCGGCCGACGGTGCTCGTGTTCGAGGATCTGCACTGGGCCGACGACGACCTGTTCGACTTCGTCGATCACCTCGTGGACTGGGGGACGGGTGTGCCCCTGCTGGTGGTGTGCACCGCGCGGCCGGAGCTGCTCGAGCGGCGGCCCGGCTGGGGCGGCGGCAAGCCGAACGCGCTGACGCTGTCGCTCTCTCCCCTTTCCGACGAGGAGACCGCGCGCCTGTTCGCAAGCCTGCTCGAGCGGGCGGTGTTGCCCGCCGAGCTCCAAGCGTCGCTCCTTGCGCGCGCAGGCGGGAACCCGCTCTACGCCGAGCAGTTCGCCCGACTGCTCGCCGAGCGCGGCGGCGGCGAGGAGCTGCCCCTGCCGGAGAACGTGCAGGGGATCATCGCCGCGCGCCTGGACGGGCTTCCGCCCACGGAGAAGCAGCTCCTCCAGGACGCAGCCGTGCTCGGCAAGGTCTTCTGGCTCGGCGCCGTCTGCGCGGTCGGCGGGCGCGATCGCTCGGAGGCTGAAACCCTTTTGCATGCTCTCGGGCGGAAGGAGTTCGTGCGCCAGGAACGCCGGTCCTCGGTCGGCGGCGAAGACGAGTACGCCTTCCGACACCTGCTCGTGCGTGACGTCGCCTACGGCCAGATCCCGCGTGGGGCGCGGGCTGAGCGTCATGAACTGGCGGCCGGATGGATCGAGGCCCTCGGGCGCCCGGAGGACCACGCCGAGATGCTGGCCCACCACTACCTCGAGGCCCTTCGGCTTCGGCGAGCCGCCGGGCAGGAGGAGCGAGCGGCGCTCATCGAGCGTGCGCGACTTGCCGCCCGTGACGCAGGCGGTCGCGCTCTCGCTCTGGGCGCATTTCCGGCCGGGGCGCGTTTCTACGAGGCGGCGCTCGAGCTCTGGCCCGCGGACGACCCCGAGCGCCCCGATCTGCTCCTCGGCTACGGCCGCAGCCGGTTCGACGACATCGCGTTCGACGACAGGCTGCTCGAGGAGGCCATGGAGGGCCTGCTCGAGCAGGGAAACCCCGAGGCGGCGGCCGAGGCGCAGACGATGCTCGGCGCGATCTGGCTGAATCGCGGCGACCGCGACGAGGCGTTCGGGCACCTCGAGGGCGCCCGTCGGCTTGTCGAGGATCGCGCGCCGTCGCCCGCGAAAGCGTTCGTTCTCCAGGAGATCTCTCGGGCCGCGATGATGGCCGACGACTTCGAGCGGGCGATCGAGCTCGGCTCGGAGTCGCTGCGCTTGGCGGAGGAGCTCGGGCTGGATGCCATGCGGGCGCGCAACCTGAACACGCTCGGGGTTGCGCGGGTCCACGGGGGCGACAGCGGGGGGCTTCGCGATCTCGAGCAGGCCGTCGCGATCGCGGCGGCGGCCAACTCGCACGAGGAATGCGCCGCGGCGGCAAATCTCGCCTGGACCACGGCGGTGGTGGGCGACCTGCGGCGGGCGTGGGACCTGCACGAGCGGTGCCGCCGAACCGCCGACCGCCTCGGGCTGGACAGCTACATCCGGTGGCAGCGGGCCGAGCACGTATTCCACTGCCACTGGCAGGGCCGCTGGGACGAGGCGCTCGCGACGGCGGACGAGTTCATCCGCGAGGTCGAGGCGGGGTCGAGCCATTACATGGAGACGTCCTGTCGCTACATCCGCGGGGCAATCCGGATTGCGCGCAGCGACCGAGACTCGGCGCTTGCCGACGCGACGCGCGCAACCGAGGTCGCTCGCGGCGCCAAGGACCCCCAGGCGTTGAATCCGACGTTGGCGTTCGAAGCTCGCGCCAGGATGGCGACCGGTGACCGCGAGGGAGCGAACTCGATCGCGGACGAGCTACTTACGGCCTGGAGCGTGACCGGCGTGCGGCCGGCGCACGAGTCGGTCGACGGCGCTTGGACGTTCAGAGAGCTCGGACGGAGCGAGGAATTCACAGGGGCGGTCGAGCGGGCACATGCGCAGACGCCCTGGCACGAGGCGGCGCGCCGCATCTCCGTGGGCGACCTCGCCGGCGCGGCAGAGGTCTACGCCGAGATCGGGTCAGTCCCGGACGAGGCGTACGCGCGACTCAGCGCGGCCGAGGAATTCGTGCGCATCAGGCGCCGGGCCGACGCCGACGCGCAGCTCAGGCTCGCGCTTCCCGTGTTCGCCCGGCTGGGAGCGACCGCCTGGGCGGCGGAGGGGGAGGCTGCTTGCCGCCTCAGCCTGAGCCGCAGCGACGGAAAGCCGTGACCGGGTTGCCGCGCGCTTCCCAGTCGGGGATGCCGGCATCGAGGAGCGGCCGCGCGTCGATCCCCTCGGCGGCAAGGACGCTGGCGGCGATGGCGGCGCGGGCGCCGCTTTCGCAGACGGTCACGACCGGGCGTCCGTTGTCGAGCTCGTCGCGATAAGCCCGGACAAGTCGGTAGGGGATGTGGCGGCTGCCGGGGATGAAACCCTCGTCGCGCTCGTCCTTTTCGCGCACGTCGATCACCTCTACCGCGTCGTCGGCGAGCAGGCGCTCCAGCTCCTCGACCCCGATCGGCTCGAGCCGATCGGGCGCGGCCGCGTCGACGAGATAGCCGGCGAGGTCGAGGATCCCGACTGCGCGCAGCCGCCGGGCCGCCAGCTCTGCCTCCTTCGGCGAAGAGGCGTGCAGCGCGATCGGCGCCTCCGAGTCGAGCAGGAAGCCCGCCCTGGTGCCGAACGACGAACCTGTGACCGGCACGTTCAGCGCGCCGGAGACATGCCCGCCGGCGAACTGCCGCGCCGGCCGAACGTCGAGCACCTGGCCCTGGAACGACGCAAGCGGCTCGAGCGTCGGCTGGGCTCCGAGGAAGGGGCCGCGATTCAACCCGACCACCCGCTCGGTCGTCGGCGGCCGCGGCGCGGAGATCGAGGCCGAGTCGGCGACGAACTCCTGGAGCTCGGCGAACCCGAGCGCGCGGTTCGTCAGCCGCTCGGCGCCGATGGTCGAGGAGTGCGCGTCGCTGATCCCGCTCGCGCAGAGGGAGCCGGCGACGTGGCCTGGGTAGACGCCCGTGTCCTCCGGCAGCTCGGCGAGCCGCTGCAGCGAGCGGTACAGATCCTCGGCGCCCTCGCGTGCTTCGATCGCGAGGTCGGGCCGGGCGGCGTCCCCGATCAGGAGCGAGTCGCCGGTCAGCAGGGCGCCGTCGACGAGGAAGCAGCAGTGCTCGGGCCGGTGGCCGGGAGTGTGCAGAACGCGGACCGCAACCTCGCCGACCCGCATCTCCTGGCCGTTCTCGATCGGCTCGAACGGGTACTCGGGCTCCGCGGCCGGATGGATGCTCACCGGCACGCCGTGCTCGAGCGCCAGGCGGCCGTGCCCGGAGACGTGGTCGGCGTGGGTGTGTGTCTCCAGCACGCCCACGATCCGGACGTTTGCGCCCTCCGCCTCCTCGAGGTAGGGCTCGATCGCATAGGCCGGATCGACCACCACCGCGTCGCCGGAGCCCTCGTCGCCGATGAGGTAGGACGCGCAACCGAGATCCTCGTCGACGAACTGGCGGAAAAGCACTTCGTCACGACCCTAACAACGGCTCCCGCTAGCTTTCTTGAAGTGGACAGGAGCGCGCAGCGCGCCTTGCTCGTCAT
>DASXQY010000043.1:0-7905 GCA_036506915.1 Gaiellaceae bacterium | reverse complement strand
CATGACTATAGAACAGCGATTGCGGTCACATCGGACGCCGAAATGAGCTAGAAGCACGAGAACGGTCAACGAGACGTTCTGCAGGGGCGAGCGCGGCCTTCGTCCAGGAGTCCCACCGTGAGCGTTGTCGCCGAACAGCCGAGCCTGCTTCGGGCGTCACCCGAGTTCCGGCGCCTGTGGCTCGCCCGGACGATCTCGAACATCGGTGACGGCATCGCCTTCGTGGCGCTCGTGCTCCTGGTTCAGGGGCGGCAGGAGACCGGCGTGGCCGTGGGGAGCCTGCTCCTGGTCCAGGCGGTGCCGCGATTCCTCGGCCCGCTGGCGGGCGTCGTCGCCGACCGGGTCGACCAGCGCGGGCTGATGATCGCCTGCGACCTGGGCAACGCCGCGATCTTCGGGGCGATCGCCCTGCTCACGCCCTCCTTCCCCGTCCTGCTCGCGCTCGCGGGAGCCTCCTCGTGTCTGGATACGCTCTTCGCTCCGGCCGGACGGAGCGCCCTACCCGCCGTCGTCGGACGCAAGGACCTCCTGCAGGCGAACGCGCTGCTGGGAACCTCATTCAACCTCCAGCTCGCTCTCGGCCCGATGATCGGGGGAGCGCTCGTCGCGGGGATAGGAACCCGCGGAGCATTCACCGCGAACATCGCGTCGTTCCTTCTCTCCGCCGCGATCATGACCCGGCTGCCGGAGCTGCGATCGCCGGGGGACGAGGAACGGCGAGGGTTTCTCGCCACTGGGACCGAGGGCCTCCGCTACGCCTGGACGACGCCCGCCGTCCGCGCGATCATGATCGCCCTCTTTCTCGGCGTCGCCTTCGCCGCCATGGACAACGTCGCGCTCGTCTTCCTCGTCCGGGAGACGCTCGACGGGAGCCCGCTTGCGTTCGGGCTGCTGACCGCGGCATTCGGCTTCGGCATGATCGCCGCCTCGGGCGGCTTGTCTCTCCGGCTCATTCGATTGTCGGCGGGCACGATCTTCCTCGCCGGCTGGTTCTTCAGCGGTATTGGGATCCTGCTCACGGGGCTCGCCCCTGTGCTACTCGTCGCTGGGATGGGCCAGCTGATTGCTGGCTGCGGCAACGGCGGGGAGAACATCGCCGCGGAGACGCTCATTCAGCGGGTCGTCCCACGCGCGATGCTGGGGCGCACGTTCGGCGTGGTCTCGACCGCGGCCTTCGGCGGAAGCACGCTCGCCTATGCGTTCAGCGGCTTCCTGCTCGACGCGACCTCGCCCCGAACGGTGTTCGTGATCGGCGGCCTGGGCGTGCTTGCGATCGCGCTCGTGCTCGCGCTGCTCGCAAGGCATCCCCTGCTCGAGGAAGCAAAGGTCGCCTAGGCGTTAAGAGGCTCCCACAAAATGAGCACGAGCCGTCTGGCCGCGCTGGTGGGCGCGATTCTGCGTCCTCGGTTGCGCCCGTAAGCCTCACGTGATTCTGGGACGCGTCGCGTTTGCGTCCTTGCCTCGCACTCCTCCATCGCGCCCAGCCAGCGCGTGGGTCATTCTGTGAGAGCCTCTAAGCCTGGGCCGAAGAATTCTCGATGCCGTCCCAGCTCCACCCTGCGAGCTGGGTTCCCCTCGGCTGGTGGCCGCCGGCCGTCCACTTCCACCCGGCCCCGACGATCGCGAACGCGATCACCATGCCGATCACAACCCAAAAACGAATATTCCTCGTCATCTAGCTCCTATCGGCATGCCTATCCGGGACTTGAGCGATGCGGCCATCGATCAAAATACCACGCTCGTCCGCAAGTTCAACTTGTAGGCTCAGCGCATGGCCGTCCTCAGCACCCAGGTCGAGGCCTCGGACGATTTCGAGGCTCGGCGGGCACGGATGGAGGCGCTCGTCGCGGAGCTGCGCGAGCGGACCGCGCAGGTCGCCCGCGGCGGCGGGGACAAGGCGCTCGAGCGGCACCGGTCCCGCGGGAAGCTGACCGCCCGGGAGCGGATCGACCGGCTGCTCGACCCCGATACGGCTTTCCTCGAGCTCTCCGCCCTGGCCGCCTGGGACGTGTACGAGGGTCAGGCCCCGGGGGCGGGGATCGTCACCGGTATCGGCGTGGTCGAGGGGCAGGAGTGCGTGCTCGTCGCCAACGACGCGACCGTCAAGGGCGGCACCTACTTCCCGCTCACGGTCAAGAAGCACCTCCGCGCGCAGGAGATCGCGGAGCAGAACCGCCTCCCGTGCGTCTATCTAGTCGACTCGGGCGGCGCCTTCCTGCCGCTCCAGGCCGAGGTCTTCCCCGACCGCGACCACTTCGGCCGGATCTTCTACAACCAGGCTCGCCTCTCCGCGCGGGGGATCCCGCAGATCGCGGCGGTAATGGGCTCGTGCACGGCCGGCGGCGCATACGTGCCCGCGATGAGCGACGAGACGATCATCGTCAAGGGCACCGGGACGATCTTCATCGGCGGGCCGCCGCTCGTGAAGGCGGCCACCGGTCAGGAGGTGAGCGCCGAGGAGCTCGGCGGGGCCGACGTACATGCACGGCTGTCCGGGGTCGCCGACCATTACGCGACCTCGGACGAGCACGCGCTCGCGCTCGTGCGCGAGATCGTCCGCAACCTGAACCTGCCCGAAAAGGACCCGCCCTGGGGTCTGACCCTGCCCGAGCTGCCCGGGTCGGACCCCGAGGAGCTCTACGGCCTGATTCCGGGCGACTTCCGCGAGCAGGTCGATCCACGCGAGCTGATCGCACGGATCGTCGACGGGAGCCGCTTCCACGAGTTCAAGGCCCTCTACGGCGAGACGCTCGTCTGCGGCTTCGCGCGGATCGAGGGCTACCCGGTCGGGATCCTCGCCAACAACGGCGTCCTCTTCGGCGAGTCGGCCGCGAAGGGAGCCCATTTCGTCGAGCTCGCGTGCAAGCGGCGCGTCCCGCTCGTCTTCCTCCAGAACATCACGGGCTTCATGGTCGGGAAGGAGTACGAGGCCGGGGGGATCGCGCGCGACGGCGCGAAGCTCGTCACCGCGGTCGCCTGCGCCGAGGTGCCGAAGTTCACCGTCGTCGTCGGCGGCTCGTTCGGAGCCGGCAACTACGGCATGTGCGGCCGCGCGTACGGGCCGCGGCAGCTCTGGATGTGGCCGAACGCCCGCATCTCGGTGATGGGCGGCGAGCAGGCCGCGACCGTCCTGAGCATGGTCGGCGACTCGGACCCCGACGAGATCCGCGCCAAGTACGAGGCCGAGGGGAACCCGTACCACTCGACCGCCCGCCTCTGGGACGACGGGATCATCGACCCGCTCGACACGCGCCGGGTGCTCGCTCTCGGGATCTCGGCCGCCCTGAACGCGCCGATCCCCGAGACGACCTTCGGCGTGTTCCGAATGTAGAAAGGAGGAGCAGGTGGGCTACTCGGTGGTGAACGTCGACGAGATCGAGGGGGCGGGCCCGGGTGGCGCCGTCCGGTTCGTGCGGCGCGAGCTCGGCGTCGCGGCGTTCGGGATCAACTGGTACGAGATCCCGCCGAACACCGAGGGCCACGAACACGACGAGCGGGAGAGCGGCCAGGAGGAGGTCAACGTGATCATCGGCGGCTCGGGCGTGTACCGCGTCGAAGGGGAGGAGATTCCGGTCCGCACCGGGACGTTCATGCGGTTCGATCCGGAGACGAGGCGCGTCCCGGTCGCCGGCCCGGACGGGCTGATGATGATCGCGGTCGGGGCGCCGCGGGGAAGCTACGAGCCAAGGGGGCCGTTTTGAACCACTCGATCGAGCTGAACGACCACGAGTTGCGGCTCGTGCAGGCGGCGTTGCACTCGTACCTCGACGACTTCGGGCACGAGGAGGCGGACGTGCTCCGCGAGATCAAGGAGCTACTGGCGAAGCTGCCGACGTCCGGGGTCCCTGACGACGCGTGACGGTTCGTCTCCTGCTCTGGAACGTCGCTGACTCGAAGACGACCCTCGACGAGCTGCGGGCCAAGCTGCCCGACCTGCCCGACGGTGACGTCTGGATCTCGGACCCGGCGACGGAGCGGTTCGGCCTGATTGCGTTCTCGGGATCACTCAGCGCCATCGGGCGGATCCGCGAGCTGATCGGCAAGGACCCCGAGATCGGCGAAGAGTTCCAGCTAGAGAACTAGCTCCTCGGGGAAGCTCATCCCCGATTCGAAGCGGTCGAGGCGGTACGGCGTCAGATCCACGCTCGGGGTGAGGCCCAGAATCTCCTCCGCGAGGGCACGGCCGACGGCCGGCGACTGCATGAAGCCGTGGCCCGAGAAGCCGCAGGCCGCGTAGACGCGGTCGCCGATCTCGCCCAGGATCGGGTGGGCATCAGGAGTCATGTCGTAGAGGCCGGCCCAGCCTCGCTCGATCGCCGCCCCGCCGGCCGGCGAAAAGCGATGACGGAGGCGTGCGAGTCGGTCTGCGAAGAGCGACTCGTCGACCTGCTCCTCGAAGCCCCAGCGAGGCTCGGGGTCGGCCATCGCCAGGACGAGCCGGTGGCCGCGCCGCCGGAAGTGGAAGCCGCTCTCCGCCTCGAGCACCATCGGCAGGCGCTCCGGCAGGCCGGGCAGCTCGCTCGTCTCGAGGAGCTGGCGGCAAAGCGGACGGACCGGCAGGTCGATCCCGCGCGTCGAGGCGAGCTCCGCCGACCAGGGACCGCAGGCGATCACCAGCACGTCCCCGCCGATCTCCTCGGCCGGAGTCCCCTCTCGCAGCTCGACGCCCAGCTTGAGCGCGCGCCGGACCAGCTCCCGCGTCACGGCCGGCGGGTCGGCGACGCCGTCGGTCGCGCAGAAAACCGCGCCGAGCACGTCGTCGGTGCGCAGGCCGTCGACGAAGGACGGGTCGACCCGCTCGACCGGCACGCCCAGCTCGGCCTGGAGCTCCCGGCGCTCCTCCAGCTCGGCCAGGCCCTGCTCGGTCGTCGCGAGAAACAGGTAGCCGACCTGCTCGAACAGCGGCGAGCCGAGCTCCTCGAAGAAGGGAATGCTCGCCTGCGCCTGCCGCACCTCGGCCGCGGTCGAGAACTGCTGCCGGACGCCGCCCATGGCCTTCGCCGTCGCGCCGGAAGCGATCCCGCCGCGATCGGCGAGCGTCACCTCGCGGGCCCCGAGCGAGGCCAGGTGGTACGCGACCGACGCGCCGATGGCGCCGGCTCCGGCTACGACGATCCGCATCGCTTCCGAGCTTCGAGGGAGCCGGCGCGTGGAGGGGGAAGGGGGGGACCGGAAGGTTCCCCCGGTGGCGCTCCTCGGCGGAGCCGAGGCGAACTCGGAGAAGAAGGGGGATCGTGGGGGAAACCTGGTTTCCCCCACGCGACCGAGCCGGAGGCGAGGGAGGCGCCGGCGCCCGCTACGACGATTCGAGCCACTCTTCGAGCTCCCGGCGCTCGTCGGCGGTCAGCGTTCGCAACGGTGGCCGCACGTCCTGGCGCACCGGCACACCGCGCCGGCCGAGGACGAGCTTCGCCGCGGCCTGGAAGGGGAACCGGTCGAGCGCGCGCCGCAGCTCGGTCACGTCTCCCGCCCGGTCGCGGACGAGCGCGACCACCCGCTCCGGGTAGACGGCCGCGAGCCCGGACACGGCGCCGGCAGCGCCGCGCTCCAGCCCTTGGAGGACGAGCTCCTCGGCGCCGATGAAGACGTCCAGGCCTTCGAGCAGGTACGGCTCGACGGCCTCGAATGGCCGGTCCGAGACCTTCAGCCCCACCAGGTTCGGCGCCTCCTCGCGCAGCCGCTCCAGCACCTCGACCGGCACCGCGTACCCGCTGCGAGCGGCGAACTCGTACACGTAGAAGCGCAGCGGCGCGCAGGCGTGGGCGGCGGCGGCGAAGTGCGCCAGCAGCGCCCGATCGTCGAAGGCGTAGTACGGCGGTCCGATCACGGCGACCCCGGCGGCCCCGGCCTCGGCCGCATGGGCCGCCAGCGCTTCGGTCTCGGTCGTCGTCTGCGCGCCGCAGTGGACGATCACGGGCAGCGGCCCTTCGAGGAAGAGCTCGGCCGCCCGCCGCCGCTCTGCAGCCGAGAGCAGGATTCCCTCTCCCGTCGTCCCGAGCGCGAGGACGCAGTCGAGCCCGGCGGCGGCAAGGAACTCCAGGTACGGCCGGAAGGCCTCCTCGTCGAGAGCGGCGCCTTCGTCGCGGAGAGGCGTGACGGCGGCCGCGAGAGCTCCGCGCAGCATCGCGGGGCAACTTTACGATGCATTCGGATGGCTGCGTTGCGCGTCGAGCGGGACGGCGACCTCCTGCGCGTCACGATGGCGCGGCCGGAGCGGCGCAACGCGTTCGACGCCGAGCTGATCTCCGAGCTGGCCGAGGCGTTTTCCTGGGCGGACGACGCGCGCGCTGTCGTGCTCGGCGGCGAGGGAAAAAGCTTCTCGGCCGGCGCCGACGTCGACTGGATGCGCTCCTCGATCGAGCTCACCTACGAGGAGAACGTGGCGGACGCGCGGCGGCTGCGGATGATGCTCGAGGCGATCAACTCCTGTCCCGCGCCGGTGATCGCGCGCGTCCATGGGCACGCGCTGGGCGGCGGCTGCGGGCTCGTCGCGTGCGCTGACGTCGCAATCGCGGCGCCGGACGCCCAGTTCGCCTTCTCGGAGGTCAAGCTCGGGATCATCCCGGCTGTGATCTCTCCGTTCGCGCTGGCGAAGATCGGACCGAGCGCGGCCCGGCGGTACTTCGTCACGGGAGAGCGCTTCGACGCGCAGGCGGCGCTGCGGATCGGCCTCGTGCATGAGGTCGCGGAGGACCTCGACGGGGCGGTCGACCGCATCCTCGCCGAGCTGCGCACCGCGGGCCCGGAGGCGGCGCGGCATGCCAAGCAGCTCGTGCTCGAGCGGCCCGACCCGCTCGGCACGGAGCGGCGGATCGCCCAGCGGCGGACGAGCGACGAGGGCCAGGAGGGCCTGAAGGCGTTCGTCGAGAAGCGCAACCCCGCGTGGACATCCGAAAGCTCCTCGTAGCGAACCGCGGCGAGATCGCGGTGCGCGTTTTTCGCGCCTGCCGCGAGCTCGGGATCGCGACGGTGGCGGTTGCGCCGCCGGACGACGCCGGCTCCCTTCACGCGCGCTCCGCGAACGAGACCGTCGAGATCGCCTCGTACCTCTACTCCGAGGAGCACATCCGCGCGGCGAAGAAGACCGGAGCCGACGCCATCCACCCCGGCTACGGCTTCCTCGCCGAGAACCCGCACTTCGCGGCGGCGGTCGAGGCTGCGGGGCTCGTCTGGGTCGGCCCCCCGGCCGAGGCGCTGTGCGCCGGCGGGGACAAGCTCGAGGCGAAGCGAATCGCGCGGGAGGCCGGGGTGCCGGTCGTGCCGGAGGGCGAGCCGGCCGAAATCGGCTTCCCGCTCATGATCAAGGCGGCGGCCGGCGGCGGGGGGCGCGGGATGCGGGTCGTTCGAGAGCCGGGCGAGCTCGAGGAGTCGCTCGCGGCGGCGCGGCGCGAGGCGGAGGCGGCATTCGGCGACGAGCGGGTCTTCTGCGAGCGCTACGTCGAGCGGCCGCACCACGTCGAGATCCAGCTCCTCGCGGATGCGCACGGGGAGGTGGCGGCGCTCGGCGAGCGCGAGTGCTCCGTCCAGCGCCGGCACCAGAAGGTGCTCGAGGAGTCGCCCTCCCCCGCCCTCGACCCGGAGCTGCGGGCCCGGATGAGCGCCGCGGCGGTCGCCTTCGCGCGGGCGATCGGCTACCGGAACGCCGGGACCGCCGAGTTCATGCTCGACGGGAGCGACTTCCGGTTCCTCGAGCTGAACGGCCGGATCCAGGTCGAGCACCCCGTGACCGAGCTCGTGACCGGGGTTGACCTCGTCCAGGAGCAACTCCGGATCGCAGCGGGCGAGCCGCTTCGCCTACCACGGTCTTCGCTGAAGGGGCACGCGGTCGAGGTGCGGCTGTACGCGGAGGACCCCCGAACGTTCCTGCCCCAGGCCGGGCGGGTCGGGCGGCTGCGGCTCCCCCAG
>DASXQY010000042.1:0-12844 GCA_036506915.1 Gaiellaceae bacterium | reverse complement strand
GTCGTCGTGCGGGCCGTCCCGGCGACCGAGATCGACCGCGAGGGTCTGCACCGCTCGAACCTCGCCGGCCTCCGCGCCGTGCTGGGAGAGCTCTGCCCGCCGGCCGAGGTCTGCCTCGTCGACGGCTTCCGTTTGGGACCGTTCGCGCCCGAGCACCGCGCGGTCGTGGACGGCGACGAGAAGAGCGCCGCGATCGCCGCGGCGTCGATCGTGGCGAAGGTCGTGCGCGACCGGACGATGCGGCGGATGGACGCGCTCTATCCGGCGTACGGCTTCCGTTCGCATGTCGGCTACATCACCCCGCGGCACTCCGCGGTCGTCCGCGAACTGGGCCCGTCTGAGATCCACCGGCGCTCCTTCCAGGCGCTCTGCTACGCGTAGTACGTCGGCCGCGGGGAGGGCGGCGGAGCGGCGCGCGTGGTGGCACTACCGGCTGCGCTTCTATCGCGTGCTGGCCAGGAACGTCTGGGTCGGCGGCAACGAGATCGACCTGGTCGTGCGCCGCGGCCGGAAGCTGGTCTTCTGTGAGGTGAAGGCAAAGGGCAGTGCGCGGCACGGCGATCCGTTCGAGATGGTCGGTCCCGAGAAGCAGCGCCGCCTGCGCCGAGCCGCCGAGGCGTGGCTCGCCGCGCATCCTGAGCTCGCGCAGCTGCAAATCAGCTTCGAGGTGGTCGCCTCCCGAGGCGGCCGCCTCGAGCGGCTGAGGCAGGCCTTCTAGCCCGCTAGGGCCCCCGCCACTGCTGCGTTCGGAGCACCTTGCGCCCGCGGCAGCTGCTCGGGCAGCCAGGTCACTCACAGTCCCGGCATCGGCACCCCGGCGTTCGTTTGCCGGGACTGCGCTACGTCTTCGCTCCTTCGGGGTTCCCGGATGTCGTTCGGAACGGCCAGGAGTGAAGCAGCGCGCGTAGAAACCGCTCAGGGCCGTGGCCTCCACCCAGGACGCGCTCTACCGCCGGATCGACCTCGAGCTCTCCTGGTCGGAGCGCGAGCTGCCGGAGCGCGAGCGGACGAAGCACGTTCACCGGCTGCATCCGTACCTCGGCAAGTTCATCCCGCAGCTCGTGGAGGCGCTGCTGAGTCGTCATGTGCCGTCGGGCCGGGTGCTCGACCCGTTTGCGGGGTCGGGGACGACCCTGGTGCAGGCGCTCGAGTCGGGGCTCGACGCGAGCGGCGCCGACGTCGCGCCCTTCAACTGCCTCCTGATGCAAGTGAAGACCCGCGAGTACAACCCGTTCGTGCTCGAGTCGGAGCTGCGCGAGGCGCTCGCGCGGCTGGAGGAGTTCGGCGGAGAACGGCCGGAGCCGCCGGTGTCGCGCTACGTCCGGGACTGGTACGCGCCGCGGGCGGCGGCCGAGTTGCTCTTCTTCCGCGGCCTGGTCGAGGACTACGAGCACGCGGACCTGCTTCGCGTGGTGCTGGCACGGGCGGCGCGCTCGGCCAGACGGACGACGCACTTCGACCTCGACTTCCCGCGCGCGCCGCAGCGGTCGGAGTATTGGTGCCACAAGCACCGGCGTACCTGCCGGCCCGTGGGGGAGGCGCGGCGTTTTCTCAACCGGTACGCGCTGGACACGCTGAAGCGGATCCGTGAGTTCTCACGCGTGCGCGCGCGTGCGCGCGCGGCGGAGGTGCTTCACGGCGACGCGCGCGAGCTCGACTTCGGCGGTCCGTTCGACGGCGTCGTCACTTCGCCGCCCTACCCGGGGCTGATCGACTACCACGAGCAGCATCGCTACGCCTACGAGCTGCTTGGCCTGGAGGAGTGCAAGGAGCTCGAGCTCGGGAAGGGGACGAGCCGCGCCGCGCTCTCGGCCTATAGCGACGGCGTCGCGGCGGTCCTGGCGAATGTTCGAGGGGCGCTCCGGCCCGGTGCGCCGGTCGTGATCGTGATCAACGACCGTCGCGACCTCTATCCGGAGATCCTCGAGCAGGCAGGGCTCCGGCTCGAGGAGCGCTACCGCCGCCACGTGAACCGCCGGACGGGCCGGCGTGCCGGGGAGTTCTTCGAGGACGTCCTCGTCGCCCGCTAGTTCGGCCGGGAAGAGTTCCACTCCCGGCACACCTTCGTCACATACGCGTGACGTCTTGTTGTCTATGTTGGCAACATGCTCGCACGAACCGTCACGCACGCGCTCGTCGGGCTCGACGCTCTCCGCGTCGAGGTCGAGGCCCATCTCCAGAACGGGGTGCCGGCCTTCGCCATCGTCGGGCTCGCCGATCGCGCCTGCCAGGAGGCGAAGGAGCGGGTTCGAAGCGGGATCGCCTCCGCCGAGCTGGAATGGCCGATGCGGCGGATCACTGTCAACCTCGCGCCGGCGGAGTTGCGCAAGGAGGGCTCCGGCTTCGACCTGCCGATCGCGCTCGCCGTGCTGGCGGCGTCGCGGCAGGTTCCACCTGACGAGCTGATCGGACATGCGGCGGTGGGCGAGCTGGCCCTCGACGGTCGCCTCCGTCCGGTCGGCGGGGTGCTGGCCGCGGCCGAAGGGGCCCGGGAGGCCGGACTGACCAGGCTCCTGTGCGCGGCCGACTCCGCGGCCGAGGCGGCGCTCGCGGGGATCGAGCCCGTGCCCCTCCACCATCTGGCGGAGGCCGTTTCCTACCTGCGCGGCGAGTGGGACCCGCCTCCGGCCGACGCGCTGTCGTTGAACGGCCACGGGCCCGAGCCCACGGCGCTCGACCTGGCCGATGTACGCGGGCAGGAGCGCGCGCGGCGGGCGCTCGAGCTCGCTGCGGCCGGCGGCCACAACCTGCTCCTCGGGGGCCCTCCCGGAACCGGCAAGACGATGCTCGCGCGCCGGCTGCCCGGGATCCTGCCGCGCCTCCCTCCGGACGAAGCGCTGGAGGTGACGCGGATCCACTCCGTCGCCGGGCTGCTTCCGGTCGGCCGCCCACTGGTGACGCTGCCTCCGTTCCGGGCGCCGCACCACACGGCGTCAGTCTCCGCGATCGTCGGCGGCGGCCCGTCTCCGCGGCCGGGGGAGGCGAGCCTTGCCCATCGCGGCGTGCTCTTCCTCGACGAGCTGGCGGAGTTCCCGCGCAACGGGCTCGAGGCGCTGCGCCAGCCACTCGAGGACGGGGCGATCTCGATCGCTCGGGTCGGCGGGAGGATCGTCTTCCCGGCCCGCTTCCAGTTGGTTGCGACGATGAACCTCTGCCCGTGCGGCGCTCGTGGCGATCCGGCGGCGGAGTGCTCGTGCTCCGCTGCCCGTCTGGCCGCATATCGAGACAAGCTCTCGCGCGCGCTGCTCGACCGCTTCGACCTGGTGGTGACGGTTCCGCGGCCGCGCGCGCGGGAGCTCGAGGCCGGGGCGGGAGAGGGGTCGAAGGCCGTCCGGGAACGCGTGACGGCGGCGCGGGAGCGAGCCCGAGGCGAGCCGCTGCCTCGCTCGAAGCAGGCAAACGAGCTGCTCGCGCGGGCGGTCGAGCGTCTGCCGCTCTCGGCTCGCGGCCGGGCGCGGGTGGCGCGCGTCGCTCGCACCGCCGCGCTCCTTGCGGAGGCGAACGAGGTCGGCGCCGAGCACGTCGCGGAGGCGTTGTCGTACCGGCAACCGCGAGAGCTGGGAACTCCGTGAGCGACCTTGCGCTCGCCGCATTCGCCGCCGAGACCGGGACGCATCTGGTGCAGAAACCCCTTGAGCGCCGGTTCGAGCGCTTTCAGCGTGCCTTCGATGCGAAGCGGTACCTCGCGGGTCTCGCTGCGTCTGGCTTCCGCTTCCTCGGCCGGTCCGAGCCCGAGTATCCGTCGCTCCTGCGCGAGCTCCACGACCCGCCGGCGGGGCTTTTTCTCCGTGGTGCCGCGGCCAGCGAGTTGCTCGCCCGGCCGGCGGTCGCGATCGTCGGCGCGCGGTCGTGCTCCTCGTACGGAGCGCAGGTGGCGAGATTCCTCGGGCGAGAGCTTGCGCGGGCGGGCCTGGTCGTGGTGAGCGGACTGGCACGGGGCGTCGACGGCGAAGCGCACAGGGGCGCGCTCGAGGCGGGCGGCATGACGGTTGCGGTTCTCGGCTGCGGAATCGACCGCGATTACCCCGCCGCGCACGCGAGCCTCGCGACGGGGATCTCCGAAAATGGGCTCGTCGTGTCGGAGTACGCGCCCGGCGTCGAGCCGGCGCCGTGGCGCTTCCCGGCCAGAAACCGGATCATCGCCGGGCTGGCCGGCGCGGCGGTGATCGTCGAGGCGCGGGAGCGCAGCGGAGCCCTCATCACGGCCGACTTCGCGCTCGAGGCGGGACGAGAGGTCTTCGCGGTCCCCGGCGAGATCACCTCGTCCCTGTCCGCGGGGACGAATGCGCTGCTACGACTCGGTGCGACGCCGCTGACCTCCAGCGACGACGTGCTCGAGGCGATGGGGATCGCGGTGACAGAAGTGGAGATGCCCGAGGTGAGCGGGCACGCGGCCGAGGTGCTCAGGGTTCTGGCCGACCGGCCGGCCGGAGCCGACGAGCTGGTTCACACGACCGGGCTCGATGCGGCGGCGGTGGCCACCGCGCTGGCGGAGCTCGAGCTCGCGGGCGCAGTGGTCGAGGCGGACGGCCTCTTCAGGGGGGTGAGGCCGGCGGACTAGCATCGCCGACAACATGACGAGCTCGTACTGGCTCGACGAGGAGTGGCCGCAGCCGGCGGCGACCCGGCTGCGGGGCCGCGTGGACGTCGCCGTCATCGGCGGCGGGGTCACAGGGTGTGCCTGCGCCTATGCTCTCGCGGACGCCGGGTGCCGGGTCCGGCTCTACGAGGCGCGGAAGATCGCGGGTGGCGCGAGTGGTCGGAACGGCGGCTTCGTCCTCCGCGGAGCGGCGCCGCCGTACGACGAGGCTCGCGTCAACCTCGGAGCGACACGGGCACGGGCCCTTTGGCGCCTGACCGAGCGCTACCTCAACCGGCTCTTCGAGCTGGCAGGCGACGCATTCCGCCGGACCGGCAGCCTCCGGCTAGCGGCCGACGCGGACGAGCGCGTCGAGCTCGAGAGGGAGTATCGGGCGCTGGGCGACGACGGCTTCGCGGTCGAATGGCTGGACGACCTGCCGAAGCCGCTCGCCGGCCGTTTCGACGGCGCCATCTTCCACCCCGGAGACGGGTCGCTTCAGCCTGCGCGCTGGGTCCGGCGCCTGGCCGCCGGGGCGGCCGCGGCCGGGGCGGAGCTGCGCGAGGGCAAGAGGGTCGAGTCGCTCGACCAGGTCGAGGCCGAGCAGGTCGTGCTCGCGACCGACGGCTACACCCACGGGCTCTTGCGCGAGCTCGACGACGCCGTCCGTCCGGTGCGCGGCCAGGTGCTCGTCACGGAACCGCTCGGGCGGGACCTCTTCCCCTGCCCCCATTACTCCAGGCACGGCTACGACTACTGGCAGCAGACGCTCGACCAGCGTCTCGTTCTGGGCGGCTTCCGCGACAAGGCCCCGGATCTCGAGCAGACGGCGGAAGAGAGGACGACGCCGCTGATCCAGGAAAACCTGGAGCGCTTCGCGGCCGAGTTGATCGGCGTAAAGCCACGCATCACTCACCGCTGGGCCGGGATCTTCGGCGCGACCGCGGACCGGCTTCCACTGGCCGGACCGGCGCCCGGACGGGAGGGGCTCTGGGTCGCCTGCGGCTACTCGGGTCACGGCAACGTGCTCGGGCTCGCGTGCGGCGAGCTTGTCGCGGGAGCGATCCTCGGGCGACCTGCGCCGGAGCTCGAGCTGTTCGAACCCGCGCGACTGCTGTCCTAGCCCGGTTGCCCGCCTCCACCGGGCGGCGGAACCGACTCGTCGCTCTGGAAGAGCGAGAATTCGTTTCCTTCCGTGTCGCGGCAGCGGGCGAACCAGCCGATCCCCGGGATCGGCTGCTTGTCATCCGCGGACCCGCCGAGTTCGCGGGCTCGCGCGATCGCCTTGTCGATGTCCACAGTGCCGAAGTAGACGATCAGCCCGGTGCCGGGCTGCTCGGACGGATAGATCGCCCCACCGGGCTCGTTGCCGTCGAGCATGTGGTACTCGACCGGGCCGCTCCACTCGCGGAACTTCCAGCCGAAGAGCGACTTCCAGAACTCCTTCGCGCGACCCGCGTCTTCCGCCGGCAGCTCGAAATGCACCAGCTGACCTTCCATCTCGCTTCTCCTTCCCCGGGGAAGCCTCAGCCTATCTCGACCTTCGACACCCCCTGGAAGATCTCCGAGTCCGGCTCGGCCTCGTAGCGCTCGAGTGCCGCGAGCGCGATCGCGAGGTCCTGGATCGCCAGGCCGGTCGAGTCGAAGGTGGTGATCTCCTCATCCGAGCGACGACCGTCGGCGAGGCCGGCGAGCACTGCCCCGAGCTCGGTGACGGCAGCACGGTCGAGCGCGCCCGCCTCGACGGCGTGCACCAGCTCGCCGTTGTGGCTCGCCTGCTCCCAGTCGTCGCAGAACACGTGCGTCCGGACGAGCTCCTCGACCGCGATCTCGGCTTTCCCAGGCCCGTCCGCCCCCATCAGGCTGACGTGCTGGCCGGGGCGCAGCGACCCCGCTGGCAGCAGCACTTCATGTCCGGGCGTCATGGTCACGAGCAGGTCGGCCGCGAGCGCTTCCTCGCGCGATTCGGCGACGTCGGCGCCCAGCTCGTCTGCGGCCGCCTCCGCGCGACCGCCGTCGCGGTCCCAGAGTACGACCTCGTATCCTCGCGCGAGGAACGTCCGCGCGGCCGCGCGCCCGTTGACACCCGCGCCGACGACAGCCGCTCCCGACGCACCCTCCCGCCCGACGGTTTCCGCCGCCAGAACCGCCGCCGCGCCGGTGCGAAGAGCGGTCACCGCGGCGGCGTCGAGCACCCCGCGCAACGCGCCGGTCGAGGCATCCGAGAGCAGAACGAGCCCCGTCACCGTCGGCAGGCCCCGCTCGGGGTTACCCGGAAACGACGTCACCCACTTGAGCGCCGCGTGACCGGCGCCGAGCGCCGGCATTGCGCGGAAGTCCCCGGCGGGGTAGGCGGGGACGTAAACCTTCGGCGGCATCGACCATTCGCCCCGTGCGTAGGCGAGAAATGCCTCGCGCATGACCTCGACCGCGCGCGTGGGCGAGACCGCCGCCTCGACGTACCGGGCCGCGAGGATCGGAACCATCGGCCGGAAGCCTAAGGCGCTCGCTTGCGACGCCGACCAGAGAGGCCGTGCCGGCTTTGCCGGTGCGGCCGTCTAGAGCGTCTTCACGTCTCCGATCAGCTTCGTGATCGAATCCTTGGCGTCGCCGAACAGCATCACCGTCTTCGGGTTATAGAAGAGCGGGTTCTCGATCCCGGCGAAACCCGGGTTCATGCTCCGCTTCAGCACCACCACGGCCTGCGCCTGGTCGACGTTCAAGATCGGCATCCCGTAGATCGGGCTCCCCTGGTTGTTGCGCGCGTCGGGATTGACGACGTCGTTCGCGCCGACCACGAGGACGACGTCCGTGCGCCCGAACTCGGGGTTAGCGTCGTCCATCTCCTTCAGCTGCGGGTAGGGCACGTTCGCCTCGGCGAGGAGGACGTTCATGTGGCCGGGCATTCGGCCGGCGACCGGGTGGATCGCGTATGAGACGTCGACGCCCTTCGACTCGAGCAGATCTGCGAGCTGGCGGACATCATGCTGGGCCTGCGCAACGGCCAGGCCGTAGCCCGGAACGACGATGACCTTGTGGGCGTACGCGAGCATGACCGCGACGTCCTCCGCGGTCGCGGAGCGCACGGTGCCCCCGTCGCTCTCCGCGGCAGCGGCTGCGGGGCCGGTCACCTGGCCGAAGGCGCCGAAGAGGACGTTCGTGATCGAGCGGTTCATCGCCCGGCTCATCAGCAGCGTGAGCAGCGTTCCGGAGGCGCCGACGAGCATCCCGCTCACGATCAGGACGTTGTTCTCGAGCTCGAAGCCGGTCGCCGCGGCCGCCAGTCCGGTGAACGCGTTCAGGAGCGAGATCACGACCGGCATGTCGGCGCCGCCGATGGGGAGCACGAAGAGGACGCCGAACAGGGCGGCGCAGGCGAGCAGCGCCCACATCAGCCACTGCTCTTCCGCGCCCGCGGCGATCGCGACTCCCGAGGCGAGCGCGGCGGCGAGCACGAGCCCGTTCACCAGCTGCTGACCGAGGTACGTGATCGGCCGGCCCTGGATCAGCTCCTGGAGCTTGGCGAAGGCTACCATCGAGCCGGCGAAGGAGATCGCGCCGATGATCGCCGAGAGCATGATCGCGAGACTGATGTCGACCTTGAGGTTCCCGGGCGCGGGAGCCTTCCGGTGGAACTCCGCCCAGGAGATGAGCGCCGCCGCGCCGCCGCCGACGCCGTTGAACAGCGCGACCATCTGTGGCATTGCGGTCATCTTCACGCGCCGCGCCGCTACGGCGCCGAAGCCGCCGCCGATCGCCATGCCGAGCACGATCTCCCAGTATGTGACGATCTCGTTCTGCGCGAACGTAACGGCGATCGCGAGCAGCATCCCCGCGGCGCCGATTCGGTTCCCCCAGCGCGCCTTGTCCGGGCGGGAGAGGAAGCGCAGGGCGAGAATGAACGTCACGATCGTGACCAGATAGAGCAGGTCTGTCGTCGCCCTGCTCATCGTGAAGGCACCGCGCGGCGACAGCTCATCGCGTGTCGTCGGGCCCGGCGCCCGCGCCGGTGTCCTTCGACGCGGAGGGCCCATCGTCCGCGGGCCGCCCACGCTTCTTGAACATCTCGAGCATGCGGTCGGTGACGACGAAGCCACCGACGACGTTGGCGGAAGCGAGGATGACGGCGACGAAGCCGATCACCCACGTGAGCGTGTCCTTGCCGCCCGCACCCATCACGAGCATCGCGCCCACAATCACGATCCCGTGGATCGCGTTGGTACCGGACATGAGCGGCGTGTGCAACAGCGTCGGCACCTTGGAGATCACCTCGAACCCGAGGAAGATCGCGAGCACGAGAATCGTCAGCTCGAACACGAGCAGGAGCTCGTGGCTCATCGGGGCACGCCTCTCGGAGCCGCGCCCGACCGAGTCAGGCACCCGCACCCCCCACCCAGGGTGGGGTGACATGTCCCGCCGCCCTCGCGGTCGACGATAGCGTGAGCCGGCGCGCGTGTCTGTGCCGGCTTCGTGACGATTCCGTGCCGATTCGTCCCGCGCCGGAGCAGGTTCATGCGGGGATCTGCTCCTTCCGCGTCACGCAGGCACCGGCGGTGATCTCGTCCTCGAAGTCGAGGGCAAGCTCGCCCTGGGGAGCGAGGTGGTGAAGAAGGGCGGCGACGTTGCGGGCGTAGAGCTGGCTGGCGTGGTAGGGCATCGAGCTGGGCAGGTTGGTGAAACCGACGATCGTGACGTCCTCACGGACGACCTCCTCGCCGGGCTCGGTCAGCTCGCAGTTGCCGCCGGCCTCGGCGGCGAGATCCACGATCACCGAGCCCGGGCGCATCGCCGCGACCGCGCTCGCGGGGATCAGCCGCGGCGCCGGTCTGCCGGGAATGAGCGCCGTGGTGATCACAACGTCGAACTCGGGTAGGCGGGTCTCGAGCTCCTGCTGCTGCTGCTCCTGCTGCTCCGCCGAAAGCTCCTGCGCGTAGCCCCCGGCGGTCTCCTCGCCGACGACTCCCAGGTCGAGCCAGCTCGCGCCCAGGCTCTCGATCTGCTCCCGCACCACTGGCCGCACGTCGAAGCCGGTGACGACCGCGCCGAGCCGGCGCGAGGTCGCGATCGCCTGAAGGCCTGCGACCCCCGCGCCGAGGACGAGAACCTTCGCCGGAGCGACCGTTCCGGCAGCCGTCATCAGCATCGGGAAGAACTTCGGCAGCCGCTCGGCCGCGAGGAGCGTCGCCTTGTAGCCGGAGACGGTCGCCTGCGAAGAGAGCGCATCCATCGGCTGCGCGCGCGTGATCCGCGGGATCGATTCCATCGCGAATGCGACCACTCCTCGGCCGGCCAGGCGCTCGATGCCCTCCCGATCGGTCAAGGGCTCGAGGAAGCAGATGAGGACCTGCTCCTCCCGCAGGCGCGCGGCTTCGGCCTCGCTCGGCTTCTGAACCTTGACGACGGCGTCGACCTCGGCATACGGATCTTCGACCAGGCGCGCCCCGGCCTCCGCGAAGGCCTCGTCCCGGAAGGAGGCTGCCTCGCCGGCGCCGCGCTCCACCAGCACTTCGAAACCGCCGGAGGAGAGGCGCTCGATCACCTCGGGCACGAGCGCCACGCGTCGCTCGCCCGCGGCGCTCTCTGTCGGCACGCCGACCCTCATGCCGGGGCAATGCTAGTGAGGTCAGGCCGGAACGGCTGTCGAGAGGCGTCGGCCGTAGGTGTTTCGATAGTCCTCGAGGCTGAACGAGTCGAGGAAACGCCGGGCGGCCCGGCGGCCGTTCTCGACGAGCTCCGTCTGCTCGAGCGGCGTCAGCCGAAAGTCGGTGGTGCCGACGTCGCTCGTAGGCACCGGGCACGTGCGGACGCGCGTCGAGTGCGACATGAGGCGCGTGTCCCAGGCCTCCATGGCCGTATGAAAGATGTCGGAGCCGAGCTTGACCGGCCGCCCGCGGCGGACCGGGTGGCGCTCGAGAAGGGCCTCGTGGCCGCGACCCCCCGTCAGCCGGAGGCCGAACGTGGGCCGGACCGGGTCGTTGTCGTCCACGTCGAAGAGCCACACCGGGAAGCTCGACAGCATGGCGCCGTCGACGATCGTCGAGCTGTTTCCGGTCCCGTGGTGCACCAGCTCCACCGGTTCGAAGAAGTAGGGCAACGACATGCTCATCCGGACCGCGTCTGCAATGTGGAAACGGTCAGGGTCGATCGGGCTGTCCCCGCCGCGGAGACGGTAGTCCCGGAGGTCATCCGGGAGCACGAGCAGCTTACGCCTGGTGACGTCGGCGGCGATCAGCTTGAGACGTGACCGACCGTTCTCGGAGACGTCGGCGAAAGTCCGCCCGCCGAGCTGTTCGTCGAGCCACCGGCGCAGGTAATCGCCGCGTGCGAGACCGCGGCGGCGGATCAGGTTCCAGCCTCCGCCGAGCAGCCGGCCCCCGGGGCCGAAGTCCTCGAAGCGGGCGTAGGGCGCCGAGCGCAGGAGCTGCTCTGCATCGTAGGCGTCGTGACCGCACGCCAGGTACGCGGCGACGACCGCGCCCGCGCTCGTGCCCGCGACGTTCACCCAGCGGTTGTAGCCACGTTCTGCGAAGCCGAGGAGCGCACCGACAAGAGCGATGCACTTCACGCCACCACCCTGGAAGACCCCATCTGCCTCGTTGAGCTTCACCTGCGACCAGCTCCCTGGCTGGAGGACTACGGCCGACCGCAGGCCAGGACCGTAGCGCGCCGGCCCGCGTCGCGCAACGTCGATGGTGGTAAGGCCGAGGGGCGAACGTGACGCTTTCGGCACGCTCCCGTTACCCACACGTGCGCCTTTCCCCGATAGGCTCTCCTCGGGGAGGAGGCCGGGCGAACCGAACTAAGGGAAGGCAGCGAGCCAGGCCCGTTGTTCCGGCGATAGAGTCCTCGCCGTGGCCGGCTCGCTCGCCGAGATCGCGGACACCTTCTTCAAGCCCGCGGTCAACGACCTCGTCCCCTACGAGCCGGGCAAGCCGGTCGAGGAGGTGCAGCGCGAGCTCGGTCTCGACCGCGTCGTCAAGCTCGCCTCGAACGAGGGCCCGTTCGGGCCGTTCCCCGAAGCGCGCGAAGCGATTCAGCGCTCGGCGGCCGACCTGAACCGCTACCCGGACGGAGGCGCCTACGGCCTCCGGGCCGCCCTGGCCGAGCGGCTCGACCTTCGCTTCGAGGAGGTCGCGCCCGGAGCCGGCTCGGACGGTCTGGTCGACTGTCTCACGCAGGCCACGCTCGACCCGGGAGACGAGATCGTCTGCGGCTGGCCGTCGTTCCCGAGCTACGTGATCGACGCGCGGAAGGTCGGCGCGGTCCCGCGCACCCTGCCTCTCCGTGAGGGGCGCTACGACCTCGACGCCATGCTCGAGGCGATCGGGCCGCGAACGAAGCTCGTCTACGTCTGCCACCCGAACAACCCGACCGGGACGATGAATACCCGCGCCGAGCTCGACGCGTACTTCGATCGCGTGCCCGGGCACGTCGTGACGGTGCTCGACCAGGCCTACCTGGAGTACATCGACGACCCCGACTACCCGGACGGGGTCGACGAGTACCTCCGCGCCGGCCGCCGCGTCGTCGTCCTGCGCACCTTCTCGAAGATCTACGGCCTCGCGGGCCTGCGCGTGGGGTACGCGCTGGCTCCGGCCCCGGTCGTGACCGCGATCGGCAAGGTCCGGCGCGCCTTCGACATCACCACTCCGGCCCAGGAGGCGGCCCTCGCGAGTCTCAGCTCGACCGACGAGCTCGAGCGCCGCCGTCGGGTCAACGCCGCGGCGCGGACGCAGCTCGAGACGATCCTGCGCGAGCACGGCCTCGAGCCGGTCGGCCCCGCGGTCGGCAACTTCCTCTTCGCCGAGGTGGGCGAGGACTCGCGGACCTTCTTCGAGCAGCTTCTGCGGGAGGGCGTGATCGTTCGCCCGACGCACGGCTTCGGGGCTCCGGGTGCCGTCCGCGTGACGGTCGGGACGCCGGACGAGCACGAGTTCCTCGCGGAAGCGCTCGGGCGCGTGCGCCCCTTAACGACCGCCTGAGACACCGCTTCGAGCCACTGCCGGAACGGTGCCTGAACCCTCCGGACACGGCCGAAAAACCCCTCGTTCGGGCGCCGCCAACGGTGTTAGCTTTGGTTAAGCGATGGGCCGCCCCCGCCTGACCGGCAGCCACCTCGGGCTCCTCGGACGCGAGCAGAGCTTCCGGCGCCTGTTCCTCGCCACGCTCGGATCCGGAGCGGGCACCTGGCTGGCTCTCGTGGCGCTCGAGGTCGACGTCTTCGTCCGGACCGGATCGTCCTCCTGGGTGGCCGGGCTCCTGATC
>DASXQY010000041.1:0-7781 GCA_036506915.1 Gaiellaceae bacterium | reverse complement strand
GAAGCCGCTGGGTCACAGAAACCGGTTGGGTTCGATTACTGCGATCGTGCGGGCCCTGCGCGGTCCCCACGCTCGACGGCACGCGCGAGGGCGACGCGCGACGGGACGTCCATCTTGCGGAAGATGTTGCGCAGGTGGGTCTCGACCGTCTTCTGGCTGAGGAAGAGCTCGGCGGCAATCTCCGGATTCGTCTTGCGGTCGACGACGAGCCGAGCCACCTGGAGCTCGCGCTCTGTCAGCGACTCGAGGCCGGTCACGTCGGGCTTGCCTGGGCGCGTGCGGCGGTATGTGCGGTGGCCGAGCTTTCCCAGCTCGCGCTCGGCCTCATTGCGGTAGCGGACAGCCCCACACGCGTCGAGGTCTGCAGCGGCGCGCTGTAGCTCCGCCGCCGCGGCGTCGCCCTCGCCGGCTTCAGCCAGGGCACGGCCGGCGAGCGTTCGCGACAGCGCCGCTTCGATAGGAGCGCCGACGTCCTCAGCGGCAGCAGCTGACCCGAGCGCGACTTCCGCAGCGCGGGCCGGATCGCCCGCCTGGAGGGCGACGGCGGCCTCGGCGCGGTCCGCCCACGAGGCAGACAGGGGGAGGCGCACGGCCGCGGCCCTGGCCTCGGCGCAAGCGGCCGCCCGTTCGGCTTCGCCGAAGCGTCCGAGCGCGAGCCAGGCGCGGGTCAGCAGTTCGAGGCAGTAGGCCCTCCAGCCGCCCGGGATGAGCGTCAGCTCCTCGCCCCCGGCAGAGCCGAGCAGCAACTCGACGGCGCGCTCGGGTTGCGCGGTCTCCAGGAGGACGGCCGCGAGCCTCACCGCTGCCCAGGCCGAGACGAAGCCCTCGTCGAGCTCGCGGCTCAGGTCGACGCTCTCCTCCGCGGTCGCGAGGGCGACCTCCATCTCTCCAACCGCGAGCGCGACGACCGAGCGGTTAAAGAGATTCCAGGCGAGAGCGTGCGTGTTCCCCAACAGGCGGGCCGCCTCAATCGCCCCGTCGAGCAGCTCGGCGCATTCGGCCAGTCGGCCGCGCACGTACCAGGCCCTGCCGAGGATTTGGTAGAGGACGAGGAAGAGCTCTCCCTGGCCGGTCGCGCGCCCGAGCGTGAGGGCGCGCTCGGCATGCGCGTCGGCGTCGGCGTAGCGGTCGAGATAGAGCTCCGCACCGGCGAGCCAGGTCGCGGCGTCGAGGCGCTGGGTGAGCTCGTCGTCGGAGAGGGCGTCGACGAGGGCGGCGGCCTCGGAACGATCGGCCTCGACTCGCTGAGCCGCGCCCGTCATCGCGTCCCCAAGGGCCAGCATCGCGACGGCCGCCGCGGTCAGCGGCAGATCTTCGACCTGCCTGGCGGCGCCGACGGCTCGCTCGGCCCAGTCCTGCGTCGCCTGGTAGTTCGTCGCGTAGAACCCATTGAGCGCGAGCTCAATCATCAGGCCGACGGCCTCGGCGGAGACGGGCTCGCGCAGCGCGTCGAGAGCACTCGCCAGGCGGTTATGCGCTTGCTCGTGGCGGCCGAGGAGATGCTCGACTCCCGCACAGGCTCTGGTGAGCCTGGCGCTCAGCGTTACCGCCTCGGCAGGCGCGATCGCAAGACCCTCCAGCAGGCTGTTGTGGCTGTCGGCGAACTGGCCCGTCGCGGTCAGCGCATCGGCGCGGGCAAGGAGGAGCTCGGCGCGCTCCTGGGCCGGCGCAGTCGGCGGGAGTAGCCGCAGCGCGCCGGCGAACCAGCGCGCGGCGCTCGCCGGCGCGAGCCGGAGAGCTGCCTCGCCGGCCTCGCGAAGCACGGCGACAGCTCCGAGGTCGCCCTCGCGGGCGGAGCGCTCGACGTGGTGCGCGCGCGCGGCTGCGGTGGCGCCCCGCGCGGCCAGCGCCTCGGCGCATCGCTCGTGGGCCCCGAGCCGCCAGGCGCCCGCGGTGGCCTCGTAGACGGCGCGGCGCACGAGTGGGTGCCGGAAGCGGAAGCGCCGAGGCACCTCGGTGTTGCGAACGAGGTCGAGGCGCAGGAGCTCGTCGACTGCCTCCATCACCGAGTCCCCCGGCATCAGGGCCGCGGCCGCTGCCAGCTCGGGCTCGAACGGATCGCCCGCCACGGCCGCTCCCTCGAGCGCGAGGCGTGCGTCCCGCGAGAGAAGGGCGAGCTCCTCGGTGAGCGCTGCCGCAACGGCCGCGGGGACGCCGATGGCCGCCAGCGGCATCTCGTCGGAGACGCCGGCGGCCCACCCACCGGCGCGGTCGGCCGACCGGGCGAGCTGCTCGAGGTAGAACGGGTTGCCGCCGCTCTCCTCATAGAGGACGGTCGCGTCGGCGCTGTCGACGGCGTCGCCCAGAAGCTCTCGCGCCTCGTCAGGGCTGAGCGCGGCGAGCTCGATGCGGGTCAGCCTCGCGGCGCGGTGCGCCCGCTCGAGCGCAGCCGAGAGCCGCTCCGGCATCTGGCGCGGACGGAGCGCCAGCGCCATGAGCACGGCTGCCGCCGGCGGCCGCCGCAGGAGCGCGCCGAGCAGCTCGACAGACGCCCAGTCCGCCCAGTGGAGGTCGTCGAGCACGAGCACGAGCGGCTGCGTTGCCGCGAGCTGCTCGAGCAGCTCGCGCACCGCGCGATGGCTGCGGTAGCGCTCGTGCTGGAGCGCCACCTCGCGCTCGAGCGCCAGCGCCGAGAGTGAAGGGAAGACGTGCGCGAGCTCCGTGCGCACGTCGGCGTCGACCGCGGCCAGGCGATTGGGGTCCAGCCCGCGAACGTACTCGTCGAGCGCATCGACGAAGACGGAGAACGGCAAGTCGCGCTCGAGCTCGGACGCTGATCCGGAGAGGACGAGGTGCCCGCGCGCATCCGCGCGGGCGACGAGCTCTGCGAGCAGGCGGGTCTTACCGATCCCTGGCTCGCCCACCAGCTCGAGTGCGGCCGGGCCACCTTGGTCGAGCTCGGACAGCACCCCATCGAGCGCGCCGAGCTCTTCGGCGCGCCCGACGAGCTTGTCGGCAAGCAGAGCCACTTTTCTCCTTCGGGCCAGGATAAATCAGGGTCGCCGGATCGAGAAATCAGGGTGCGGGATCAGGGTTGCGCCCCGATGTCGGCGCAGTCGGGAAGCGGCAAGCTCGCCGCCATGTCCCGCTTCCTCCTCCACCACCGCCACGAGCCCGACGAGTGCGGCGTCGTCTTTGCCTCCTTCAAGGGGCATGAGAGCCCGCTTCGCCATCAAGCGACGCTCGCGTCGTGCCGCTCCGGGGGGCACGCGATCTGGTGGACGGTGGAAGCGTCAAGCGAAGAGGACGCGCTCCGGCTGCTGCCCGCCTACGTCGCCAAACGCACCACCGCCACGCCGGTCAGCGAGGTCGGAATCCCATGACCGCGCGCCCTCTCGGGACCCCTACACGAGAAGGAGAGGCCATGAGCTCGTCGCCGCTGAGCGCAGCAACAACCGAGGCGCGCGAACTTGCCGCACGCGAGAGCGACGGCCTCCGCGTCGTGCTGCTCTGGCACCCGCGCGAGGACGCCGTCACGGTGACCCTCGAGGACACGCGCGACGGAGACCGCTTGGAGCTCGTCGTCCCGCGCAACCGCGCCCTCCATGCCTTCTGCCACCCGTTTGCGTACGTGCCTCGGACGGCGGCATTCGCACCGCTGCTGCACGTCGGCGCCCGGGCGCAGTCGCACCTGGGCTAACCCAAGGAACCAAGCAAAGGAGAAGAGACCATGTTCCGCAGCAAGCACCCTGATCGCTCAAGCAAGGGCTCCACAGCCGCACCGGCCGTGGCGAGTGCCTCGGCGGGGCAACCGCGCAACCTGGCGGCCCGTATGGGCCGCTGGAGCGCGAGCCACTGGAAGACCGCAGTCTTCGGTTGGCTCGTCTTCGTGCTCACGGCGGTCGCCGTCGGGATGGCGGTCGGCCAAAAGTCGAGCGACATGAAGGACGCGGACGTCGGCCAGGCGCGCAAGGCCGATCAGATCCTCGACCAGGCCGGCTTCCAGCCCGATCCGCAGACCGAGATCGTGCTCATCCAGAGCAAGCGGCTGACGGTCAAGGACACGGCCTTTCGCTCCACGGTCGGAGACGTCGTCCGCACGGTGAAGCCGTTCAGGACCATCAAGAACCTGCGCTCGCCGCTCGATCCCGGCCGCGCCGACCAGATCTCGAAGGACAGTCGCACGGTGCTGGTCGAGTGGGAGATGAAGGGCGACGAGGAGCTCGCAAAGAAGAACATCGACGCGCTCACGGCGGCCACGGCCAAGGTGGCGAACAGGCATCCCGGCTTCTACGTGGGTGAGGCAGGCTTCATCAGCTCAAGTAAGGCCCTGGACAAGCTGTTCGCCGACCAGCTCAAGCAGGCCGGGGAGCGCTCGGTCCCGTTGACGCTGGCGGTCCTGATCCTCGTCTTCGGTGCGCTCGTCGCGGCCGGTCTGCCGCTGCTGCTGGCGCTGACTGCCGTCATGGCGACGCTCGGGCTCATTTCGTTGCCGAGTCAGCTGATTCCACTCGACCAGAACATCAGCGCCGTCGTCCTCCTCGTCGGGCTCGCGGTCGGGGTCGACTATTCGCTCTTCTATCTCAAGCGAGAGCGAGAGGAACGGGCGGCTGGCAAGGGCGCGCGCGCGGCGCTCGAAGCGGCCGCTGCGACGTCAGGCCGCGCCGTCCTTATCTCAGGTGTGACGGTGATGATCGCCATGGCCGGGCTCTTCTTCTCGGGCAGCGACACCTACGTCGGCTTCGCGATCGCGACCATGCTCGTCGTCGCCGTTGCCATGCTTGGGTCGCTGACGGTGCTCCCGGCTCTGCTTGCCCATCTCGGGGAGCGGGTCGAGAAGGGGCGGATCCCGCTGCTCTCGCGGCTACGGCGTGCCAGTGGCGAGAACCGCTTCTGGTCGGCGATGCTCACCCCCGCACTCCGCCACCCACGCGCCTCGGTGCTCGCCGCGACGGCCGTTCTGCTCGCGATGGCGTTCCCTGTCCTCGACATGCATACGGTCCAGACCGGCCTCGATTCGGCACCACGGAGCGCCCCGACGGTCGAGACGATCAATCGCATCCAGGCCGCTTTCCCCGGTAGCGCCCAGCCGGCCCTCGTCGCGATCAAGGCGAAAGCTGACGCACCGACGACGAGGAAGGCAGTCGAAGAGTTGCGTACGAAGGCGCTCGCGAGTGGGCAGATGCGCGGCCCGATTCAGGTCGCCGTCAACCCTGCCCGTACCGTCACGCGCGTCGCCATTCCGCTGAACGGTAATGGAACCGACGCCGAGTCCACCGCGGCCCTGCGGACGCTCCGGACGGAGATCCTGCCCGCGACGATCGGCAACGTCCCGGACGCGACCTACGCCGTGACGGGCGGGACGGCGCAGTCGGTCGACCAGAACAGCGCCCTCAAGAGCGCTGCTCCCGTCGTCTTCGCGTTCGTGCTCGCGTTCGCGTTCCTGCTCTTGCTCGTGTCCTTCCGCTCGGTCGTGATCTCGCTCACGGCAATCGTGCTCAACCTACTCTCCGTCGGCGCCGGCTACGGCGTGCTTGTAGGCGTCTTCCAGTACGGCTGGGGCGAGGGCTTGCTCAACTTCCAGTCGAACGGCGGCGTCGCGTTCTGGCTGCCGATCTTCATGTTCGTGATCCTGTTCGGGCTCTCGACCGACTACAACGTCTTCATCCTCAGCCGCGTCCGGGAGGCGTTTGACCGTGGCCTCAAAACTGAGGACGCGGTGGCACAGGGAATCAAAACGACTGCTGGTGTCGTCACCAGCGCCGCCGTAGTGATGGTCGGCGTGTTCGCGATCTTCGTGACGCTGCCGATCCTCGACATGAAGGAGATGGGCGTTGGGCTCGCCGCCGCCGTCCTCATCGACGCGACCATCGTCCGCGCGGTACTGCTCCCGGCCGCGATGAAGCTGCTCGGCGACTGGAACTGGTACCTGCCCAGCTGGCTCGACTGGCTCCCGAAGCTCGAGCGCACGCAGCCAGCAAGGCGCGAGCAGGAACTCGAACCGGCACTCCAGTCCGAGTGACTAGCCCATGGGTGGAGGCTGGACCCCTCCAGCCTCCACCCTCCACTCGCCCCCACGAAACGACGACTCATCGAAGCCCCACAAAGCGCATCGATCAGCGACGGAGGAAACCGATGACGACATTGAACGCAGATACAGAATCCACCGTTTCCAGGGGAGACGACGCACCAGCCCGTCGGCGCTGGCTCGCCCTGGCGGTGCTTGCGGTGGCGCAGTTCATGGTCTTTCTCGACGAAACGGTCGTCAACGTCGCCCTGCCCTCGATCAAGGACGACCTCGGGTTCTCGCAGGCCGGGCTCGCGTGGGTCGTGAACGCGTACATGCTGAGCTTCGGCGGCCTGCTCTTGCTCGGCGGGCGCGTCGGCGACCTCTTCGGCCGCCGCCGGCTCTTCCTCGCCGGCACGGCGCTCTTCGCGCAGGCCTCGCTCCTCGCCGGCCTCGCCCAGTCGGAGGGCATGCTCGTCGGCGCGCGCGCACTCCAGGGAGTCGGCGCCGCGCTTGCCACTCCCGCGGCGCTCGCGCTCGTGACCGCGCTCTTTCCCGCCGGAGCCGAGCGCGTCAAGGCGCTCGGCATCTGGGGGGCGCTCTCCGGGCTCGGCTTTGCCGTCGGGATCCTGCTCGGCGGCGCGCTCACCGACCTCGCCTCCTGGCGCTGGGTGTTCCTGATCAACGTTCCTATCGCCTTCGCCGCGCTCGCCATCGTCCCCCGACTAGTCGCGGAGAGCCGGACTGCGGGTCGGCGGGGCTTCGATCTGGCCGGCGCCGTGACGGTGACCGCGGGCACGACCATCCTCGTCTACGCGCTGCTCAAGACGTCGGACTACGGTTGGCGCTCGGGCGCCACCTACGCCTTGGTCGTCGCCGCCCTCGCCGTGCTAGCTGGGTTCGCGCTCATCGAGTCTCGCAGCGCCGCACCGCTCATCCCGGCCGGCTTCCTACACCGGCGCGCCGCCCTTGTCCCCAACGTCGTCCAGCTCCTCCTCGGCGCCTCGGCGATCTCGACCCTCTTCCTGCTCACGCTCTACGTCCAGCAGGTGCTCGGGTACACGCCACTCGAGGCGGGCCTCGCCTACGTGCCGCTGGCCGCCGGCGTCGCGGGTGCCACTGTGCTCGCGAACCATCTCGTGCCTCGGCTCGGTCCGCGCCTTGTCGCCAGCGGTGGCCTCGGCACGATCGCAGTAGGACTGGTCGTTCTGGGGCATGCCCCCGTCGCCGGCGACTACCTCGCGGACGTCCTTCCGGGACTCGTTCTCGTCGGGATCGGCGCCGGCCTCTCCTTCGTCTCGATCACAACGGCCGCGCTCGCGCGCGTCGACGAGGAGGCCGCCGGCCTCGCCTCCGGGCTCCTCAGCACGGCCGTCATGCTTGGCGGCGCCTCAGGGCTCGCCGTCCTTGCCGCCGTCGCAAGCGCGCGGAGCAGCGACCTGCTCGGTTCCGGCTCGACGCCGCTGGCGGCCGAGGTCGGCGGCCTGCAGCTCGCCTTCCTCGTCGCGGCCGGCGTCGCGTTCACCGCATCGGTCGTCGCACTAGTCGCACTCCAGCGCGGCAAGGCTGTCCCGGTCGCCGCGCCAACCACCTCCGCGTAGCGGATGGCGTCGTTAGGAGCCGAAAACCGGTGCGTTCGGTTGGGACCGATGCCGATTGGAGCACATGGTAAGGAGGGGGTCGAGCGGCGCCCTGGAGCGCTTCATGGCACGGCGTGAACTTGGTACCGGAATTGGTACCGATCTCAGCGAACGTACCTGCATATAGAAGGACAGAAGCGGGGCTGAAACCCCGCTTCTGTCCTCAGGTGGACCTTTCGTAACAGAGCTTCAAA
>DASXQY010000040.1:0-19893 GCA_036506915.1 Gaiellaceae bacterium | reverse complement strand
GAGCACCCCTCGATCGCCGACAACTTCGGCTCGGCCTCGACGCTGCTCTACTCCTACCGCGACTTCGAGCTCGCCGACACCGTCCTCTACTCCGGCTGCAACGCCTACGAGACCGGCACCGTCTTCTACAACCGCGTCTTCTCCAAGCCGAGCAAGAAGATCGTAATCGACCCGCGCAAGACCGTCTCGGCGCAGAACGCCGAGGACCTTGGCGGCGTCCACCTGCAGCTGAAGCCGAACACGGACGTCGTCCTGATCAACTCGCTGATGAACGTGATCCTCAGCGACAACCTGCACGATCCGGCCTACATCGACGCCCGCGTCGACACGGCGAGCTTCAACAGGCTGAAGGCGGTCGTCAGCCAGGACAAGTACCGGCCGGAGAAGACGGAGGTCGTCACCGGCGTGCCGGCGGCGAAGGTGCGCAAGGCGGCGCGGCTGCTCGGCAAGCCGCACAAGAGCTCGATCCTGTTCGAGAAGGGGCTGATCTGGTCGGGGACGCAGAACGCCGCAGTGATGAACACCTACGCGAACCTCGCCCTACTCCTCGGCTCGGTCGGCCGGCCCGGCCAGGTGTTCGGGCGCCAGGGAGGACATCAGTCGGCCTACATGTACGACTTCGACTGGCCGCATCCGCAGGCGGACGGCGACCAGCGTCGCAACCTCTGGCAGGAGCTCGAGAAGGGGACAATCGACCTGCTGATCGTCGGGATCGCCAATCCGATCCGGATGCAGCAGCAGTCGACCCAGCTGCGCCAGTTCATCGAGAAGGTGCCCTTCGTGGTCGACATCAACATTCGCCCGTCCGACATCACCGAGGTCGCCGACGTCGTGCTTCCTTCTGCAGCCTGGGGCGAGTACACCTACACGCGCGAGAACCTCGAGCGGCGCCTGCGCGTCAACCAGCGCTTCTACGACGCTCCCGGCGAGGTCCGGGCGGAGTACCTGATCTTCGCCGACATCGGCAAGAAGATCGCCTCCAAGTACGGGATCCTCGACGCCAAGGAGTGGCGGTTCTCGAGTTGGGAGGACGTCTTCAATGCGATGCGCGTGACCAAGGAAGGGAAGGCGATCGGGCTCGACCAGGTCACGCCGGCCGAGCTCGCCTCGCTCGGCACGAACGGGATCCAGGAGCCGATCACCCGCAAGGGCAACACGCTGACCGGCACCGAGCGGGCCTACGAGGACAAGTTCGCCACCCCCGACGGCAAGGCGGTGTTCGTCCCGCACGACTACAGCTGGACGGCGGCCGACCCGCTCGCCTTCCTACCGGAGCAGGTGAAGCCGAACGCGCAGTACCCGCTCTTCGTCACCACCGTCCGCTATCAGACCATCTGGCAGTCGGGCTACACCTACCGCTGGCTGAAGGTGCAGCCCGGGCGGAGCGTCCCCTTCATGGAGTTCATGGTTCATCCCAAGGACGCAGCCGCGGCCGGCCTGAAGGACGGCGACTGGGCCGAGCTCTCGAACCAGTACTCGAAGACTCAGGGCGTGGTGAACGTGACCGACGAGGTGCAGGCAGGCCTCGTCTCGGCGCTGTTCGGCTGGCAGGGCCCGACCGACGACAATCCGAGCGGCGTGCCGGCGTACTACGCGAACAACCTGATCGGGGGCGGGCCGCTGCAGCAGAAATCGAACGGCGCCTTCTACAAGAACAGCCGCGCCGCGCTCCGCAAGCTGAGCAAGCCGCCGCAGACGGCCCAGAACACGCCCGGTCTCTCCGAGAAGGACCGCTACGGCCACGTCAAGGCGCGTGGCGTGGACGGCAACCCACAGTCGAAGGCGAAGAACTTCATCTCCGTCACCCTGCCGTGAGCGAAGCGTTCCTCCTGCCCTCGCCGGCGCCAGACGCGTCGGCGAGGGCGCCCGTCGTCGACGGCTGGGGGCGGGAGATCAAGAGCCTCCGCGTGTCCGTCACGGACAGGTGCAACTTTCGCTGCCGTTACTGCATGCCGGCCGAGGGCCTGGAATGGCTGAAGCGGGACCACGTCCTCACCTTCGAGGAGATCCAGCGGCTCGTCGCCCTGCTCGCCGGGCTTGGCGTGAGCGAGATCCGGCTCACCGGGGGCGAGCCGCTCGTCCGCCGAGGCCTGCCCGAGCTGGTGCGAATGCTCGCGCAGACGCCCGGCGTCGAGGATCTCTCGCTGACCACGAACGGCGTGCTGCTCGATCGGCTCGCCGCTCCGCTCGTCGCGGCGGGCCTCCGCCGGATCAACGTCTCGCTCGACTCGTTGAGCCACACTCGCTTCGCCGAGATCACCCGCCGCGACGCGCTCGACCGGGTCCTGGCCGGCCTGGAGGAGGCTCAGCGTCACCCCGAGCTTCGCCCGATCAAGATCAACTGCGTCGCGATCAAGGGCTTCACCGAGGAGGAGGTGCCTGCTCTCGCAGAGCTCGCGCGACGAAAGCCGTTCGTCGTCCGCTTCATCGAGTTCATGCCCCTCGACGCCGACGAGGCCTGGCGCAAGGACGACGTCCTCACGGGGGCGGAGATCAGAGCGATCGTCGAGCAGCAGGTCGGGCCGCTCGTCGAGCTGCCGGCGAAGCCGTCGTCGACGGCGAGGCGTTATGGCTTCGCCGACGGCAAGGGCGAGCTCGGCTTCGTCAATCCGGTCTCCGAGCCGTTTTGCTCTGCGTGCGACCGCATCCGGCTGACCGCCGACGGCCAGCTTCGAACCTGCCTCTTCTCGAGGCGAGAATGGGACCTGAAAACGCCGCTGCGTTCAGGCGCAACCGACCGGGAGCTCGAGGCCCTCCTTCGCTGGGCGGTCGCGCACAAGGAGCTCAAACACAAGATCAACGATCCCGGGTTCGTCCGGGCGAGCCGCTCAATGAGCCAGATCGGCGGGTGACCGGTGGCGAGCTACTTCGGCTCGGCGCAGTAGTCGGCCTCGTGCGGCGTTCGCGCGGAGGCCTGCACGTCCCCGATGAAGCTCGTGGCCACGTCGAGCATCTCCTCGTTCACGTCGTAGTAGACCCACGTCCCCTGGCGCCGGGAGCGCACGAGCCCGGCTCGGCGAAGGGTGCCGAGGTGCTTGGAGATCCGCGACTGCTTGTAGCTGAGCGCCTCCTCGAGGTGGCAGACACAGATCGGCCCGTTGGCGGCGATCAGCGCCAGCAGCTCGAGGCGAATCGGGTCTGCCAGCGCCCGGAAGACCTCGACGGTTACGTTGCGTGGCTCGTGGACGATCTGCGGCGTCGCCAGCGGCTTACCGTCGCCGACGAGCGGCAGCGGCCGCGCGATCGTCCTGCCTTCCCTCGCCTCGGACATTGCCTGCAGTGTAAATGTCATTCTCGGCCGTTCGCGAAAACCTGCCGTTGTCACAAGATGGACCCCACTTCGTAACCCAAATGGACCGTTCAACGCGAGATGATGCCCCGCGAATGCGGGCGGAGACGGCCGAGGCGGAAGCGCGCTTTCTGAACCGCGAGCTTTCGTGGCTCGACTTCAACGCGCGCGTACTCGAGGTCGCCGCCGACGACTCATTGCCGCTGCTCGAGCGGGTGAACTTCTGCTCGATCTACTCGTCCAATCTCGACGAGTTCTTCATGGTGCGGGTCGCAGGCCTGCTGGACCAGGATGCCGCGGGGATCATCCTGCGCTCCCCCGACGGGCGTACGCCTCAGACCACGCTGGCCGAGATCCGCGACCGGGCCCTTCGTCTCACGGCACAGCAGGCGAAGCTCTGGAAGCGCGATCTCCGCCCGGCGCTGTCAGAGAACGGGGTCGTCATCGCGGAGATCGAGGACTGCGACGACGCCGAGCTGGCGGAGCTGAAGGAGCGCTTCGAGCGTGACATCTTCCCCGTGCTGACACCGCTCGCGGTCGGCCCCGGCCAGCCCTTCCCGTACATCTCCGGGCTCTCGCTCAGCCTGGGCCTGTTCGTGCGCGACCCCCAGAGCGGGGAGGAGCGCTTCGCGCGCGTCAAGGTGCCCGAGCTGCTGCCCCGGTTCCTCCCGATCGGAGAGCGGGGGCTCTTTCTCCCTCTCGAGCGCGTGATCCGCCATTTCCTCCCCGCGCTCTTTCCCGGGATGGAGATCGTCGAGTGCACGACCTTCCGGGTCACCCGTGACGCCGACTTCTCGGTCTCCGACGAGGCGGACGACCTGCTTGAGGCGGTCCAGCTCGAGCTGCGGCGACGGCGGTTCGGCGATCCGGTCCGCGTCGAAGTGTCGGGCTCGAGCTCGACCCGGATGCTGGCCCGGCTCAAGAACGGCCTCGAGGTCGGCGAGGATCAGATCTACCTCGTGCCCGGCCTCCTCGACCTGGCGGACCTGCTCGAGTTCGTCCAGCTCGACCGCCCGGATCTGAAAGACGAGCCGTGGTTTCCTGTGGTGCCGACACGCTTCGCCTCGCAGGACGGTCTCTTCGACGAGATCGGTCGCAGCGACCTGCTCGTCCACCATCCGTACGACTCCTTTGCCGGGAGCTTCGAGGCCTTCATGCGGAGCGCCGCACGCGACCCGCGCGTCGTCGCGATCAAGACGTCCGTCTACCGGACGAGCACCGACTCCCCGCACGTTCCCGCCCTGATCGAGGCGGCCGAGGAGGGCAAGCAGACCGTATGCCTGGTCGAGCTGAAAGCGCGGTTCGACGAGCACCGGAACATCGAATGGTCGAGGGCGCTCGAGTCGGCGGGCGTCCACGTCGTCTACGGCTTCCCCAACGTGAAGATCCATGCGAAGGGAACGCTCGTCGTGCGTCGCGAGGAGGACGGGCTGCGCCGCTACGCGCACATCGGGACCGGCAACTACAACGCCGTCACCGCCCGCCTGTACGAAGATTTCAGCCTGTTCACCGCCGACGAGGCGATCACCGCCGACCTCGCGGACCTCTTCAACCAGCTCACCGGGTTCAGCCGGCCGCGGCGCTTTCGCAAGCTGCTCGTTTCGCCGTTCAACCTCCGCAGCGGTCTCGTCGAGCACATCCGCCGGTGCGCGGCCGCGGCCGCCGACGGTAAGAAGGCTTGCATCCGCTTGAAGGTGAACCACCTCGCGGACGAGCAGATCGTCGAGGAGCTCTACGCAGCGGCCGACGCGGGAGCCGAAGTCGAGATCTTCGCGCGGTCGACCTGCACGCTGCGACCGCGCAAGCGCGGGAACAAGGAGAACATCCGCGTGCGGACGCTCCTGGGGCGCTTCTTCGAGCACAGCCGCTTCTTCATCTTCGAGGCCGACGGCGACGCCACCTACCTGCTGGGGAGCGCGGACCTGATGCCTCGCAACCTCGACCATCGAATCGAGATCGTCGTCCCGGTCGAGGACACTCGCGCCCAGCAGGAGCTCGTCCGCACCTTCGAGGCGATCATGAGCGACACGGGGTTCGCCTGGACGCTGAGGCCCGACGGGAGCTGGCAGCGCGTCCGCACGAAGAAGGGCCAGCGGAGCAGCAGCCTCCAGGCCGCGCTGATGCGGCGGGCCCGGGCTCGGGCGCGGCGGCTCGCCTCGGCGGGACGGCTCGACTGATCCGGCCGACGCGGTCGTGACAATTCGGACGGTGCGGGTGGGCATCATCGACGTCGGCGCGAACACGCTGCGCCTCCTCGTCGCGGGGCCTGACGGCCGTGGCGTCGCGAAGATCGAGGAAGTCCGGCGGCAACTCGGGCTCGGTGAAGACATCGAGCGCTACGGTTACGTGACCGCTCGGAAGGTCACCCTCGCCGCCGAGACCGCCCGCCGGCAGGCGCGCAAAGCGAGGAACCTCGGCTGCGAGCGTGTCGAGATCGTCGTCACCTCGCCGGGCCGGCAGAGCTCGAACGGCGAGGAGTTCGTCCACGTCCTCGGGCATGCCGCCGGCGCGCGGGCGCGGATTCTGAGCGCGGAGGAGGAGGCGGTGCTCGGATGGAGGGGCGCCGTCAGCGCGCTCGATCAGCTTCCGGAGACGATCGCCGTGTGTGACGTCGGGGGCGGCTCGACCCAGATCGTTGTCGGCTCCCGCGACGCCGGTCCGGCCTGGTCGCGGTCGGTCGATCTCGGCTCGCTTCGGCTGACGCAGCGAACGTTCGCGGCGGGGGGAACGCTCGAAGAGGCCCGCCGCGAGGCGGCCCGCGCCTTCGAGACGATCGCGCCGCCGCTGGCGAAGCGCGTGCTCGCGACGGGCGGGACGGCGCGGGCGCTCCGGCGCGTGGCCGAGACCGACCGGCTGGACGGCTGTGCTCTCGAGGCAGCGATCCAGACGCTTGCCGTCGCTTCGCCCACCAAGATCGCGAAGCGCTTTCGGGTCGACGGTGCCCGGGCCCGCACCCTCCTCGCGGGGACGGTGATCTTCGCCGAGGTGCAGCTGCGGCTGGGGCTCCCGCTCGAGCCCGCCGGCGGCGGCGTCCGCGAGGGGATGGCGCTTGAGTTGTTCGCCGAGAGCGCCTCGGCCCTCGCCTAGGCCGGAGGCAAGCGCTCGAGCAGCTTCGGAGGGCCCGAGTCCAGCTCCAGGACGGTCGTCGATCCCTTCGGCTCCTCGCGGCCGAGCAACTCCGCCAGCAGGTCGCCGTGCACGCACGCCGCGACGGCGTCCCCGGAGGCGCGGAGAAGGGCAAGGGCGGCGTCGACTACGGCGCCCTCGGCGAGCGCATCGTGCGTCTCCACCTCGAGCCCGAGCGCCCCCGCGAGCGGCTCGACCGTCTCGACGCAGCGGAGGTACGGGCTGGAGAGGATCCGGTCGAGCTCGCGCCCCGCGAGCTGGGCGACCAGTGCCTCCGCCTGCCGTCGTCCCCGCTTGTCCAGCGGCCGCAGGCGGTCGTCCCGGCTCCACTTCGAGCGCTTGCCCGCCGAGGCGTGGCGGATGAGGTAGACGATCACGCCAGCGCCTCCTCGAGCGAGCGCAGCACCGCCCGGTCACGGCTCCAGGTCAGCGCTCGCTCGGCCTCGTCGAGCGGCAGCCAGCGGACCTCGTCCACCTCGTTGTGGGCCACGAAGCGCCCGTTGAGCGGCCTCATCGCCCAGTAGCGCACGCGCTTGCGGCGGCCGCGCGCGTCGCGGTACGAAGTCGACGCCAGCTCAGGGCCGAGGTCGCACCGGAGGCCGGTCTCTTCCACCACCTCGCGGCGGGCGCAGTCCTCATCCGACTCGCCCGGCTTGGCCTTGCCCTTCGGCAGGCTCCAGTCGTCATAGCGGGGCCGGTGAACGAGAAGCACGTCCAGCCTCTCGTCGGCTCCCGACCGGTAGACGACGCCGCCGGCCGCCCGGACCGTCACGACCAGGCGTTCAGGCCGCGCCTCTCGAGCTTCTTCCAGGTCTTGGGCAGGGCGCGCCGGGCCTCCCTGCGACGAAGGCGCTCGCGCTCGACGAGGCGGCCGACCGCGAACGCAGCGCCGGTGGCGCCCGTCTCGCGCAGGAGCTCGCGCAGACGGGCCTCGGCGACGATCGCGTCCTGGTGCGAGCCGAGGACGTCCTGGAAGGCCTTCGCCCGGGCCACGAAGCGACGGGCCTTCTTCCCGGCCTCGGGCTCCGCGAGCTCGGCGGCATAGCGCGCCCGCTTGCCGAGGATCCGCGCCCGGTGAAGCTCCTCGTCGGAGGCATCCGCGTCGAGTGCCTTCATCCGCTTTTGCAGGCGCTTGAACTCGCGTGCCGCAAGCTCGCCCAGCGAGAGGTCGTCCGTGAGCTCCAGGGAGCGGGATCCCTCCTCCAGGGTGTCGAGCAACCCTGAATAGCGTTCGCTTGCAAGCGCCGCGGCCACCTCGGTCTGCGCACGGTCGCGCTCGCCTTCCAGCGAGGTCACGAGCGGAGCCGCGGCGCTGCGCTCGGACTCCTCGAGCTCGGCGATCTGCCCGTTCAGACGGTCGAGGAGGACGTCGAGGTCCCGCCTGGGCCCCAGCACGCCGCCGAGCCACTTCAGCTCGGCGCGGAGCGGCTCCGACCACTGCCGGTCAACCGCCGGCCGGGCCGCGCGGAGGATCGCACGCGTCCTCCTGACCGCGACCCGCATCTGATGCAGGTCCTCGGGCTCCTGTGCCAGCCGCACCCCGGGGTCGTGGCGCAGGATCTCCGCATACTGGTGCACGAGCATCGCCCGCAGGCGGGCTGCCGCATCCGGGCTCACAGGCCCGCTGCCGTTCGGATCGGCTTCGCCGGCCGGCAGCTCTTGCACCGGCTCGAGCTGTTCCTCGCGCAGAAACGCGCCGAGCAACCGCGTCAGCTGAGGTGGGGGCGTGGACCCGCCGGCTGCATCGAGCTCGAGCGGCGGGCTTCCCGAGCGCGGCACGCGCAGGTGCCACACGCTCGTCCCGTTCTCGACTCGACGTCCGAGGGTGGCCTCGGCCAGGGCGAGGCGGCGTCCGGGCGTGTCGAAGTACGCGGGCTCGGGCGCTTCGCTCTCGGGTGTCGGCTCCGGCACGGAGCGGATGCTAGTGCCAGGGCGGCGGATTGTGAGTCCACGTGCCGGCGAGCATCGTCGCAACGACGTTGATCTCGGCCAGCTCCTCCGGCTCGCAGGCGAGCGGGTCGCGATCGAGCACGACCAGGTCGGCGTAGAAGCCGGGGACGAGCTTGCCGCGGCGCCGCTCGTCGCGGGCGAGCCAGGCGGGGTTCACGGTGGTCGCGGCGAGCGCCTCCTCGACCGTGACCGCCTGCTCGGGATGCCAGGACGGGCGCTCGTCGAGGGTTCGCAGCACCCCCGCCCGGATCCCGGCGAGCGGGTCGAGCTCCTCGATCGGCGCGTCGGACCCGTTGGCGAGGATCGTCCCTGCGTCGAGGAGCGAGCGGTAGGCGTAGGCGCCGCTCGTGCTCTCGCCCCAGATCCGGTCGGCGAGGTCGCGGTCGGACGGCGCATGGCTGAACTGGACGGAGGCCGTGATCCCGAGCTCCCCGAAGCGAGGCACGTCCTCCGGCGCGAGCAGCTGAGCGTGCTCGATCCGCTGGCGCAGGCCGAGCGGCTCCCAAGCGGCGCGGGTTGCCTCGAAGACATCGAGCGCCTCGCGGTTGGCGAGGTCGCCGATCGCGTGCACCGCGACGGAGAACCCAGCCCGGGCGGCGCTCCGGACGAGCTCCTCGAAGTCTTCGCGGCTCGTGATCTCGACACCCGAGCCGTCTAGCATCCGAGCGGTCTGCGAGCAGAGCGTGCCGTCCATGAACGCCTTCAGGTAGCCGAGCCTGAGCAGCGGGTTGCCGAACGAGCCGCGCAGGTCGACCTCTGCCAGCTCGTCCGCCTTCTCGGCGGGGAGCGACTGCCAGACCCGCACTGCGAGCGACCCCTCCTCGTCGAGCCGCTGCCAGAAGCGAAGCGCCCCGAGCCAGCCGTCCTTGTCGTGCACCGCCGTCACGCCGCGCGAGGCGGCGACCTTCATCCCCTCGCGCATCGCCTCGACGTACTCGTCGTCGGTCGTCGCGATGTAGGCGTCGCGGAAGTGCCAGCAGGATTCCTCGCGCAGGACGCCGGTCGGCTCGCCGCGCTCGTCGAGCTCGACGACGCCGCCCGGCACCTGGAGGTCGCCGTCCGCGCGGTCGAGGGCCGCCGAGTTGAGCCAGACGGAGTGCGAGTCGCGCGCCATCAGCGCAACCGGCCGGTCGCCCGCGACCTCGTCGAGCGCCTCCTTGGTCGGCTCGACCGACGGTGACCAGTCGCCGCTGCGCCAGCCGCGGCCGCGGAGCCATTCGCTCTGCGGCGGCTGCGCGAGTGCCTCCGTTACCCGCGCCAGAGCCTCGTCCAGCGAACGCGTGTCCTCGAGCCGCACCTCGTGCCGGGCCAGCGCCCAGGTCGGAAAGTGCACGTGCGAGTCTGTGAAGCCGGGGAGGACGCAGCGCCCACCGAGGTCGATCCGCTCCGGCCCCGGCAGCGCCGTCTCGTGAGTACCGACCCCGCCTGCGATCCGCTCGCCGGCGATCGCGAGGCTCCGCGCGAGCGGCAGAGACGGCTCCATCGTCCGGACGATGCCGTTCTCGAGGATCACGCCCGGACTCTACGGGCCCGGCGCGACCCGCAACTGGAGCGAGTCGCGTCAGGCCCGAGTGGAGCGGTTCGAAAAGCCGTTCGTCAGCACGGCCGGGCGTCGGCCGCGGCTCGTGTGCCGGGGCCGCGCTCCAGCCGGTCTGCCAGCCGGCGCAGCACCTCTGCCGAGGTGGTGCGGATCACGGGACGCCGCTGGGCGGGGCGTCGCCGGGCCACCGGCTGCTCGAGTCCGAAGTCCTCCCTCATGCGCCGACGAATGGTGTCGGCTGCTAGCGGTGCCATCTGCATCTCTTTCGACCTCCTTCGTCGTGTTAGCTGAACCGATTCAGAAGACATAGTACATGAATCGGTTCATCAAAGCGTAAACTCTTTGTTATGGCCGAAAGCGCCAATCGCCGGGTCAGGCTCCGGGACGTCGCGGAGCGGGCGGGCGTGTCCGTCGGGAGCGCCTCCCAGGCCTTCGGCCGCCCGGAGCTCGTCTCCGACGAGGTGCGCAAGCGTGTGCTCGCGGCCGCCGAGGCCCTGGGGTATCCGGGGCCCGATCCCGCCGCACGTCGCCTGCGCACGGGACGCGCGGGGGCGGTCGGCTTGATCTTCGCGGAGCGCCTCGGATACCAGTTCACAGACCCGGCCGCGCCGGCGTTCCTGCGAGGGATCGCCCGCGGAATGCAAGAGGCGCCCACGGGCCTCCTCTTGATCCCGGACTCGCGTTATCGCGAAGAGGCGGCCAGCGCCGTGAGAGAGGCTGCCGTGGACGGCTTCATCATCTACTCCGTTCCGCAGAACGATCCGCGGGTCGAGGCGGCGCTCGCCCGTCGGCTGCCGGTCGTGACCGTCGACCAGCCGCGCGGGGCGGACACGCCGTTCGTCGGCATCGACGATCGTGCAGCCGCGCGCAGCGCCGCAGAGTACCTCCATGAGCTCGGCCACCGGCGCGTCGCAGTGCTCTCCTTCATCAAGGCACTCGACCGTGCCGGCACGCTCGAGCTCGATCTGAGCGTCGAGCGGCTCGAGGGCTATAGGGAAGGCCTGGCCGATGCCTGGGACCCGCTCCTCGTGCGGACGTGTCGGCCAAATGCGCCGGAGCCGGCGCGGGAAGCCACGCTCGAGCTCCTCCGGGCATCCGACCCGCCGACGGCGATTGTTGCCATGAGCGACATCCTGGCGATCGGTGCGCTCGAGGCGGCCAACGAGCTGGGCGTCTCGGTGCCGGCCGAGCTCTCGATCGTCGGGTTCGACGACAGCCCGGTCGCGACGCTCGCGAGCCCGCCGCTCACGACGGTCGCGCAGCCGCACGAGGAGAAAGGGCGCCTCGCCGCCGATTGGCTGGTCAAGGACATCGCGCGCGGGGCGGGACCTGGCCGGCGGCGCCGGCAGGCGATCCTCACGACGGAACTGGTCGTCCGGGAGTCGACCGCCCCGCCTGCGTCGTAGAGTCCGGCCATCGCGGCGGACGTCTTCATCGACCACCTCACGCTCCCGGTTCGCGACCTCGAGGCGAGCAAGGAGTTCTACCGCAGGGCCCTCGCCCCGTTCCGCGTCGAGGAGGTGGAGATCGAGGGGGCGATCGGCTGGGGGCCGCCGGGCCGCGTCGAATTCTTCATCAGGCCGGGCGAGCCGGCGGCGCCGCTCCACCTCGCCTTCGCTGCGCCCGACCGGCCGACCGTCGACGCGTTCCATGCCGCCGCCCTCGCCGCGGGCGGAACCGACAACGGCGCGTCGGGGCTCCGGCCCCGCTATCACGCGAACTACTACTGCGCGTATGTGCTCGACCCCGATAGCTCAAGCGCCTTAGTAATAAGAGGGCCCAGAGAAGGTCGAATGGTCCAAAGTAGAGTCCGCGACCATGGCGGCCCAGGTCTTCATCGACCACCTCACGCTGCCAGTCCGTGACTTCGAGGCGAGCAAGCGCTTCTACCGGAGCGCGTTCGCGCCGTTCGGCGTCGAGGAGGTCGAAATCGAGGGAGCGGTCGGCTGGGGACCGCCCGGGCGCGTCGATTTCTTCATCAGGCCCGGCGAGCCGACCGCACCGCTCCACGTCGCGTTCGCAGCAGCGGACAGGGCGACGGTGGACGCCTTCCACGCGGCGGCGCTCGCGGCCGGCGGAACCGACAACGGCACGCCAGGGCTCCGGCCGCGCTATCACCCGAACTACTACGGCGGGTACGTGATCGACCTCGACGGCCACAATGTCGAGGCCGTCTGCCACGCTTCCGCATAGCAGGCATCAATGCAGCTCTTGGACGTCGCCCTTTGTTGGAAGTGCGACACCCCGGTAAACGATCGCATCCCTGGCCGTGCCCGACCGTGGCCCGATCATCAGAGACCGCTTACGATTCGCTTCGGAAACCACGTGCGTTAGATGCCGGATACGCCTGACAGAGCCGAGCTGGAGGCCGCGATCTACCGGCATTTCAGCTTGCACCCGGCTCGCGAGACGACTGAAGCCGTGATCGTCAAGGTCGCGGAGCTTGAACCGGCCACCTGGCCGCCGGATTCGAAGCAGCTCCGAGCCGGACTGTTTCTTTCCGTCCCCTTTCTTGGAGGCGACCGCACGAAGCTCGATCAAGCTCTGGCCCGTGTTCGCAAGGGCTTCAAGCGCAACGAGATCCTGCCGGGATGGCACGTCGAGTTGTCTGAGGAGAAGGTTTACCCCCACCGAGACGACGACGCGGGCCCGGTGCTTCTGACGCTGCCGGTCGTGTTGACGCTCACACCTGCCTAGCTCCGACGCCGACGGCGGCGGGGCCCTCCGACTTTCCCTCCGCAGAGCGGGCTTCGGTCCGTGTCGTCTTCCGGCTCCTTGGCGACATCACCCTCTCCGGCGTGGGGCCGGTACAGTCGTCACGGTTTCCTCGCTGGGGCAGCCGATCCCCATAGGATCGAACCGATGCCGTCCGCGGTAACGGAGCTCGTCACTCGGCGCCTGATACTCCGGCCCGTCGTGCCGGACGACTTTGAGCCGCTGGCCGCGATCTGGACCGACCCACTGGTCATGCGCCACATGAGCGGTCGGACGCGTAACGCTGCCGAAAGCCGCGACCGAATCCGGGAGCTGATGGAGCACCAGCGGCACCACGGGTTCGGCAAGTGGACCGTCGTCGAGCGCGCCACCGGTGAGCCAATCGGCTATTGCGGAATCGAGCTCTACGAGGGCGGGCCGGACGTCGAGCTCGGTTTCTGCCTAGCCCGCTCGGCCTGGGGGCGCGGCTACGCGACGGAGGCCGCGCGCACGTCGCTCGAGCACGGTCTTGCCGCGCTCGGTTTCGAGCGAGTGCTGGCGGTCGTCGACCCGGCCAACCGTGCCTCGATGCGCGTCCTCGAGAAGCTCCGGCTGACGTGCCTCGGCCCGACGATGGTCGAGGGTCGCGAGTGGCTTCTCTACGAGGCCCGCCGCCAGTCCTCCTGAAGCACCCCGCCGCAGCAGCCTCCCGCCGCACCAGCCTCGGGCCCGCGCCGGGAGCGTGCGCACAGCTCGGTATTCGCGGCAGGCTGCTCAAGATGCCGCGAGCGCGAGATCTTCCGGGCGGTAACGGCAGCGTCAGCAGCGTTCAGGCAGCGTGTCGCAGTTCCGCCGGATCGCGACGACTGGAGCCTCGCATTCGCCACGAGCTTGAGCGGCCGCGGCGGTCTCCATCGCGGTTACCCCGGCCTTCGGAGGGCTCTCGAATGCGATGCCCCGCCGGTGGTCGGCGAGGCATCGCGCTATTACGTTCGGCAGGGCTGCTAGTGCGCTGGCGTGAAGAACCCAGTGACGGTGCCCGAGAGGGTGAATGTCCCCTCCGGGCTCGTGAAGGTGTTCAGCGCTGCAGGCAGTTCACAGGTGACCGCGTTGCTGGGCTGATGCGCCTTAGCCGACGTGTCCGTCTCCGACTGGATTGCGCCGCCGGTCGGTGTGAACGAGAACGTCAGATTGAACGCCGTCGGGATGAAGACCGCGGTGCTTCCGATTACGTGCGCGGGCGTGAACTCGCCGTTGCCGTTCACGACGACCATCAACTGCGTCGCGCCGCAGTTGGCGGTGAAGACAGCGGAGTTTTTCGCGTTCAGCGGATCGGCCGGGGCGGTCTGCGCGAAGACTGCGAAGACGATCGTGAAGAGCGCGATCAGTGTGACGCGTCGAAGCATAGGTTCCCTCCCCTTGATTGGTGATGCCGCACTGCGGGCGAAGACGCCGCAGGCGGGACCACGGTACAACACCTCGGCGAGGATCGGCGATCCGGTTCTCGGAGCTCCTCGTGCTCGAGCAGGCTGCGCGCGTCCACGTCCGAAATGGCCGCGTTCGTCGACATCGCGGTCGATCGCCTCCAGGCGGACGACGGTAGCGCTCATCCTTCTGTCGCGATCTTGCGGAACCCAACACGCTCCTCGATGGCCGCTCTAACTCGCGCCCGGCCTCACGCGCTCTTCGATGCGTGAAATCGGCAGGTAGGCGTTGGCAGGCGGGTGCGCTCCCTTTGGGCGGGCACGGAGAGATCAACCCGGCTCGTGCGCGACCTCTCCGCGCCAAGCGAAGTCTCCGGCTATTCCTCGATCTGGTCGGCGATCGTGAACGCGACTTGGTCTTGCTCGACGCTGGCGTCGAGAACCTTCTCGTCGAGGAGCGAGGCGGCCTCCGGTTCGAGGAAGACGCGGACTCCCTGCTCTTCGATCACCTCATCGTCCTCGGCGGGCAGAGGAACGACGCTGAGGTGGAAGTTCGCCTGCGTTCCTACCCGTTCGGCGACCATCCGCAGGCCACCCGTCTCGGACACCTCGTCCGAGGACGAAACGATGCTCTTCACGGCCTCAACCGCGCTGTCGGTGAGTGCGAGCAGCGCGCTCACCTCCTTCCTGGTTGGTTCCGGTCGGAGCAGCCCAGGCTAGCAGTGGCTGTGCAGTGCGCGAACTCGGGGTGGACGGCCTAAACCGGTAACTCGCGCTTTCGTCCTGTCGCCGGGTCGGAGCCGGTCCTGGTTGTCGCAGAAGAGCCGAACCGCGGCATTGGCGCAGGCGGCACCGACGTCCGGATGCGGCTCGCCACCGAAAGCGGTTTACGACTACTAGCGCCCGAGCCTCGTCCGGCGACGAATACCGAGCCGCGCCTGCAGGGCCTTGTCTTCTTCCCCGTCCTTTCGCGCTGCCCAGAGGAACAGGCCACCGACAAGAACGGCAGGCAGGAAGAGCACTAGACCGAGAATGATCGCAGCCGCGGTGTCCATCCGAGCAAGAGTTCCCCCGGAGCGGTTTTTCCATTCCGACCAAGCGCCAACAACTGCGGCACGACGCTCACCTCGCGAATCCTGTTCTCACGCGCGAAACGGGTGTCGCAGTTCGGCGGAACTGCGACACGCTCCCTAGTGGCGCGGAAAGCCCACTGAGCTTCGTTGCGAATGCGCGATTGGTGTGACGCTCCCGACTCCGGCGCCGCTTACGCGGGAAGTGCCATGCTGCTTCCCCGGTTGAGAGCATCTCGGGTAGGTCGCCAAGCGTGAAAGGAGAAGGACGATGACGGGAAAGGCCAATTTCACAGAGGAGGAGTGGGAGCTCGTCCTGGAGGGACCGCCGAGCGCCGGCATGATCGTCGTCACCGCGCAACGTGGAGGTACCTTCCGCGAGTCGATCGCGATGGCGAAGGCCTACGTCGAGGCGCGCCGGCAGCATGGCGAGAGCGAGCTCCTCGACGAGATCGTCGCGGCGAAGCCGGAGCGCGACCACACCCGCTACCAGTCCGTCGAGGAGCTCAAGCAGCACGGGCTGCAGCATCTGCGCGACGCGGCCGAGCTGCTCGAGCGGAAGGGGACAGCGGAGGAGGTGGAGGACTACCGGCGCTTTGTCCTCACGCTCGCAGACAGGGTCGCGAACGCCCACAGGGAGGGCGGCGAGACGGTCAGCGACGCCGAGCGGGCGGCGATCGAGGAGATCTCTGCCAGTCTCGGTAACGCCACCCAGTAGTCGGCTTCGAGCCGACAACCAGCGGAGCGGCCGCCAGCAGGGCACACGCCAGTCACGCCGGACGCTTCGAAGGGAGTTCGCTGGTTCGGCTGGCCCTGCGGCCAGAACCCCGGCCGGAAGCCCGAAACCCGTCAACGTGCGCCAGCGCGCGAGACGAGGAGCCGAGACGGACAGAGTTCGACTTGCAGGGCCAGCATCTGCGTGACACGTCTTCGAAAGCACCTGCTTTCCGCCCGAAGCTCAGTGGGCGAGCGCCAGAAGAAGGGGGAGCGTGTCGCAGTTCCCGCATTCTGCGACACGTCGGAGCGGGTGTGTCCGGCGTACGGCTTCCCCTGTCTAATCGGCGGGCGTGCTCGTGACCGGGCGCGCGCGAATGACACCGACCCACCCGGGTGGCGGGTCCACGGTCGAGACGTCGTCGACGACGACGCGACGGCTTCGGTTCCCACCGACGACGATGACGACCTGCGGGATCGGTGGTGGCTCGCCCCCTGGCTGCTCGTAGGTCGACTCGCTCTCGCTGCCATCATGCTCCCTGACCAGCACGCGCCAGTGGCGGGGCGGCAAGCTCATACGAAACCGTCGCTCCCGACGCCCCCGCGGCCGCTCAAGGGAGCCGCCCCAGCTCCGCCCAAGTCGAGGCTCCGCGCGCGACAGCCGCGAGCGGCAACCTTCCGGATCCCCCGCACGGAACCTGCCTACCCAACCCGAAGAAGCGCGAACATGGGGTAGAGGCGGCCGGTGGATTCGAAGTCGATTCCCCACCGCGGAGAACGCGCTGGCGCACGTGCATGGCCTCAGCCAACCCGAGCGAGATCCAGCACCGTTAACCGTCGTCTCGCGGCAGCTACCGAGCTGCACTGAGGCTGGTACAGCTGGCGAGTGCCGATGGGCCCGTGTCTCCGTTGGTCGAGCAGGCGCCGAGCCAGCCCGCGCCTCGTCCGGAAGCGGCTGACCATCGTGCTCGAGCACGAGGCGAGCCAGCTTCTGGGCGGGACTCTGCTCGACCGTCTCGAGCCACTCGACGCTCACCCCGAGCTTGGGCGCAAGCTTGCGCAGCGCTTTCACCGAGGGCGTGCGCGCCCCCGCTTCGATCCGGCTGATGTAGGCGTAGGAGACGCCGGGCTCGGAAAGGTCTCGTTGTGAGAGACCGAGGCTCTGTCGCCGTTGCCGCAGTCGTGTTCCGATTGCGGCCGGTGCGCGGTCGGCCGCTCTTGCCATAGCGGACTGAGCTTAGCCTCTCGATCCTGAGCCAAACAGCACGGATCGCGTTCGCGTTCCTCTCCTCGCCTGGCGTCGCGGGTGCTGGGTGTCGCGAAAGAGCCGGAAGGCGATAGGCACTAACCGCCATCTGCCACGCGCGGACGTGCAAGACGGGGTTTGTTAAGCAGGTGTAAGAAGTTCGAGCAGGACGCCAATTACCGCCTCGCAGAACGTTCTATAGGAAGCGTGTCAAGCAGCGCCGCAGTCCCGGAGGAGGCCCGTCTTCTCGGCGAGGAGGTTGACGTCTTCCGCTGGCGCGTCGACCAGTTTCGTGAGCTGGGCTTCAGTGACGCCGACGCATGCGAGCTTGCCGCATCCGAGGCAGACCTTGGTCAGGCCCGCTACCTGCTAGGAGTTGGCTGCCCGCCGCGCCTGGCGCTCCAGATCTTGTCGTAGTTCGGACCGGCTAGCGCGCGAGCGGCTCCGTCTCGCGCAGCCGCCCAAGACACGTGAGCGCCGCCGTCTCGAGCTGACGCACGCGCTCGCGCGATACCCCAAGCCGCCGTCCGATCTCGTGGAGCGTCTTCGGCTCGGAGTCGTAGAGGCCGTAGCGGAGGACGAGCACCGCTCGCTCGCGCTCGCCCAGGAGCTCGAGCGCCTCCGCCAGCGCCTCGTTCCGAAGCGTGTTCTCGACCCGCTCCTCCGGCAGCGGGCCCTCGCCGGCGACCAAATCCCCCAAGAGGGCATCCTCCTGCTCCCCGAGTGGCTGATCGAGGCTCGTCGAGGCGCGGGGCGCCGCCTTCACCTCGAGCGCCTGCCGGAGCGGGAGGCCTGCCCCCTCGGCCACCTCCACGAGCGTCGGCTCCCGCCCGAGCTCCGTCCAGAGCATCCGCTCGGCGCGGTTCAGCTTCTGCATCCGCTCGACGATGTGGACCGGCATCCGGATCGTGCGCGCCTTGTCGGCGAGCCCGCGCGCCACCGCCTGGCTGATCCACCAGGTCGCGTAGGTCGAGAACTTGAACCCCTTGCGCCAGTCGAACTTTTCGACCGCGCGAATCAGTCCGAACGTCCCCTCCTGGATCAGGTCGAGGAAGGGCAAGCCCTGGTGGCGGTACTTCTTCGCGATCGAGACGACCAGGCGCAGGTTCGACTCGATCATCGTCCGCTTCGCCTCCACGTCGCCCCGTTCGATCCGCTTCGTCAGCGCGACCTCCTGGGCCGCGGTCAGGAGCGGGTGTCGGCCGGCGTCGCGCAGGAAGAGCTGGAGCGTGTCGGTGGTCGCTTCCGCCACAGGCGTGAGCGGTGCCGCGCCTGCGTCCTCGATCACCTCGATGCCGTCCCGCTCGAGCTCGCGGCAGACGGCGTCGAGCTCGAGCGGATCGCGCTCGAACTGCTCGAGGATCTCAGCGACCGCCCTCCGCTCGAGCGAGTCGAACTCCTCCGCGGCCTCGAGCAGCCGCTGCCACTCCTCGCTCGAAAGGGCATGCGCCTTCCCTGACGCTTCGAGGCGGATCGGGTCATCCGCTATGGGAACTCCTCTCTCTGGACCGGAAATCGGTCGCAACGAGTAGAGGAGCCGGCGACTTCCAGATGGCCTGGCTTCGGCGTCCGCTACGACTGCTCGCAGTGGCCTGGACGTGAGGCTAGCAACACCCTTGCCGTCTGACCCCGGCTCGGTGCGGGAAGCGCGCACTTTGCGAGCGATTCCTCGGCGGGATGAGCGCGAGCAATCCGCGGTCTCTCGACAGGTGAGTGCCTCTTCATGGACGCGGCGGAAGTCCGGCGCAATCCGGACAGGCGCCACAGCGGGCTCCCTCGCCCTTCTCCCCGGCGAAGGGTGACATGTGAGTTGTCGGCCGGTTCGGGGAAGCCCGCTCGTAGCTAGAACGGATTCCGAGGCCATGCGGGAGCCTGTCGCACTTCCAACAAAGGGCGACACGTCAGTTGACGGCGATGGAGCGTATAGGTGCAGCGGCGGAGCGTACACGCCTATGCAGCAAAGCTTTGAAGCGGCGTTCTCGATTTTCTTTGCGTGCGCCAGTGGAAGTCGGCCAGTCCGAGCTGCTATGCGAGCCTGAGGTCCTCTCAATGTAACCGTGTTCCGCCTAAATGCAGCCCAGCCGCGCAAAAAACCGGCTCGCGTCGGCGTTTCGGTGGAATACGGCTGTACATGAGCAAGGCGGCTCATAACCCGGAGATCGCAGGTTCAAATCCTGCCCCCGCTACTGCGGAGGGCCCTGAACGGGGCCTTTCGTTCACTAGGCGGCTATGCGGCTGCAGGAGGGCGCGACGGCCCGGGTTCGAGTCCCGTCGGCTCCATTGTTCCTTGCGGGCGACCGGGGGTTGCATGTCGGCAGAGCGGGGGGTTAGCCTCACTCCGGAAGGCATGAGGAGGTGATGGCGCACCGGCGACCCGCACTGCTCGTGGCAAGCGCCATCTTCGCGCTTGCGAGCGGCCTTTCGCTCGCGATTGCTGCGGCTAACTCTGGCTCGTCGGCGCCGCTCGTCATCGCAGTCGAGGGGCCGCAAAGCGGGGCGCAGGCGGCAAACGGCGTCGACCAGCTCCGTGGCGTCCGCCTGGCTGTGAAACAGCTGAACGCGCGCGGCGGGCTCTGGGACGGCCGCAAGGTGGTGGTCTTCGCGGCCAACGACAAGGCCGACGCGGCGAACGCGAAGGCGGTCGCGCGGCAGGTGATCGCGAAGGGGATCCGCTTCGTGATCGGCCCCTACAACTCGTCGGTCGGCATCGAGAACCTGCCCTTCTATCGGCGAGCCAAGGTCCTGCCGCTGTGGATGACCTCGCGGGACGAGACGGCGGGCGTGGGCGCGACCGTCCAGCCGATGAACACGCAGATCGCTCCCATCGAGCAGCGCTACGT
>DASXQY010000039.1:0-7471 GCA_036506915.1 Gaiellaceae bacterium | reverse complement strand
GTCGAGCTGAACGGCCTCGGCGGGGTCACGATCCCGAATTCGCACGGGGAGCCGGCCGGCGTGATCGCTTCCTGTTAGGAAAATGTTTCGATTTTGCGAGATCGCGTGTAACATCCGACCCGCGCAAGGTGAGCCGGGGGAATGAGGTACCGGCTCTCGTCGTGTCTAGGTAGGTCGCTTCCAACCGAGTCGCGAAGGAGCCGCAGGCAAAGTGCTCACCGTTGACATCTCTCTTCCGGACGTTGAAGAGCTTCACAAGCTGGTACAGGACGGGGTAGAGAAGGGGTTCCTCACATACGACGAGATCGTCTCCGGGCTCGAGGAGGTCGAGCTCACCAAGGAGCAGATCGAAGACTTCTACACGTATCTGATCGACCACTCGATCGAGCTGGTCGAGGGCGAGCAGCACAAGCATCCCCCGCACGAGCAGCCTGCCCTCGCCGAGGAGGAGAAGGGGCCGAAGCTCGACCTGACCGTCGAGCCGTCGCTGGACTCGCTGCGGCTGTACCTCCGAGAAATCGGCAAGGTGCCGCTGCTGACCGCCGACCAGGAGGTGTACCTGGCGAAGCGGATCGAACGCGGCGAGATGGCCGCGAAGACGCAGATGATCGAGGCCAACCTTCGCCTCGTCGTCTCGATCGCAAAGTCCTATCTGGGCCGGGGCCTCTCGTTCCTCGACCTGATCCAGGAGGGCTCGCTCGGCCTGATCCGCGCGGTCGAGAAGTTCGACTACCGCAAGGGGTACAAGTTCTCGACCTACGCCACCTGGTGGATCCGCCAGGCGGTGACGCGGGCGATCGCCGACAAGGCGCGCACCATCCGGATCCCCGTCCACATGGTCGAGAAGCTGAACAAGGTTGTGCACATCGAGCGCCAGCTGGTCCAGCGGCTCGGCCGTGAGCCGCGGCCGGACGAGATCGCCGTCGAGCTCGAGATGACCACGAGCGAGGTGCGCGACATCCTCCGCATGGCGCAGCACCCGGTCTCGCTCGAGAAGCCGATCGGCGAGGAGGAGGAGTCGGAGCTCGGCGACTTCGTCCAGGACGAGCAGGCCGAGTCGCCCTTCGACACCGCCTCGGTCTCGCTGCGCCGCGAGGACATAGAGAATGCGCTTTCGTCGCTCCCCGAACGCGACCGCAAGGTGATCGAGCTTCGCTTCGGGCTCTCCGGCACACAGCCCTGCACGCTCGAGGAGGTCGGCCGCGCCTTCGGCGTCACGCGCGAGCGCATCCGCCAGATCGAGAACAACACGCTGAAGAAGCTCGAGTCGCTCCCCGAGGCGCAGGGGCTCAAAGACTGCGTTTGACGTGGCTCGCGCGATCCCGATGCTCTCGTATGAGGATGTCGGGGCGGCGATCGATTGGCTGAAGGAGGCGTTCGGCTTCCGCGAGTCGGGCGAGCGGTTCAACGACGCCGAGGGCCGCGTGACGCACGCGGAGCTCTCGCTCGACGGGGCGACGGTGATGCTCGGCTGGCCCGGCGCCGACTACCGCAGCCCGAAGCGGCATGCCCAGGAGTGTGAGCAGGCGGCGCGCTGGCTCGCGACGCCGTGGGTGATCGACGGGGTGCACGTCGAGGTGGACGACATAGACGGCCACTACGAGCGCGCGCGGGCCTCGGGCGCGACCATCCTGCGCGGGCCAGAGGATCTACCGTTCGGCCGGCTCTACTCTGCGGCGGACCTCGAGGGCCACCGCTGGATGTTCATGGAGTCTCGCTAGACCGCAGCGGTGGGCGGCGCGGTGCCGCAGAAGGTGCCGCTGAAGGTCGGCTGCTGCGCCTGCACGCTGATCGGGCGCTCGTCGGCCAGGTAGCCCGGCCGGTTCGTGTGGAAGTTCAGCGTCCACGGCCCGCGGTGCGAGACGCGGATCGTCACCAGCACGTGACCTCGAGGCAGGACCGTGACGCGGCGACGCACGCCGGGCCCGCGTAGCTGGAGCACCGTCCGCTGCGTCCCGGCGGGAAGCGAGAGCGGCAGCCGCAGCGTCCCATCGACGCGCCCGTCACGGCTCGGCCAGAGCGTGATGTGCCCTCCGTTCGCGAGCCAGCCGTCGTGGTAGAGGCCCCCGACGAAGAGCGCCATCCGCGGCGTCCCGACCGGGCGCCAGAGCTCGTAGTCCGCGCCCCGCGCGACCGCGACGGCGTTCACGAGCTGCGCGCGCACCGCGTAGTTTGAGATCGCCAGCGGCCCGGCGAGCGTCTTCCCGCCCGAGACGAACCGGCCGTCCCGCGAGACGTGCACACGAGGTGAGCCGAAGGCGTCGATCGGCGTAGCCGCGTCGAGGAAGTAGAGCCGCTTCAGCGACCGGTTCCAGAAAAGCTGCTCGTGGGCGCGGGCGTGCGGGGTGGCCGGCGTCTGGATCAGGGTCGCGTCGCCGAGGTCGGAGTGATCGATCCATTGCGCGTCCGGCGGCAGGTAGGTCGAGCGCACGGAGCGGACGACGTGGTGATCGAACGAGACCGCGCCGACCGAGACCGCACACGAGGCCGCGAGCGACGCCGCCACGGCGATCGGCACGAGACGCTCGCGAAGGGCCGCGCCGGCGGCGAGGCACGCCAGGGCGGCGGCGGCCAGCGCCACCGCGAGCGACCCGTCGCCGATCCCGACCGCCTTCTCGAGCCGGAAGACACCGAGCAGGAACGGGGAGTCCTGTTTCGCGTCGCCGATCGTGTAGCCCGATAGCGGAACGCGCGCAGAGAGCGCGAGGAACCCAAGGGCGACGAGAGCGACCACCCGCGCTCCCGGCCGCCCGCGCTGAAGCCAGAGCCAGAAGGCGGGGAAGACGAGCGGCAGCACAACCATCAGGTAGCGCTCCTGGAAGCGCGCCGAGCCATTCGTCGCGTACGCGAGGGCCTCCGCGAAGAGCGCGAGGAAGAGCCCGACGGCGAGCGCGGCGAACGCACCTTCCTCCCGCGTTCGCGGCCGCCGGAGCGCAACGGCGAGGCCGGCGAGCGCGCCCGGCACGAGCGCGAACCCGGCGGCGTAGGCGAGCATCATCGCGTCGGCCCCGAGCCAGTGGAGGATCGCCCCGGGGCGAATGTCGAAGTTCGCGATCCCGGAGTAGTAGCCGAGCAGCTTCTTCGGGCCGATCGCCGCGGCGAGCGCGATCGGCGCGACGTAGAGCACGAGCGAGAGCCGGAACCGGCGCACCGTCGCGCGCACCGAGCCTCGTTCGACGACCCAGGCGGCGATGAGGAAGACGGCCGGCAGGAAGACGTACTGGATCCGCGCGAACGTCGCGAGCCCGGCCAGCGCCGCGAACCCGAGCTGCGTGCCGCGCGTCGGGCGCGCCAGCGCGCAGACGCCGAGGTAGACCGCGCCCAGCACGAGCGGGTAGGCCAGAGCGTCGGCGAGGATGAACGAGGAGAAGAAGAGATCCGGCGAGGCGACCGTCAGCGCGGCTCCGGCAAGCCCGGCCCACGCGCCGCCGCCCAGCCGCCGTACGAGCAGGTAGACCGGGATCGCCGCCAGCGACATCGCGAGCGCGTTCTCGGCCTGTGTCAGCCGGTAGGCGAGGCTCGGGTCGTGGAAGAGCCAGAACGGGGCCGCGAGCAGCGGCTCCAGCATCGCGGGGAAGTGCGCCGCGTGGCCGCGGATCAGCGGCCGGCCGCCCTCTGCCACCGAGCGCCCGATCGCCGAGTAGATGTACTCGTCCGGAAAGTAGAGCGGCGTCGTGTGGCCGAGGGCCGCTACGAAGCGAATCAGGAAGCTGGCGGCGACGATCCCGGCCAGCACGAGGCGGGCGGGAACCGCCGCAACGCGCGCGAACGCCTCCGGCCGCGAGACGGGTACGTCGACAGCCACGAACGGGCTATCGGCACCCCTCGCCTATCCCTTGAACGAGTGATGCGGTCTAGCTATCCCGGACGTCGTCCGGTGTTCCGTTCGCGCGCTCGTACGGGACGAACAGGCGGCAGTGCGGGCACTTGAATCCCCGCGAGCCGCGCGGTGAGGGCCCGGTCAGCAGCTCTGCCTCGAAGCTCTTCCCGCAGTGCGGACAATCCGCCTGGTAGCTCGCATGGGCGGCGCGGCCGGCCATGCGGCCAAGCTAGCAGAGAGAGCCGGCTACCCGAGCTCGCGGACCGGACTCTCGACGAGCCCGTGCTCGTAGGCGTACCGCGCGGCCTCGGTCCGGTTGGAGACCTCGAGCTTGCGATAGATGTTCGTCAGGTGGAACTTCACCGTCTGCTCGGCGACCCACAGCTCCTTGCCGATCGCCTCGTTCGAGAGCCCGCGCGCGAGCGCCTTCAGGATCGTCGTTTCCCGCTCGGTCAGGCCGACCGCCTTCGCGGCCTCGTCCTCGACCGCCCTCTCCGGCAGCCCGACCGCGCTGTAGACCGTCCCTTCGAGCGCCTGACGCAGGGCGGAGGGCAGATCCTGGAGGTTGACGCTCTTGACGATGTAGGCGCTGGCCCCGCGGTTGAGGATGCTCTGGATCAGCTCGGGATCGGTGGAGACGGACAGGATCACGACCTTCACTTTGGGGTGCTGCTCGCGAATGCGGTCGAGGCAGGTCAGCCCGTCCATCTCGGGCATGCGCATGTCGAGGAGCGCCAGGTCGGGCTTCGTCTGCGAGACGAGCGGAAGCACCTGGCTCCCGATCTGGGTCTCGGCCACCACCTCGAACCCCTCGTCCTCCTCGAGTGCCTGCTTGACCCCGGCGAGAATGAGAGGGTGATCGTCTGCGATCAGAACGCGCATCCAACGCAAAGCGTAGTCGAGAGATCGGCGGCGCCAACCCCCGAAAGGCGGTGAAGAGGCCGGTGCGGGTCGTCGTCGCCGATGCCAACCTGGCCACGCGGACGGGAATCCGGCTGCTGCTGGAGCGCAACGGCTTCGAGATCTCCGGTGAGGCGGCGGACGCGGAGGGCGCCGTGTCGGCGGCGCAGCGCACGCGGCCGCAGCTCTGCCTCATCGACGCGCGCCTGCCCGGCGGGGCCGTCCGCGCCGCGGGCCGGATCCGCTCGCTCGTCCCGGGGGCCGACGTCGTCCTGCTCGCGGCCTCACCGGACGCGGACCAGCTCGTGGACGCGCTGCGGGCCGGCGTCGCCGGCTTCGTGCTCAGGGAGGTCCCGCCGGACGGAATCATTCGCGCTCTCGAGGCCGTACGGCGCGGAGAGGTGGCGCTCCCTCGGACGCTGATCGGCCATCTCGCCGACCAGTTCCGGGCGAGAGAGAGGGGGCGGCGCCTGAGCGTGCCCGGCCGCGACGACGTCCAGCTCACGCGGCGGCAGGCCGAGGCTCTCGGGCTCCTGCGGGAGGGCCTGGGGACGGCCCAGATCGCCGCCCGCCTCGACATCTCGCCCGTGACCGTCCGCCGCCACCTCGCGATCGTGCTCGCGAAGCTGGGAGCCGCCGACCGGGCAGCGGCGCTCAGGTTGCTCGAGCAGGCTGGAGAGGAAACCTAGTCGTCGCTCCCCGGCTCTTACGAGACCGCCGCTAAGAGTCGGGTGTGGGAGGCTGCCAGCGGGGCAGCTTGAGGTTCAGTGTCGTTGGGCCCCCGGGCCTGCTGTCGACGTCGAAGCTGCCGCCGAGCAGGCGGATGCGCTCGCCGATCCCGACCAGGCCCAGCCGGCCGCGCTTGGCTGCGCGGATCAGCGTGGGGGCAACCGTGAAACCCTTGCCGTCGTCCTCGATCCGTGCGTCGAGCGAATGCGCTCCGCCGTGGACGGTGACCCGAACTCTCGTTGCCTCGCTGTGCTTGCGGATGTTCGCAAGACCCTCCTGCACGATCCGAAAGAGCGCGATCCGCTGCGAGGCTGTGAGCCCCTCGAAGTGGCCGCTGAGCTCGAGCGTCGTCCGGATCTCCGCCCGCGCCTCGAACGTCTCGACTTCTCGCCGGAGAACCTCGGGCAGCGGGCGCTCGACCACGCGCGACGGCTCGAGCGAGCGCACCAGATCGCGCAGCTTAGCGTCGAGGTCGACGATCTGGGCGTTCAGGTCTTCGAGCCGGCCGACGACGAGATCGCGCGCCCGCCCGCCCACGTGCTCGCCGATCTCGGCCTGCGCAAGCCGCACGTCTGCGGCCAGCGCGATGAGATCCTGCATCGGCCCGTCGTGAAGGTCGAAGCCGAGCCGGACGAGCCTCTTCTCCCTCGCCTCGACCAGCCCGCGCTCACGTGCCGCGTTGCGCTCGAGCAGCATCTCGCGCTCGAGCACTGGGCCGAGCAGGGCTGCCGCCTCCTCGAGGAACGCCTGCGTCCTGCGCCGGTCGTCGGGCCGCGCCCTGGCCACGAGCACCGCGTAGGGCTGTTGCCAGCGCATGACCGGCACCCCGTGAATCGAGCTTCGCTCGCTCCCGGCCCCGTCCTCGGGGCCCCCCAGCAGAGCGCGGGCGACGTGCCGGACGCGGCGGGTCGGCCGCGCGTCTCCGAGGTGCGCGAGGCAGCGGAGACGCTGGACCGGGCCGTCCGTCCAGAGCGAGACGTCCGAGATCGGGGCAAGCGCGAGTAGGAGCCGGAGCTGGAGCTCGACCGTCAGCAGCGGCGGCAGCTCGAGCAGCCTCGGGTTCGAGACAGCACGCAGGAAGAGCTCGACGGAGACCGTCGCCGGTGAGATCCCGAGGATCCGCGCTGCGGTGGCTACCATCTCCTGGGCGGTCTCGCTCGAGGCCGCACGTTCGACGGTGATGGCAGTGAGCGCGTCCGCGGCGAACCCGAGCGCGGCAGACCGATGCGCGTCGTCGTCGCCGTGGGCTGCCTCGGCGACCGCCCGGGCCCGCTCCCCGGCGGCGCAGAAGGCGGCAGCCGTGTCGGGATGTCCGTCGAAGTGCGCGAAGGCCGCCTCGAGCTCATCGATCCAGAGGGGTGTCGCGGCCGGCAGCGGCGCCGGCACGGGCAGACGGGTTACCGTCGTGCCGACCGCCTCGGCAGTCCGCCCTGAGAGGTCGGCTACCAGCGATCTCGCCATTGACTCCTCCGCAATGCTCTCCCTCCGCAGTTCGACCCGAGCTCGCGCTCCCCCGAGTACGTAGCCGTCTGTCCAGTCTCTGACAGTGGGGCGGTTCTGACAAGGGCCGAAAGGACCGCTTCTTCGTTCAGTCCGTGAACGGGACCTGCGGCTGATTGAACACGCGACCTCATTAGGGCATGCTGTGGGAGGAAGCGGCGTCATTCCAAGCGGGAGAGGATGGGAAAAATTCGACTACGAGGCGGTCGCCAGAGCGGTCAGACGCTGATCATTTTCGCGATCGCGATGCCGCTCTTTCTCTCGCTTGTCGCGCTGGTCGCCGACGGGTCGAGCCTGATGGTCCATCGCCGCAGCCTCCAGGTGGCGGCCGACGCGGCCGCGCTGGCCGTCGCGCAGGATCTCAAGAATCCCGCCTGCGATTCCGCCTGCCTGACAACCTTCGCCAACGTCTACAGCCAAAAGAACGGTGGCCCAGGCGGTCTTGGGCCTTGCAACGACGACGCCTCCAAGACGAACTGCTACCAGACGCCCTACAAGGGCAACGCCGACCTCGTCGAGGTC
>DASXQY010000038.1:0-27914 GCA_036506915.1 Gaiellaceae bacterium | reverse complement strand
ACGGCGATCCGGGTTGCCTCGCGTCCGCGCCCGGCGGTGCTGAAGGAGGTCCGGGACGATCTCGGCAGTACGAGCGGCATCCGCCTTCGCCTCGCGTACGTGGCGCAGCCGTCGTACCTGCCCCAGCCCTACCTCGAACCGGTCTACGAGGCGGTCACGCGCGGGATCGTGCTCGACCGCGTCCGCGCGACGACCTTCACGCCGCGCGCCGTCATCCTCGCGCCCAAGCCGGGAGTGCCGATCGTCGCCGGAAGCACGGTTCACCTACGCGCTCGCGGGACCGAGGGCAGACGGCCGTACCGCTTCCGCTGGTACGCGAATGCGAGCGGCTTCCTCGGCAGAGGGAAGGCGCTCGACGTCCCGCTCCGCGCCGGAGACACCGAAATCCAGCTGACGATTCGCGACTCGAGCGTAGCCGGACTGAGCTACGAGCTCCCGGTCGACGTCACCGGCGCGAGGCCCGAGGCGCAGGCCGCGCCCCCCCGTGTGCAGCAGGCCGGCGGCACCTACGGCGACGGGACGATCAGCTTCGAGGCCGGGCAGGACCCCGTCCACCCACTCGTCTTCCACGACGTCCAGGCGGGCGGTCTCCGCCGCGCGAACGCCGTCTACTTCGACCAGTTCCGCTACTCCGCCCTCGTTCGCTTCCAGGGCGCCGAGTACCACGTCACGAGCCGCAAGTGCGTCCCCTCGATGGCTGCGGGCGACGCCTGCGCGCTGCCGAGGAGCCCCTTCGCGCAATCCGACGGGGCCACGGCGCCGACGGCCGGCGGAAGCGACTCCTGGGTCGACTCGACGCTCACCGTGGACGACCTTCCCGGACGGCTGAGGCTCGTCGTCGAGGGGAGCGCCCAACCCGCCTACTGCGGCCCGGCCGGCGAGCTCGGAGCAATCGCGCTCGAACTGCTCCCGAAGTTCGTGTTCGGCACCCGCACGAGCCTCGGCGCCGACTGCCCCGGCTTCAGGCCGTCCGTCGAATGGAGCTACCGGCCGCCGGCGACCTTCAGGCCGAGCGACTTCGCCCGCCTCTGCCTCCAGGGCACCGATCTCTGCGACGTCCCTCAGGCGCAGCTTGCCCAGTGGGTGACCGGCGCGCTCGACGCCGGGCCGCAGCCGGAGATCGCCGACTTCCGGCTCAGCCTCTACACCGCCGTAGACCCCGGCGCGGCCGACCCAGAGCGGGCCGCCCTCGCCAGGGACGGCGACGGCCTCCGGACGCCGGCGGCCACCGATGGGCCCGTCGACTCCTCGTGCCGGCCCTCCCCCTGCATCTCGCCGATCGCAACCGAGCGGAGCGCGCTCCTGGCGACCCCTAGCGGCCGCGGCGACTGGGACGCCCTGGCGCTCAAGTTCGAGGCCCCCTCGCCGTCCGGAATCGCCTTTCCGGGCTGCAACCAGCCGCTCGACGGCTACGACATCCCGGCGTGCATCCATCTGCGCGAGCACTGGCCCGGCGCCGCGGAAACGCGCAGCCAGGGCCAAGAGGTGACGGTCTTCATCGTCCGTCGCCGGCCAGGCGAGGGCTCACCGGCCTCGGTCGAGAGCCTCGTCGGCGGGGAGCCGCTCCGCCAGGACGCCGAGCACGGCTACGACCTCGTCCTCTGGCACCGCTCGACCGCCTCGTCCACGCAGTGCTACCGGAACGGCGGAGTGGACAACACCGACCGCCCATGCCGTGTGTTCCCGCAGGCACTGTTCTTCACCCCGCGCTGAGCCGGCTAGCGTTTCCGCCCGAGGCTGACGACCAGGTCGACCCTGGCGCCCCGCCGCAGCACCGCGCCCAGCCTCGGCCTCTGTGAGATCACGAGACCCGTCTTGATCTCCTTCGACGAGGCGCGGCGAACTCTCCCGACACGGCAGTCGGCATGCGTCAGCTTCTGCTTCGCAGCCGGCAGCGTCATCCCCTTCACGTCCTGCACCGTGCAGAGGCCCGGCCTGTTGATCAGCACCGACACGGTCTTCGAGAACTCGTTCGCGATCGCCAGGTCCGGCCTACCGTCGCCGTTCAGCCGGCCGATCGCCACCGACGCCGGCCAGCGACCGCTCCAGTAGTCGAGCCCGGCCGCGAAGCTGCCGTCACCCCTGTTGGCGAGCACGGTGACGCTGCCGGCCCCGTTCGTGATCGCCAGGTCCAGACTGCGGTCGCCGTTCACGTCGCCGACTGCGATCGTGCTCGGATATCCCCCGGTGCGGTAGTCGCGCCGGCGGCGGAAGCTGCCGTCACCCCTGTTGGCGAGCACGGAGACGCTGCCGGACTCGTTGACGGTCGCCACGTCCTGCTTGCGGTCGCCGTTCAGGTCGCCGATCGCCACGGACGCCGGGGAGTACGGGGTTCGGTAGCCACGGCCCGGCCGGAAGCTGCCGTCGCCCCTGTTGAAGAGCACGAACAGATTGCTCCTCGATCCCGAGGACGCAACGGCCAGGTCCGGCCTGCCGTCGCGGTTCAGCTCACCGATCGCGACCGCTCTCGGGGAGGAGCCGGCTGCGTAGTCGACGCTCGAGCCGAAGCTGCCGTCGCCGTTGTTGAGGACGACTGAGACGGAGCCAGGCTCCTCGTCGTTGGCGGTCACCAGGTCGGGCCTGCTGTCTCCGTTCAGATCGCCGAGCGCGACCGACCACGCGCTGTGTCCGATCTGGACGTCGTGCTTCGGAACGAACGTGCCGTCGCCTCTGTTGAGGAGGACGGAGACGCTGCCACCGCCCGGCGTCGCGACCGCCACGTCGGGGCGCCGATCGCCGTTCAGGTCGCCGACGGCCAGTGCCCAGGCGTCGCGCGCAACGACGTACTGACGCCCGAGCCGGAACCTTCCGGCGCCGCTGTTGAGGAGCACCGAGACCGTGTCCGCGGATCCGTTCGCGGTGACGAGGTCGGGCCGGCGGTCTCCGTTCAGATCGGCGATCGCGACCGCTCGGGGCGGCGCGCCGGTCCGGTAGCTCTTCGACGCCGCGAACGACGGCGCCGGGCCGGTGGCGGAGGCGGCGACGCCGCCGAACGTCAGCGCGAGGGCGAGGGTGAGAAGGAGCGAGTGTCGCATCCGGTTCATCTCCTAGAAGCGCGCCAGTAGGCTTGCGTTGGGCAGGAAGACGATGCGGCCTTTCGCGGCGGCCCGTGGGAGGTTGTAGGCGTAGAAGAGCCCGGCGTCGGTGAGGCGGACGTCGACGATCGGGCGGCCTGCCGAACGCAGCGGGAGCGAGATCAGCTTCCCGTCGCTCAAGCGCACGAGCACGAGCCCGCGCGAACCGCGGAGCAGCGCGACCTTCGAGTTGACTCCCGCGAGCCGGAGCGCCGCGGCGGGCCCGAGCCGGAGGGACTGCGTCCGCGAGCCTGTCGCCGCGTCGTAGAGGTCGAGCGTGAACGTCCGCTCGATCGCGAGGCGCGAAGCGCTCAGCGCCAGGGCGCGCGGAGGATCGTCGCTCGCGGCCGGAAGGGTCGCGACGGTCGCGCCGTTCGCGGCGAGAACCTCGACGACGCCGGCGGACTCCACGGCCATCCGGCCGCCGCCCACGGCCTCCAGCGGGAACGAGCCGGGGCCGCTCCTCACCGCGGAACCCCGGGCCCCCGAGATTCGCACGAGCTGCCGCCGGCCGATCCCGTACTCCTCGCAGTAGCCCTCGTCGGGATCGCTGTGGGTGCAGACGACCTGCCAGTCGTTGTAGGCGAGGAGCGACCCGCCCCCGAGCAGGAGCCCGACCCAGTCGCCGGTCGGGTCGCCGCCGGCGCGGTCGCCGTTGGACGCATATTCGACCTCCCTCGCCTTCCTCCCGGAGAGCTTCGCCGCCATCACGTAGAGCTCGAGGTTGTTGCCGCCGCCCTCTTCGATCCACGCGACCTGTCCGCCGCCCATCGCAAGCTCGCTGACGCCGTCCCCGGAGCATCCGAGGTAGCCCGGCTTGAAGCTCTTCGAGACGCGTCGCGGCGCCGTCCAGACGACCACCGGGCCGCACGCGCCCTTGACCCTGCCGGTCAGCACGGCGGCCTGCGTCCCGTTCGCCGCGAGGAGCTTGATCGTGCCGCGCGTGGAGAACACGGCGGGTCGGGCACCGGCCGAGCGGGCGGACACGACCTGCGGCGCCGCCGCGGTCTGGAGCAGGACCGCGCTCGTGCGCGGGGCCGGCCACCAAGGGTCGCCGACGGCGGAGAGGGCGAGGATGTCGGCTTTGCCGTCACCGTTGAAGTCGCCCGCCACGACCTGGCGGGTCGCGTAGGCGGCGAACGGCGAAAGGGCGACGGGCGCGAAGCCGCCTGCACCGTCGCCGAGCAGGACGGCGATCCTGCTCGCCTCACCGTTTGCGGTCGCGAAATCGAGCTTGCCGTCGCCGTTGAAGTCGGCGACCGTGATGTCGTTCCCGCCGGCCGGGTGCGGGGCGCCCGCCGTGCGGAAGCCGCCCGCGCCGTTCCCGAACAGGACCACGGTCCCCTTCGCGACGACGGCGAGAAGATCGGCCTTGCCGTCGCCGTTGACGTCGGCGGCCGTGAGAGGGCCGGGGGCCCGCACGACGAGCACGCTGGACGCGGGCCCGAAACCGCCGGCGCCGTCGCCGAGCCGGAGGAAGATCTCGTTCGCCCCGTTGTTCGCAATCGCGAGGTCGGGCTTGGCGTCACCGTTGAAGTCGCGGGCGACGACAGCGATGAAGTCGCTCCGGCCGACCGGGAGCGGCGAGCCCGCGGCCGGAGCCAGGCCGCCGGCGCCGTCACCGAGCAGCACGGCGATCCGAAGGCCGTTGTCGTAGACAGGCACGACGAGGTCGGCTTTGCCGTCGCGGTTCAGGTCCGCCACCGTGATGGTCACCGGTGCGCCCTGGACCGCGACCGGAGAGCCGGGTGCGGGGCTGAAATCTCCTGCGCCGTCGCCGAGCAGGATCCTCAGGACCTTCGAGCTGCCGACGGCGAGGTCGGGGATGCCGTCGCCGTTGAAGTCGCCGTCCGCAAGGACGGCGTCCCCGCCGGCGTCGATGGGAGCGCCGGCCGCGCGGAAGCCGCCCGCGCCGTTTCCGAGCAGGATCCTGAGGTCGGGCGCGTATCCACCGTTCCCGACGGCGAGATCGAGCTTGCCGTCGCGGTTGTAGTCGGCAACCGCCGCCGACCGCGGCGCGGGACCGGCTGGAATCTCCGGGCCCGGCGCGAACGAGACGGCTCGGTTACCGGCCCCGGCCGCGCCCGCGACGAACCCGAGCAGGCAGGCAGCCCCGACGAGCGCCGCGCAGCGGCGTGCTCTTCGTGCTGCGAGGCTGATGCGATGGGGATCGGAGTTCATGGCGGCTCTCTTTCGTCTCTTCTGCCACGGCCCATCCTCGTGCGCCGCTTTGACGCCGCTGTAATGCGGACGTAACGGTTCTGCGACAGACAGGCCCGTCTGCGAGAGTCGCCGGGTGAGTCTCGCGAGCTTCGAGCGGGTGCCGCTGCTCTTCGGTCCGTCGCCGGTGCACCGGCTCGAGCGGTTGAGCGAGCACCTCGGCGGCGAGGTGGAGATCTGGGCCAAGCGCGACGACTGCAACTCGGGCCTCGCCTACGGCGGGAACAAGGTGCGCAAGCTCGAGTACCTCGCCGCGGAGGCGCTTGCGCAGGGCTGCGACACGCTCGTCTCGATCGGGGGCGTGCAGTCGAACCACACGCGCCAGGTCGCGGCCGTCGCGGCGCACCTGGGCCTCGGCTGCGTGCTCGTGCAGGAGCACTGGGTCGACTGGCCGGATGCGGTCTACGACAAGGTCGGCAACATCCTGCTCTCGCGGATCATGGGCGCCGACGTGCGGCTCGATCCGGGCGGTTTCGACATCGGGATCAGGCCGAGCTGGGAGGAGGCCCTAGCCTCGGTGGAAGAGCGGGGCGGCAAGCCGTACGCGATCCCGGCGGGCGCTTCGGACCACCCCCTCGGCGGCCTCGGCTTCGCGCGCTGGGCCGAGGAGGTCGCGGAGCAGGAGCGCGAGCTGGGCGTCTTCTTCGACACGATCGTCGTGTGCGCGGTGACCGGCTCCACCCACGCGGGGATGATCGCCGGCTTCGCCGCCCAGGAGCAGCCGAGGAGGGTGCTGGGCATCGATGCCTCGGCGACGGTCGAGCAGACGCGCGACCAGGTCGCGCGAATCGCTCGCCAAACGGCGGAGGCGATCGGCCTCGGTCGCGAGCTCGGCGACGACGAGATCGTCCTCCTCGACGAGTGGCACGCCAGCACCTACGGGATCCCGGACGCGAAGACGATCGACGCGATCCGCCTGTGCGCCCGCCTCGAGGGGATGCTCACCGACCCGGTCTACGAAGGGAAGTCGATGGCGGCGCTGATCGACCTCGTGAGCTCAGGCCGGATCGAGCCCGGCTCGCGCGTGCTGTACGCCCACCTGGGCGGCCAGCCGGCTCTGAATGCGTACGCCGGCGCGTTCTGATACCCATGCGCGGTAACCCTGAAAGGAGGGCGTGATGGCCGTTGGGGCACAGGAGCGCTCGCAGCTGGTGAACGACCTGCTCGAGCGGATCGGACAGTCGGTTGGCGACAGGGCACAGGTCTCTACCGTCTTCGGCGAGCCCGTCGAGCGGGCGGGCTTGACCGTGATTCCGGTCGCAAAGGTGCGGTTCGGGTTCGGCGGAGGCGGAGGCGGAGGCGGCTCGAGCGACGGCGAGGAAGGCTCGGGCGGAGGCGGAGGCGGCGGCGGGCTGGTCAGCCCGGCCGGCTACATCGAGGTGCGCGACGACGGCGCCGAGTTCAAGCGGATCTCCACCGCGATGGACCTGCTCCCGCTCGCCGCGGCAGCCTCTCTGGCCGCGCTCGCGCTCAAACGGCTGCTCGCTTGAGCCGGGACTGACGTCGCCGGTCTTCGTTTGCAGAGGGCCGAATAGACTCAGGGCGTGCTTCGTTGCCGGAGTTGCGGGCACGAGAATCGGGAGGGAGCCCGCTTCTGTGATGCCTGCGGCGTAGCCCTCGGCGGCGGTCTGGATGAGGGCGAGCAGCGCAAGACGGTGACGGTCTTGTTCTGTGACGTGACCGGCTCGACGACGCTCGGCGAGACGGTCGATCCGGAGCGGCTCCGTGCGCTGCTGGCGCGCTACTTCGAGCAGATGAAGGCGATCGTGGAGCGGCACGGCGGCACCGTGGAGAAGTTCATCGGCGACGCCGTGATGGCCGTCTTCGGCGTGCCGGTCGTGCACGAGGACGACGCGCTGCGGGCAGTGCGCGCGGCGGTCGAGATGCGGGACGCGTTGCCCGAGCTCGGGCTGCAGGCTCGGATCGGCGTCATGACGGGTGAGGTGGTGACCGGGACGAGAGAGCGGCTGGCAACCGGCGATGCGGTGAACGTGGCCGCGCGGCTGGAGGAGGCGGCGCAGCCGGGCGCAGTGCTTGTCGGTCAACTGACGCTCGCGCTCGTTCGCGAGGCGGTCGAGGTCGAGGCTGTTGCGCCGCTCGAGTTGAAGGGCAAAGCCCAACCGGTCCCCGCGTACCGGCTCCTGCGCGTGCGCGACGCGCCGGAGCGGCCGCACAAGGCGCTGTTCGTCGGTCGTGACACCGAACTGACCCTCGTCCGGGAAGCGTTGGAGCGAGTGCGGGCCGAGCAGTGCTGCGAACTGGTGACGGTCGTGGGCGAGGCGGGCGTTGGCAAGTCCCGGTTGGTGGCGGAGGCTCTGGCCTCGGTCGAGGCGACGGTGGTCCGCGGCCGCTGCCTTCCGTACGGTGAGGGGATCACCTACTGGCCGGTCGTCGAAGTGCTGAAACAGCTCGACGTGTTGCCCGAGGACGACGACGCCGCGGTGGCGATTCGTTCGCTGCTCGGTGAGACCGAGGCCGAGGCGTCGGCAGAGGAGATTGCCTGGGCCTTCCGCAAAACGCTGGAGCACGCTGCGGCTGAGCGGTCGCTCGTGGTCGTGTTCGACGATATCCAGTGGGGCGAGGAGACATTTCGCGACCTGATCGAGCACGTGGCGCTCCTCTCCTCGGGCGCGTCGGTCTTGCTGCTCTGCATGGCGCGCCCGGATCTCACGGAACGACGCCCAGCCTGGCCGGTGACGCTTCGGCTCGAGCCGCTGCGCGACGAGGCCGTCGACGAGCTCATCCCGGAGCGGATCCACAGCGAGCTGCGCGAGAGGATCGCGCGCGCCGCCGGCGGCAACCCGCTCTTCATCGAGGAGATGCTGGCGATGGCCGGCGAGGCCGACGGCGAGGTGGTCGTCCCACCCACCCTGCAGGCGTTGCTTGCGGCGCGCCTCGACCAGCTCGAAGCGGCGGAGCGCCGGGTGCTCGAACGGGCGGCGATCGAGGGCGAGGTCTTTCACCGGGGAGCCGTCCATGCGCTATCGCCCGAGGGAGCCCAGGTAACGCCTCACCTCGCCGCGCTCGTCCGCAAGGAACTGATCACACCCGACAAGCCACAACTCCCCGGCGAGGACGGCTTCCGCTTCCGCCACCTGCTGATTCGTGACGCCGCCTACGAGGCGCTACCGAAGGCGGAGCGGGCAGAGCTCCATCAGCGCTTTGCAGGCTGGCTGGAGCGACATGGTGTCGGGCTCGTGGAGCTGGACGAAGTCCTCGGCTACCACCTCGAGCAGGCCTGCCGCTACCGGGACGAGCTCGGGACGCCGGATGACGGCACTCTGGCCTTCGCGGCGCGGCGGCGCTTGGCGGCCGGCGGCCATCGCGCAGCTCTCCGCCAGGATTACGGCGCCGCCGTGAGCCTGTTCGAGCGAGCCGCTGCGCTCGTTTCCCCGGCCGCGATCGACCTCGCCCTCGAAGCCGAGCTAGGCCACGCCCTCTTCTGGACAGGCAAGAGCGACGAAGCGCTCCGGCGCGCGGATGCCCTCGCCGAACGGGCCGCGGCGGCGGGCGACCAGGTGGGCGAGCTGTGCGGGAGGATCCAGGCGGGCGTCATCCGCACGCGCCTGGAGCCGAAGGGCGCGACCGAACGGCTGGCCGCGCTCGTCGAGCAGGCGTTGCCCGTGTTCCAGGCCGCCGGCGCCGACCTGGCTCTCTATATCGCCTATGACGCGCTGGCGGAAGCGGCGGTCAGGTGGGACGCAGGGCTGGAGGCCGGCGAACGGGCCGCCGCCCACGCTCGGCGGGCGGGCCACATACCGCCTGGGTACTTGGGAAACCGCGCCGCTGGTCGCTTCTTCGGCACGACGCCCGTGTCGGAGCTGCTCGCCTGGCTCGACGAGAACGAACCAACCGCAGGTCGGGACCATTTCCTCCGGGCCTACCGTGCAGGGGCGCTGGCGATGCTCGGTCGCTTCGACGAGGCGCGCACGATCCTCGCCGAAACGCGGGCGGAGCTGGCTGAGCGCGGCTTGGGGGTCCTGCTCGCAAACGTCACCGCCGCCGAGTCCGTCTGGGTCGAGCTCTGGGCCGGCGATCCCGCCGCCGCAGCAGAGTTCGGAGCGGACGGGTGGAGGATGTACCAGGACCTGGGGGAACAGATCTTCATGCCGCTCGCGGCCGGGAACGTGGCGCAGGCCCTCTACGCGCTCGACCGGCTCGACGAGGCCGACGCCTGGGCCGGCCGCGCGGCCGAGGTCGAGACGAGCGACACCGCCTGGAAGGAGACGCTCTGGCGGCAGGTCAAGGCCAAAGTGCTTGCGCGCCGCGGCGAACATGCCGAGGCGGAGTGGCTTGCCCGAGAGGCGGTGGCTTTCTGTGACGAGACCGACATGCTCAACGCGCAGGGAGACGTGTACGCCGACCTCGCCGAGGTGCTCGTACTCACCGGGAAGCCCACCGAGGCAGCCTCCGCGCTCGAGCAGGCGCTCGAGCGGTACGAGCGCAAGGAGAACCGCGTCTCCGCGCGGCGCGTGCAGGAGCGACTTGGCGAGCTTCGGAATCCAGCGCCGCGATGAGCGCTGAGGTCCTGCCGGGACATAGAGAAGCGAAAGAGGCGCCGAGCGGATTCGAACCGCTGTACGGGGCTTTGCAGGCCCCTGCCTAACCTCTCGGCCACGGCGCCGCGCGGCCCATCGTAGCGCCAGCGATTTCTCACCAACCCGCGCGGGTAGAGGCGGGTAGAGTCGAAACGTGCCTCGCCAGCTCAGCTTCGACGAGACCGCTGTCCCGAGCGTTCCGGACACGCCGTCCCTGCCCAAGCTGCGCGAGGCGGCCGCCGGCTGCACCGCCTGCGACCTCCACAAGACGGGCACACAGACCGTCTTCGGCGAGGGCACGAAGAGCGCCGAGGTGATTTTCGTCGGCGAGCAGCCCGGCGACCAGGAGGACATTCAGGGCAAGCCGTTCGTCGGCCCCGCCGGCCAGCTCCTCGACAAGGCGCTCGAGGAGGCGGGGATCGACCGATCGCAGGTCTACGTCACCAACGTCGTCAAGCACTTCAAGTGGACCGCTCGCGGCAAGCGTCGGATCCACCAGAAGCCGAACTGGTCCGAGATCGCCGCCTGCCGGCCCTGGCTCGAGGCCGAGCTCGATGTGGTGCAGCCGCGCGTGCTCGTCTGCCTCGGCGCAACCGCCGCCCAGGCGCTCCTTGGGCGGGACTTTCGCGTCTCGCGTCAGCGCGGCGTTCCGGTCGACTCCGACCTGGCCGAGCACGTCGTCGCGACCGTCCACCCCTCGTCGATCCTGCGCGCAGACGACAGCGAGCGAGAGTTCGCCGCGTTCGTCAAGGATCTCGAGAAGGTGGCGGCCCTGATCGACCGGGGCTAGAAGAAATCCAAATCGTCTTCGTCCGGCCCGTCGTCACGGTGCCGCAGGTGGTAGGCGTAGAACGCGCCGCCGATCAGCGGCACCGTGAGCAGGATCCAGGGATCCGCCCAGGCCGTGGTGAGCCAGAGCGCGGCCGCCGTGGCGCCCGCGCTCCAGCGGAGGGCCCGCTGCTCGCGGGCGGTGAGGCTCGAATACAAGTCTCGGATCATCCTGGCACGAGGCCCGCGACGGCCTCGAAGGCGCTCTGGATGTTGCCCGACAGCACCGAGACCGCCGTGATGATCGCGACCGTGATGACGGACAGAATGACCCCGTACTCAGCCATCGTCTGCCCTCCCTCACGACGGCCGACAGCGTCGGCCGCATCCCCGTAAAGCGCCTGCGCAGGGGCGTAGAGCTTCAGCACTGGTTCACCTCCTCGCGTGGTCGGGAGGATCGTGTGCTCGGTTGTGAAGTTCGGACGATGCTCGGCTCCACGCCGCAATCCCTCCGAATACGACTGGTCGGCGGGGCCGCACCACCTGTCTTTGCGGGACTAATCGGCGGCCGCGCGCGCAGCCGCATCCCTCACGGGAGCGATTTGCGCTTTTGAACCGGGAAGCGCCGCTCGTCAGCCCACGCAGACGTCCGCCGACTTATCGATGCTCGCCGTCACTCTCCCATCCGCGAAAACGGTGATGTGGGACGTCTCCGAGAAGAGCGAGTTGGGTGCGCCTGCCTCGCCGATCATGAAGAAGCGATTCACGAAGGTGTCCGACATGACCCCCGGTCCGAGGACGGTCGTGAACTTGGTCACGCCGACTCCGTGATAGCGGGCACCGGTCGACAGGCTGGTGCCCGTCAGGCCCTGGGGATTGAATTTCGAGACGATCGTCAGCCCGCCGTTCCGGTTCTCGGTGAAGACGAACGTGCCGAGCACGTTGCCGCTCAGCTGCACGTCGTCGCCGCACACGTCGACGATGTCGTTGAATGGAATGACGATGTTCTCGGCTCGTGCGCCCGCCGAGGCCGTGATGGCGAGTGCCGCAACGACCACGGCGAGAAGTGCCCCCGTCCGCAGCATGGATCCTCCTTCGTCCACGGGAGCTGCTGGGCTCAGCTCGATTGTCGCGCGATCCTCTATTCGGCCCGTGGGAATGTCAAGACGTGCGCCGTGATGCGCTCTGCGTCGAGCGGCAGCACGGACAGCTCGGGCGGCGGCCGGCGAACGAAGCCGTCGAGGAGGAGGAGGTCTTCCGCCTGCTCGGGAGTCAGCGTGTCCGCGGCACGCTCGGGGGCGGTTCGGCACAGCGCGAGCCCGGTCTCGACCTCGAGCCTCGCGCCGGCTCCCGGCGGCAGCGTGCGGGCGACGCGGACCCAGCCGCCGCAGACGAAGAACGCCTTGCACCAACGCGGCTCGACCGCGGGAGCGATCAGGCAGACGTGCAGACTGCGCAGACGCTCTAGCCGGCGCAGGCGCTCCAGGACACCCTCGAGCGCCTCGATCCGATCGCGCAGCCGGGCCGCCTCCTCGTAGCGGAGGCTCTCGGCGAGGTGCGACAGCCGCGCGCGGAGGCGCGGCAGCGGCCCGCCCTCCAGCAGGCGGTCGAGCTCCTCGGCCGTGCTCGACGCAAGCGCCCGCGCCGCGAGGGAAGCTCTCCGGCGGCTCGCGATCGGGCCGAGGCGGGTCGGCGTCTTGGTGACGACGAAGTCCTCGCCCCGGCACTTGAGATAGACGCCGTGCTCCTTCCTGCGGCTGCGCGAGTTTGCCGGCGGCTGAAGCTCGCGGATCAGGCGCAGCTCCTCGAGCGCGGCCTCGAGCTCGGAACCGAGCACGCGCCATTCGATTCGATCGAGCGCGAGGAGGGCCGCCTCGACCGAGGGCCGCTGGCGCTCGCTCCGGAAGTAGGAGCGAAGACGGGCGCGGAGGTCGCGGGCCCGGCCGACGTAGAGCACCTGATCGTGGCGGTCGCGGAAGAGGTAGACACCAGGCCGGGTGGGCGCGCCCCGAGCGAGGGAGCGCTTGTCGTAGACGCGTCGCTTGCGCGGGGCGGCGAGCGCTCGCAGGTCGGAGAGCCGCCTCGCACCCAACTCTTGCGCCAGCCCGATCAGGTGCACCAGCACCTCGGCCGTCGCCTCGGCGTCGGGTAGTGCGCGGTGGCAGGGCCGGGTCGGAACGCCGAAGAAGTCGGCGAGCGAGGCGAGGCCGACGCGGCGCCGGCGGCCCTCGAGCAGGCGCCGGGCGAGCGCGGCGGTGCACAGCGGCGGCTCCGACAGGCGTCGCCCGTGCCGGAGGAGTAGCTGCTGTTCGAGGAAGCGCTGGTCGAAGCGGGCGTTGTGGGCGACGAGCAGGTCGTCGCCCGCGAAGGTCAGGAAACGGTCGAGGACGCGGGCGACTGGAGGCGCACGCCGCAGCTCCTGCTCGCGCAGGCCGGTAAGCCGGGCGACGGGCTCCGGGAGCGCAACTCCTGGATTCACGAGCGACTGGAAGGAGTCGACGGGCTCGAGCGCCCGCACCCGGACGGCCCCGAGCTCGCAGATGCGGTCGCGTCCGGCCGAGAGCCCGGTGGTCTCGAGATCGAAGACGACGAACTCGGCCTCTTCGAGCAGCGGGTCCGCGCGGCCCCCCGTCAGTGACACGGTCGTGCCGGTGCAGGCGAGCCGGCTGTCGCCGGCGGTGAGGTCCGTCAGGAGGGAACAGGCCAGGCCGTCCGAGATCGAGGAGGTGGCGAAGAGCGAACGCGCCGCCTCGCCGGCCGAGAGCGGTCCGCGCTCCTCGAGCGTGTCCACCAGCCGGTCGAGTGCATCCAGCGTGAGCTGCACCCATCAAATGAAAGCGAACATGTGTTCGCCTTGCAAGGGTGGATCGTATGATGAGACGCATGCTCGAGGTGGAAGCAAGACCGGCGTCGGTCGCAGTCGATCCGCAGCGAGCAGCGCTGATCGTGATCGACCTGCAGAACGATTTCGGCGCCCCGGGCGGCATGTTCGAGCGCGCGGGGATCGACATCAGCGGCATCGCAGCGGCCGCGGAGGCCACCCGACCGGTTCTGAGAGCGGTGCGCGATGCCGGGATCCCGGTCGTCTACCTGAAGATGGAGCACGCACCTGATCTCTCCGACGTCGGGCCAACCGACGGCCCGCACTGGATCAAGCATCTGCCACTCCGGGTCGGCGACGAGGTGGTCGCACCGGACGGCTCCGAGGGCCGGATCCTCGTCCGGGACACCTGGAATACCCGGATCCTGGAGGCACTGGCACCCGAGCCCGACGATCACATCGTGTCCAAACACCGCTTCAGCGGGTTCTTCGAGACGGATCTCGACGCGGTGCTGCGCAGACTTGGCGCGAACACCCTGCTCGTCACCGGCTGCACGACGAGCGTCTGCGTCGAGTCGACGGTGCGAGACGCCATGTTCCGCGACTACTCGTGCATCGTTCTGGAGGACTGCACGGCCGAGCCGATCGGCGCCGGTCTGTCGCGGACGAACCACGAGGCGTCCCTGCTCGTCGTGGAGACCCTCTTCGGCTGGGTCTCGAATGCCCGCGCGGTCTGCAATGCGCTCGCGCGCCAAGCCGAGCTCGTCTAGTCGGGCAGCAACGGCATCGCGAGCCCCTGGCCGCGGCCGAGGAGCACCGCTCGGGTGATCGCCGTCGATCCGAACCGCAAGCGCACCTCGTCCAGGGCGGCGTCGAGCGCGTCGCTGCCGCGTCGCTCGAACGGCAGCGCGAGCTGGACGGCCCGCCCGTCGCCGAGGTTGCTGACCGCGACCCCGACGAGCGTGATGCCCCGCCGCTCGATCATGGGGACGGAGGCCGCGAGCAACCCTCGCGCCGATCTCAAGATCGGTTCCGTACCGGCCGTCGCCTCCGGCAGCGTGTGCGAGCGGGTCGCCCGGGAGAAGTCGTCGAAGCGCAGCCGGAGCACCACGGTGCGGCCGACCCGCCCGGCGGTCCGCATCCGCCGCGTGACGCGGTCCACCAGGCCGATGAGCGAGGCGTCGACCTCGGCCAGCGGCGTGGGCGAGCGGCCGAGCGCGCGCTGCGCCCCCATCGAACGCCGGCGGCGGCGCGCGTCCACGGGGCGCGGATCCCGGTTGTGGGCGAGCGCGTGGAGGTGCCGGCCGGACGCCCGCCCGAGCAGCGACACGAGCACCGCCTCGGCGAGCTCCGCGACCTGGCCGACCGTGGTGATTCCGAGGTCGCGGAGCTTCGTTGTCGTCACCGGTCCCACACCCCAGAGTCGCTCGACCGGCAACGGGTGGAGGAAGGCGAGCTCGCCGTCGGGCGGCACCACGAGCAGGCCGTCGGGCTTGGCCACCCCGCTCGCCACCTTGGCGAGGTGCTTCGTCCTCGCGACCCCGACCGTGATCGGCAATCCGACCCGCTCCCGCACGTCGCGCCGCAACTGCCTGGCGACCTCGATGGGAGTGCCCGAGAGCCGCCGCACACCACGGACGTCGAGGAACGCTTCGTCGATCGACAGGGCTTCGACCCGCGGCGACGTGTCGTCGAACACCCGGTACACGGCCTTGCTGGCGTCGAGGTAGGCCGACATGCGAGGCGCCACGACGACCGCACGCGGGCAGAGACGGCGGGCCCGCCGGACGCTCATCGCCGTACGGACGCCGTGCGCCTTCGCCTCGTAGCTCGGAGCGAGCACGACTCCCGCCCCGACGATCACGGGCCGGCCGAGCAGCCGCGGATCGTCCCGCTGCTCGACCGCCGCGAAGAACGCGTCGACGTCGGCGTGCAGAATCGTGGCCTCGTCCGCCACGAACACATGTTCGCACGGATTCTCAGCTTCGGTGCGCTTGCGTTGACGCGCGAACGCCTGCTTGGCACGTGAACGAGGGCTCCGCTGGAATTCGACCCGCCGGCAGCCTTGTCGCCGCGATCCTGGCGCTGACGGCCGCGCTTGCGCAGGCGCCCGTCAGCGACCTCGGGATCGAGGCCGAGGCGCGAGCGGACGGAGGTACGGCCCCCGGCCTGACCTACGGCGCGCATGTCGGTGAGACCGCCATGAGCGGCGCAGAGGCCGTCCTCGCTTACGGCCGTCGCCCCGCACGGTTGGGCCCTCGGCTAGTCCGATGGACTAGGGCGGCCTGGTGAAGACGTCCTAAACGTCGCCGAGCACGTTGGGCAAAGCGCGAACGACCGCGAGCGTAACGCCTTGTTGCTGTGGAAGCAGGTCGACCTGGCGCCCGGAGAGCACGAGATCCTCGTCCGCGCCTGGGACTCCTCCGCGGCTACGCAGCCGGAGGACGAGGCAGCGCTGTGGAACCCAAAGGGCTACGTGAACAACGCCCGCCCGCGGGTCCGGGTGCGCGCCGCCGCCGCGGGGGGTCCGTGCGACTCCTCGCGAGGACTCAGGGTCCGACGGTCACTGGGTGCCTGACGACCGCCCAGAACAAGTAGCCGCCGTCGTTGAAGGGCACGCTGTCCGGTTGGGTGAAGCCTCGCCGGTCAGTTGCACGGGCTAGCAGCTCGTACCGGCCGGCGGCCGGCTGGTGCCAGTGGAAGTGCCAGCGGACCCATGCCCGCGGCAAGTTCGGCCCGTGGAGGTGTGCGCGCTGCCAGGTGGCGCCGCCGTCCGTGCTGACTTCCACCCTCCGGATCGCAGCGTGGCCGGACCAGGAGCGCCCACTGAGCCGGTGCGAGCGGCCGGCGCGAAGGTCGGCGTTCCAGGCGAGCTCGAAGGCGCTCTTCACGGCCTGTTCGGTGAGCGGCGGCTCGTCCGGCGGATAGCTCGGCCCGGTGAGGCGGTAGGAGGTGGTGTTCCAAGGCGAGAAGAGCGGCTGCCGAGAGACCTCGAGCTGACCGACCCACTTGACGCTCGCGATCCCGACCCAGCCGGGCACGAGTAGCCGAACCGGGAAGCCGTGGTCAGGCGGCAGCGGCTCGCCGTTCATTTCGTAGGCGAGCAGGACATCGTCGAGCGCCTTCTCCACGGAAAGCGGGCGTCGCACGTGCCCGCTATCGACGCCGTTCGACACCACCGTCGGATCAAGGCCCTGCGGCATCACATCGACCGCGCGAGCCGTGATTCCGGCGCGTTCGAGTACTTCCGATAGCGGCACCCCACGCCAGCACGCCACCCCGATGGCGCCCAACTTCCACGGCGTGCCGCTGGCCGGCGTGCCCTGCTGGGTCGCGAAGAAGCTGCGGCCGTTGCCGGCGCACTCGACGAAGGACGTGGCCTGTCGCGAGGGCAGCGAGCGGAGCGCCTCGTAGTCGAGTTCGACCGCGTGGTCGATGTCGGGTTGGTCGCGCAAGCCGGTGCCGAATACCCGCAGTCGCCACGTCGTCCCATCGATGATCGGTGTGGCAGTGTGGTCGCGGACGAAGAAACGCTCGTTCGGGATCGTGTATCCGAGGCCGTGGACCGAGTCCCAGCGCATCTCGGCGTTCGAGCCGTAGTTGTAGAACCACTCGGCCGGGAGCGGCTTGACGATCGGGGAGGCGGCTCGCGCCACGGCCGTGTGAACCAGCCGCCCCATGCCGGAAACAGCGATCGCGCCGGCCATACCGAGCTTCAGGAGCTGGCTCCGCGAGATTCCGGAGCGCTCAAGCGTCTTAAGGAGCTGCTCCTCGCGCGTTTCGAAGTAAGCCTGTTCGTTGGCCAGTCCTTCAAAGCGCACACGACCCCCTTCGTGGATGGGCGCTTCCGCACTTTACGTCGCCCGAGCAGCCGGCGCCCCGGATCCTTGATCTCCTGTGTCGGAGGCGTCACGCGTCTACCTCCTCGGCTAACCCTTCGCGTGCGGGCAGCCTGGCACCGTCGGCTACGAGCCTGCCGGGCAAAAAGGCGAGAGAGAGAAGGGCGAGTTCCAAGAAGTAGCCGAAGTTCTAAGAAAGCCGCTGGAGCGCATGAACAAGCGTCCAAAAACGCCGGCGCAGCCTGGAGAGCCGTCGCTATTACGACTGCTCTGTGGCTCGAACCGGGCCTGGCGGCGGCGGTCGCTCGCTCGTCCACGGGAATGAGACAATCGCGCTGTGGCGTTCTGCAGGAATTGTGGCGCGTCGGTGCCACGGGGCGCCCGCTTCTGCCCTAGTTGCGCCCACCCCGTTGCGGAGGATCGACCGGCCGAGGAGCGCAAGCTCGCGACGATCCTGTTCGCCGACCTCGTCGGATCGACGCAGCTCGCGGATTCCCAGGATGCGGAGCGGACGAGGGTCGTCCTCAACCGATTCTACGACACGATGGCGGCGCAGATCTCGGACGCGGGTGGAACGGTCGAGAAGTTCATCGGCGACGCCGTGATGGCGGCATTCGGGGCTCCTGCCTCACAGGAGGATCACGCCGAGCGCGCGCTCCATGCGGCCATTTCCATGCGGGAGAGGCTCGCCGACCTCTTCGGTGACACGCTTCGGCTCCGTATCGGCGTCAACACCGGAGACGTCGTCGTCGGGCAGCCGCGGGTCGGCAGCTCATTCGTAACCGGCGACGCGGTGAACGTCGCGGCGCGGCTCGAGCAGGCGGCGGAGCCCGGTGAGATCCTCGTGGGGGAGCGCACCGCGGCGATTGTGCGAGACGCCTTCGAGTTCGACGAGCCCGTCACGATGGCCGCCAAGGGGAAGGCTGCGGGCATTCCCTGTCGCCGGCTCGTTCGCGCCTTGTCGCGCGCCGAACCGCGCAGCGCCGGCGAGGGGCGCAAGAGCTTCGTCGGGCGCGAGCTCGAGCTCGCGGCTTTGAGAGACACTTTCGCGGGCGTTGCAGCTGCTCGACGGCCCGATCTCGTGACCATCGTCGGCGAGCCCGGCATCGGCAAGACCACACTGGTCCGCGAGTTCTGGGAGTGGCTCGGCACACAATCGCCCGAGCCCCTCGGCCGGGTCGGGCGCTGCCGCCCCTACGGGCAGGTGAACGCCTACTGGCCGCTGGGCGAGATCGTGCGCGATCACTTCGGCCTTCTGGAGAGCGATTCTCCCGAGACCGTCCGCAGCCGTCTCGGCCCGCGCTCGATCCTGGGGTTGACGCTCGGGTTGGAGGCGCCCCGGGACCTCCACCCGCTCGCGGCACGCAACCGGCTTCTCGACGCCTGGGGCGCCTTTCTCGGAGAACTCGCCTCCGACCGACCGGCCGTCGTGCTCGTCGAAGACCTCCATTGGGCTGAGCAGGATCTGCTGGACGTCCTCGCGAGCGGGCTCGCAGCCGCATCTGGGCCCCTTCTGCTCTTGGTCACTGCTCGCCGGGAGTTCGTCGACGATCATCCCGGCTGGGAAGACGACTGGGCGTTGCTCCGGCTCGATGCGCTCTCGTCGTTCGAGTCCGGCCGGCTCGTGGACGAGCTCGTTCAGACCACGCTGCCCGCGACCCTCCGCGCCCTCGTCGTCGAACGGGCGGAGGGTAATCCCTTCTTTTCCGAGGAGCTCGTCCGGACGCTGATGGACGAGGGCGTACTCCGACGAGAAGACGGGACGTGGGTCGCGCAGGATCTTCCCGCCGGCTTTCGCGTGCCGGACACAGTCCAAGCCCTCCTCGCCGCTCGCATCGACCTGCTCGACCCGTCCGACAAGGCTGCTCTCCAAGCGGCTTCGGTGGTCGGTCGTACGTTTTGGACCGACTCCGTGCGGGAGCTGGTGGAGACCGGCGACCTGAACCTGGGCCTGCTCGTGGAGCACGACTTCATCCGCCGCCAGGACGCGTCCTCGATGCTCGGACAGGAGGAGTTCACCTTCAAGCACGCCCTGACCCGCGAGGTCGCCTACGCCGGCCTGACGAAGGCCAGTCGCCTCCGTCTGCACGCGCGCTTCGCGGGCTGGCTCGAAGCCGTCGGAGAGGGCAGGGACGAGCACGCGCCCTTGCTCGCGCACCACTACGCAGAGGCCGTCCGCCCCGAGGACGTCGACCTCGCTTGGCCGGACGACGACGGCGAGGTAGACCGCCTGCGCGCACACGCCGTCGCCTGGCTGCGACGCGCCGCGGCCCTCGCCGTCGGGCGCTACGAGCTGAAGGACGCTGTCAGCCTTCTGGAGCGCGCGGTCGCTCTCGAGTCCGATCCAGGGGCGCAGGCCGCCATCTGGCAGGAGGTCGCGCACGCACACGTCCTCCAGTTCGACGGCAGGGCTTTCGCGGCGGCCTTGGGAGAAGCCATCGCCCTCGCCCGAGACGACGAGGCGAGCGCTGCGGAGCTTCATGCCGAGCTCGCCTTTCAGACGATGATCCGGGCCGGCATGTGGGGCACACCCCCGCCGCCGGATCTCGTCGAAGGCTGGATCGGGCGGGCGCTCGAGCTCGCGCCCGCGAATAGCTCGGCTCGCGCTCGAGCGCTCGTCGCGCGCTGCTACTCCGACTACGACAAGTCGCCCGAGGACGCTGCGGAGGCGAGCCGGATCGCCGAGCGCATCGGCGAGCCCCTCCTGCGCTCGTCCGGCTACGACGTCCAGGCGCTCGTGGCATTCGTCCGAGGCAGCTACGACGAGTCCCTCCAATGGTGTCGCCGGCGCACCGCAATCGCGGGCGAGCTCGGCGACCCCGACGCCGAGGCGTACGCCTACGCGGCTGCCGTGAACCCCGCGGTGGCCTGCGGCGAGATCGACGAGGCGCGGAGGTATGCAGCGCGGCAGGACGAGGTCACGCGCCCGCTCTCGCCCCATCACCGCCTCCACGGCATCTCCGGCCGGCTGGAGCTCGAGGAGCTGATCGGCAACTGGATAGGGGTCGTCGAGCTCCAGCAGCGCGTGGAGAAGGCCGTAGTCGAGAACCGGGCCACCCCGTGCGTGCGCAACGCCCGCTCTCTGCTCGTCTGCGCGCTTGCCCATGCTCATCTCGGGGACGAGGGGGAGCTGGAAAGGCTGGAGCGGGAAGGCGAGGAGCACTCCATGACCGGATACGGAACCGTCCTCGACACGCCCCGTCTCCAGCTGGCCCTCCGCCGCCGCGACCTCTCCGCCGTCGAGTCCCTACTGGGCGAGCCGGCCGTCCGAGCGGCGAACTGGTTCTACCTCAGCTCGATGGCCGCTCACCTCGACGGGCTGGCTGCTCTCGGAGCCCTCGAGCGGATCGAGGACGAGGCGAAGCGGGCGCTTCGGCCGGGGACGTACCTGGAGCCGTTCGCGCTCCGGGCCCTGGGCCTCGTCCGCCATGACCGGGCGCTGATCGAGCGGGCGGCGGACCGTTTCGAGGGCTTCGGCCTCGGCTGGCACGCCGCCCGCACGCGCGAGATCTCTAGTCCTCCCAGTAGTCGGGGAGGAACTCGACGTCATCGAGGCCGGCTTGGGGAGCTGCGATCGAGATGAAGACGGCATCCTCCTCGCCGGCCGCTCGGAAAGATCGCGCGGTCTCCGGGGGCACTCGCACCGCCGTCCACGGCTCGATCTCGACGACGTCTCCGTCGAGCTTCCCTTGAGCCCGCCCCGAGACGAGGAAGTAGACCTCCTCCTGGACCGTGTGGCGGTGGCCACGGCGATGCGGATGGCCCTCTGGAGCGCGCCAGCCGCCGCCGAACCTTTCATACGTGACGGCGAAGTTTTTCAGGCCGAGGAGCTCACGCATGAACCGGATCTCGAAGTGGTCCGGATCCATACCCACCTCGGCCGCCAAGTCGGGAACGTCGGCGACGGAAACGATGGTGTAGTCGGCCACAGGATTCCCTTCGGTTGGGCAGGTGCGACCTTATCGAGGGGGGAGAGTGAGAAGGGCGAGTTCCAAGAACTCGCGTGACTTCAAAAAACCCGGACATCGTCCTTCGGGAAGGTGGCGAGGGGCGCTTGACGGATCGCGATCGCGAACGACTACTTCGTCCGCTCAGCGGTGCTGCGTCTCCGTCTACCCGGCTCGGGCCTACAGCCCCAGACGCTTAACTCGCGCTCGGCAGCACCGTCCTCTCGACACGCTGATTGTGTAGGCCGCGGGCGCACGTTCGGTAACTGTGGACGCCTCGCTCACGAATGAGCCTGGTTCCTCGGGCGCTCGAGGGGCGCAGCGCGCAAGCGTGGGAGGCGGTTTAGAGGTGTAGATTCGTTTGACTGGCCCTGTGGCCAGAAACCCCGGCCGAAAGCCCGAAGGCCGCCAACGTGTTTCGACGCACGAGGCGATGAGCCCAGGCGAACAGAGTTCGAGCTGCAGGGCCAGCACCTCGTAAGCACTGGCTGAGCGTCGACGTGCGAGTGCTGGTCCTTGCGGGCGACCTCGTCCGTCAGACGCTCGAGCGGCTCCTCCACGATCCCGAATTCTCACGCACGTCACGATCACGCTCACTCCGTGGCCTGCGAGCTCTCTTCGTCAGCATCCAGAAGCTCGAGGTGGCGAGCGGCGAACTCCCGCTCTTCGCTCAGGCGCTCGGCCGCACCGGGCTCCACGAGCGCCCCGGCCGCGATTCTCTCGAGTACGTCGTCGTACCATGCGAGCAGCTCGCGCAGTTGCGGCCGAATGTCGGGTTTTAGGAGCTCTGGCGCCACCGGCAGGAGTCTACGACCAGGCGCGCCGCCGCTCAGGGGCGGGTCCGGCGGTGCGGCGAGGTCAGCCCGAAGCGCGATGCTGAGAGCGAATAGGCCACCAAGCGCGACAGCTTGCTCCTCACCCGCGTCCTGGATCCATGCGAGCACGAGCTCGAGCAGAGGCCCGGACCTCCGCACGTTCGACCGGGCGCTTGAATGGGCACAAAACGAGCCCGGCGAGTCAGTCGAGATTCCAACGGAGGCAACAAAAAGCCCCGTCTAGCGAGGCTTCCAAGAAGAGAGAAGAAGAGAGCGAGCGAGAGGAGGGCGAGTTCCAAAAGACCGCGCGAGTTCCAGAAAGCGGCGGCGGAAGCTGCCTCGCCAGGCGACGAGCTCCCGCTCGGAGTCAAGGAGCTACGAGCTCGGCGGAGGACCGTGCCGCAAGCCGCGGCCCTCGCTGAGGACGATTGCGGTATTGACGAGCGCTAAGTGCGTGAAGGCCTGCGGGAAGTTTCCAAGTTGGCGGCCGGAGACCGGGTCGTATTCCTCCGACAGGAGACCGATGTCGTTGCGCAGGTCCAACAACCGCTCGAAGAGTTCCCGTCCCTCGTCAAGTTTTCCCTGCAGCGCTAGCACGTCGGCGAGCCAGAATGAGCAGGGGAGGAACACCCCCTCCCCTGCCGGTAACGCGTCCACGCTGCCGTCCCCCCGAGGCCGGTAACGGAGCACGAGCCCGTCAAGCGTGAGCTCGCGCTGGATGGCAGCGACCGTCGAAACCACTCGCTGGTCGGTCGCCGGAAGGAACCCGACGAGAGGCATCTGGAGCAGGCTCGCGTCGAGTTCGTCGGAGCCGAACGACTGCGTGAAGGCCTGCTTTTCGTCATTCCAACCGTGCGCCAGTACTTCGGCGCGGATCTCGTCTCGGAGCGCCCGCCAGCGTTTAACCGGACCCTTCTGGCCGAACTCCTCGTGGAAGCGGACGGCCCGGTCGAACGCGACCCAGGCCATCACTTTCGAATACGTGAAGTGGCGGGCCGGCCCACGCACCTCCCAGATGCCGGCATCCTCCTTGCGCCAGCCCTCTTCGAGCCATTCGAGCAGCTTTAGCATCAGCGACCAGGCGTGCTCGTCGGCCGTCCCGCCGTGGACGCGTGTCTGGTAAACGGCCTCGAGAACCTCTCCGTAAACGTCGAGCTGGAGCTGCTCGGAAGCGGCATTCCCTACCCGCACCGGCCTCGACCGCTCGTACCCGGGAAGCCACTCGAGCTCGCGCTCGTCGAGCCGCCGCTCGCCCGCGATGCCGTACATGATCTGGATATCCGCGGGATCTCCCGCAACCGCCCGGAGAAGCCAGTCGCGCCATGCCTCAGCCTCTTCGCGGTAGCCCGCGTTCAACATCGCGAGGAGCGTCAGCGTTGCGTCGCGGAGCCAGCAGAAGCGGTAGTCCCAGTTGCGGATTCCGCCGAGGAACTCGGGAAGCGATGTCGTCGGCGCGGCGACGATCCCGCCGGTCGGGGCGTAGGTGAGAGCCTTTAGGACAAGCAGCGACTGGTGGATCTCCTCGTGGTAGTCGCCCAAGTGATTGCAGGAGCCGGCCCAGCGGAGCCAGTAGTCCTCCGTGTCGCTCAGCGCCTGCTCGGGGTCGATCTCCTCTGGCAGCTCCTCGTGCGACGGAAACCAGGTGAGCACAAACGGAACCCGCTCCCCTTGCGCGAGCGTGAACTCGGAGACGGTCCTCAGATCCCTGCCGCGCACCTCGACCGGCGTTCGGAAGCTGAGCGCGTCAGGCCCGGCGATCGCGACGCGGGCGTGATCGACCCGGCGCACCCAGGGAACGATTTGGCCGTAGTCGAAGCGGATTACGAGCTCGGACCGCATTGGCACGTTCCCGTCCAGCCCCTCTACAATCCGCACGATGTCCGGGGCCTTGCCCCGTGGCGGCATGAACTCGATCATCCGCACGGCGCCCTGGTCTGTCTCGAATACGGACTCGAGGATGAGCGTGTCGCTCCGATAGCGGCGGCTGGCCCGTCGCACTCCCACGGCCGGCGCCAGGAGCCAGCGGCCGTGATCGGGCTCACCCAGCAGCGCGGCAAAGCAGGCACCGGAGTCGAAGCGGGGGAAGCAGCACCAGTCGATGGACCCCTCTCGGCTGACAAGCGCCCCCGTCTGGAGGTCGCCGATCAGCGCGTAGTCCTCGATTCTCGGTATAGCGCCCACCTTAAGACGCTTCATTCCTGCGCCGCACGCACTCTGGCTCGCAGATCCACAAGGCCGTCATTCTGTCCATGTCAACCCAGCGGCGGGCGGAAAGGGGAAGAGATGCTTCTCGAAAACCGGAAGGCAATCGTCACCGGGGCGTCCAGCGGGATCGGCAAGGCGACCGCCGAACGTCTGGGCCGCGAGGGCGCGAGCGTCTGCGTCAATTACTACTCGCCCGAGGAGCGCTCAGCCGCCGAGAGCGTCGTAGCCGCGATCGAGAAGAGCGGCGCCCGCGCGCTCGCGATCCAGGCCGACGTGAGCAACGAGGACGACGTCGAGCAGATGACGGCCCAGGTAGTGAAAGAGTTCCGCGGCCTCGATCTCCTCGTCAACAACGCGGGAATCGAGAAGCAGGTGCCGTTGCTGAAGATGACGCTCGCCGACTGGAACGCCGTCTTGACGACGAACCTAACCGGTGCCTTTCTCTGCCTGCGCGAGGCCGCGAAAGTGATGGCGCGCAGAAGCGGCGGCGTGATCGTGAACATCTCGAGCGTGCACGAGTTCATTCCCTGGCCCGGCTTTGCTCATTACTGCGCAAGCAAGGGCGGAATGAAGCTGCTGATGGAAACGGCCGCACGCGAGCTCGCCCCGAAGATCCGGCTCCTGAACATCGCCCCCGGCGCGATCGTCACGCCGATCAACCAATTCGTCCTCGATGATCCGGAGGCCGAACACGCCGTCGAGGAGGAGATCCCACTCGGGCGGATGGGGAAACCGGAGGAGATTGCCGCGGCAGTCACCGGGACGACAATCGTTGTCGACGGCGGTATGTCGCTCTACTCGAAGTTCGTCTAGCGAAGTTCGAAGGCTGCGCAGGGCTCTGAGGGCCGGCGGCGAAAGGCTGGATCGGTGCTGGGCTACGGCCTCTCGATCAGATCGATCTCATCGAGGGCCCGGTCCAACTGCTCAAGGGCCTGCTTCCGCGAAGTGCTCGCCTGTAGCGAGACGAGGAGGACAAATCTGCGGAGCGTCACTACGTGTCGCTCCAACTCCTCAACGCGCTCCTCGAGACTCGCGCCGATCGAAGTTTGGAAGGCGAACAGCCGGTCCAAACGTTCGTTCACCGCCCTGAATCGGGCGTCTGCCTCTTCGCGCTCCGCCTCGCTCATGAAGCCGAGTGTACGTGCCTCGCCTGACCGGAATCATCGACGGTAGGCTCGGCCTCGTCGAAGGAAGGAAGTCGTCATGCCGACGCTTATCCAATTCAGCAGCATTGAGCCCTTCGTGGTCGCAGAGAACTTTGATCGCGTGAACCAGCACCTCAGCCAGCAAGGTCCCGGCCTCTTCAACCGGCTTGTGGGAGACGAGCCCGTCCGAGTCGCTGTCTTTAGCTCGAGCGTGGCGTACGTGCAAGAGCTTGGCGAGGACACGGGCCCTCTTCCCGATTAAGCGAGGTTCCTTTCGGCGTGCCTCGCCTCTTTCCCGGTGCGGCTAGGACTTCTTGCCGAGCCCTAGCCACTTGCGGATCTTTGCCATGAGGCCGACCACGGGGACAACTCTATGCCCCTTCGCTCGGAAGGCGCTCAGAGAGGAGTAGACTCGCCGGACTGGCCCTGCGGCCAGGATTCCGGCTAAAAGCCCGAAGTCCGTCGATCGAGCCTCCGGGCCCGGGAGATGACACGAGCCTAGGCAAACAGAGTTCGAGTTGCAGGGCCAGCACCTCGGCGGACCGGACGCATGGGCGCTACCGTGCCGACATCATGGTCTACGAAGTACTGATCCACTCGAGCGGCGGCGAACGGTTCACGATCGAGCGGGACGCGTCGCTCGCTGACGGCGACACCTTCGAGCAGGACTCTGAGTCCTATCGGGTACTGGCCATACAGCCCGGTCACGGACCCTTCGATGGCGTCATCGAAGCCGAGTGGCTAGCACGCACCAGCTTGAGTCGTGGGCCCCGGGCGGCCGAGACAATCGACAGAACGTTTCAGGCCTTCTGCATGTTCTCGATGCGATCGGCGAGCAGGTGAAACGAACGCTGCGCCGCGTTTGCCAGGCCCATGAGCAGCTGATTCATCTCGTCGACTGGCGGTGCGAGCCCGGAACCACTCGCAGCCTGCGCCTTCGCGTAAGCGGGCAGAGACTTCACCTCGCGTCTAAAGATCTCGTCGACTTCGTCCCCGAGTGCCATTGCCATCTCCTGTTCGGTTGCGGCAACACTAGAACAGGCGGTCGAGCCGGCTGAAGAGGGCCGGGCGGCGAGCGAACGCCGACAGGAGGGCGCTTCTCTCGCCGGCCCCACCTCAACCTACGCCTGGAGCTCGTCGTCGCCTAATCGCTTTTTCGGCCACGGCCCTTAGCGTCTCCATCGCCTCCTCGTAGCCGTCGCCACCCAAGAGCCGCGAGGGACAACGCGGGCATTGCTGGTTGCTCGATCGTTGCATCGTCTCGTTCCTCGAGGTAGCGCTGCTCAAGGAGAGGAGAGAGGAAGAGAGGAGAGAGAGAAGAGCGGATGATGGGATTCGAACCCACGACCTTCTGCATGGCAAGCGGTTGTGGATCGGGCCATGAGGGGCGCTGAAAGGCCTTACTTGTAAGCAATCTAGCCCGCGCCACGCCACTGGGTCACTCAGCTGGATTCCTGCGAAGTGCAGTCGATTCGGCGCGGTTTGGGCACTGGATCGCCCTTAGTGCCCAAACGAAACACACTGTCTTCACGACGAGGGCCGAGATCCGCGAGCGCGCAGCCCGCTAGTGACTTCGCTTGCGATCGGGGAGGTGGAACGCGGGTTCGATTCCGCCGCCTCCACTCCCGATCGAAGCCTGCGGCTGGCACCGCAGCATGGGGCAGACGCGGTGAGAAGAAAGATCGCAACTCGCGCGCGGGTCTTGAAAACATGGGCACTGCAGGGGGATCATTCGCTCAATGAGCGACCTCGCCAGCGGCAGGCGAGGCTCCGCCGGCCCGATCATGGGCGATGCGGCAGGGCCTGTCGAGCGGACCTTCTTGATTGCCGACGTTCGCGGCTACACGAGTTTCACCCGGGAGCGCGGCGATGCCGAGGCGGCGCGGCTTGCAAAGAGATTCGCCGAGGTCGCCCGTGATGCGGTAGAGGCCCGAAGCGGCCGTGTAACCGAGCTCCGCGGCGACGAGGTGCTCGCCGTCTTCAACTCACCCGATCAGGCCGTGAGAGCGGCCGTGGAGCTTCAGGCCGTCTGCGAAGAGGAGGTGGCGGCCGATCCCACCTTGCCGCTGCTCGTGGGGGTGGGCATCGACGTCGGCGAGGCGGTGCCAGTCGAGGACGGCTTCCGCGGCGCTTCCCTGAATACGGCGGCACGGCTCTGCTCGCAAGCCGCGGCCGAGCAAGTGCTCGTGACCTCGCAGGTGGCCGATCGTGTAGGCGCGATTTCCGGCGTGAGTTTTGCCTCGGCCGGCAGTTCGGAGCTCAAAGGTTTCGAGGCCCCCGTAGAGTTGATCGAGGTCGTCGCGCAGGAGCGTCCTTCGGTCGCTGACCAGCCCGCCGAGGCGCCCGCGCTGCCGATCGACCTCGAGCTCGACACGCCGCTGGTCGGAAGAGAGCATGAGCTGGCCTGGCTTCGCGGCACCTGGCGGCAGGCGCGCCGCGGCTACGGCCGCGTCGTGGTCGTCTCGGGCCTCGCCAAGACTGGAAAGTCGCGGCTGGCCGCGGAGGTGGCCGGCTTCGCACATTCGAGCGGCGCGGCGGTCTC
>DASXQY010000037.1:0-3013 GCA_036506915.1 Gaiellaceae bacterium | reverse complement strand
CTAGGACGAGGCCACGTTGCTGAGCTCGCCGAGTTGGTCGCGAACCCGCTCGGCCGTGAGCAGGTCGCCTTTCTGCTCGGAGATGCGAAGGGCGTCCTCGAGCGCGCCTCGCTCGCCGTCCGGCCGGCCAGCGAGCCGCTCCACCTCGGCGAGAGAGATCGCGGTGTACGCCCGCACGGTGAGGTAATCGGTCTCCCCGCCGCGCGCAACAGCGGCCTGGATCGACTTCGCGGCCGAGTCGTGATCTCCCCGGCGCGCGAGCACTCTCGCGCGCACGCACGCTTGGCGAACATGCGGCTCGAAGTCCTCCGGCTGAGCGATCCGCTCGACCTCGTCCGCGAAGGCCAAGGCGTCGTCCTCGCGCCCCAGCTCGAGCGCCGCCATCGCCCGGTAGTCGACGATCGTCGCGATGTACCCGGTCTCGGCGGTCGGGCTCATGAACTCGTAGCTCTCTCGCAGCACGGCTTCGGCCGCCGCGGGCTGTCCCGCGGCGAGCTCCATGTCCGCCTCGATCATTCCCGTTCCCGCCCAGCTGCCTTTCTGCCCGATGTCGAGAAGTCGCGCCCGGCCCGCTCGGACGTCTGCGCGGCCCGCTTCGATTTCTCCTCGCCATCCCCTCAGGCAGCCACGGACGAGCGTCGCGGTCGCCTCGAGCTGGGGATGACCGACGCCTTGCTCGATGATCTCGGTCGCCTGCCGGATTCCCTCGTCCGTCGGCGTGGGGCCCCACCACAGCGCCCAGGCTCTCCACATCAGGATGTCCGCAATCTGTCCCGAGCTGCCGGCCCGCTTTGCGAGCTCGAGGGCTCGCGCCCACCTTCGCTCCCCCTCGGCGCTGCTGCCGAGCCAGCTGACGTAGTTGCCGGCAACTCTGAGTGCCCACGCCACTCCTTCGTCGTCGCCGAGCCGCGCGAGCTCGCTCCCGGCATCCTCCGCTTTGGCAAGCGCCGCACGCATCGACGCTGTTCGGTCGTGCTCGGTCTCGAGCTCGAGCCCGACGAGCCGCGCCCGGTTGTAGATGCGCGCATCGCCCGCTAGCTCGGCTGCGGCGGAGAGCTCCTTCAGCACCTCCCGTGTCGCCGCGGAGTCGGAAACTGCGAGCAGGACCCTGGAGTGCTGCAGGAGGGCCTCCCGGTGCGTCCCACTGCCGCGCGAAGCGAGCGCCACGCTCCGTGGAGCCAGGCTCTCGACAGCCGGAAGGTCGCCGCGGTCGAAAGCGCGTCTCGCGCCGGCGAGCAGGCGATCCGCCGCGCGCGGAGCGAGAGCCCGCGCTGCATCGTCGAGCGGGCCGAGCTCGCTCCGGTAGGTGTAGGCCTGCTCGAGGTGGTAGCCGACGATCTCGTCGAGCTCGACGAGCTGAGGCGCGTTCTGCTCGAGCCAGTCGGCGAAGCGCTCGTGGAGCTCGGCGCGGGTCGCCTTCGGAAGCGCCTCATAGGCGGCGTCACGGATCAACAGGTGGCGAAACCGGAATGCATCGTCGCCGACGAGCAAGGACTGCTCGGGACGAACGAGATCCTTGCGGACGAGCTTCATCAGCCGGCCATCCACCTGGCCCTCCTCGGGCGCGAGCGCGACCACCGCTCCCCGGTGGAACACCTGGCCCTCGACCGCTCCTCGCTCCAGCACACGGCGCTCGGCATCGTCGAGCTGGTCGAGCCGCGACGCGAGCAGCGCCTGAATCGTCGGAGGAACGGCGATCTCGGCCGATCCGTTTCCATCGCCGCGATCGGCGAGCATCGCCAGCATCTCGGCGACGAACAGCGGATTGCCGCCGGCTGCCTCCAAGATCCGCGCCCGGAGAGAACTATCGATCCGAGCACCGAAGAGCAGCCGCTCGACCAGCTCCTCCGTCTCGTCCGCCGAGAGCGGCTCGAGCAGGACGTTGGTCGCGTTCAGCTTGCCGCCTCCCCACGACAAGCGGCGGTCGAGCAGCTCCGGACGCGCCATGCAGAGCAGCAGGATCGGAGCATCGCGACTGAAATCGGCGATGTGCTCGACCAGGTCCAGAAAGACGGGCTCTCCCCAATGCAGATCGTCGAGCACGACCACGAGCGGGCCACGGGCGGCCGCCGCTTCGAAGAGCTTACGCACGGCCCAGGCGATCTCTTCAGGCGAGCTCGCCACCGTCTCGCGGCCGAGGATCGGGTCGAGGGCCCGCGCGGTCGCGGGATCGAAGCCCAGTTCCGCGAGCATCTCGTCCGGCGCGGACCCGAGCAGCTCTTTCAGGGCAGAGGTGACAGGCCAGTAGCTGATGCCCTCGCCGTAGGAGAGGCACCGCCCGCCGATCACCGTCGCGCCGTCGACGTTCTCGAGAAACTCTGCGACCAGGCGCGACTTGCCGACGCCTGCGGTGCCGAGAATCGTGAAGAGGTGACACGCGCGCTCGCCGACGACGTTCGCGAACGCGTCGTCGAGTAGGTGGCGCTGCCGCTCCCGGCCCACCATCGGCACCGTCTGCCGCCCGGCGCCCGGCTCTCCGGCCGTCACGCCGAGCAAGCGGAAGGCCGGCACCGGCTCGGCCTTGCCTTTTAGCTCGAGCGGCGCCACGGCCTCGACCTCGACCGCATCCTTGACCAGCCCCAGCGTCTCACCGCCGAGCAGCACCTCGCCGGGCTGGGCCGCCTGCTCGAGGCGGGCGGCGACGTTGACGGCATCTCCGGTCGCCAGCCGCTCCTCCGTACCAGTAACCACTTCGCCCGTGTTCACGCCGGTGCGCAGCTCGAGGCGCGTGCCGTATGCCTCGGCGAGCTCGGCGTTGAGACCTGCAAGCGCCTCGCGAAGCTCGGCTGCGGCCCGAACGGCGCGCAGCGCGTCGTCCTCGTGCACCGCGGGAACGCCGAAGACGGCCATCACCGCGTCGCCGATGAACTTCTCGACCGCGCCGCCGTGGCGCTCGATCACGCCGTTCGCGACCTCGAAGTAGCGCGCCATCACCCGCCGAAGGCTCTCGGGGTCGAGCTGTTCGCCCAGTTCCGTGGAGCCCGTGACGTCACAGAAGAGGACCGTGACGGTC
>DASXQY010000036.1:0-3013 GCA_036506915.1 Gaiellaceae bacterium | reverse complement strand
CTAGGACGAGGCCACGTTGCTGAGCTCGCCGAGTTGGTCGCGAACCCGCTCGGCCGTGAGCAGGTCGCCTTTCTGCTCGGAGATGCGAAGGGCGTCCTCGAGCGCGCCTCGCTCGCCGTCCGGCCGGCCAGCGAGCCGCTCTACCTCGGCGAGAGAGATCGCGGTGTACGCCTGCACGGTGAGGTAATCGGTCTCCCCGCCGCGCGCAACAGCGGCCTGGATCGACTTCGCGGCCGAGTCGTGATCTCCCCGGCGCGCGAGCACTCTCGCCCGAACGCAGGCCTGCCGGACGTGCGGCTCGATATCGTCGGGCGAGGCGATCCGCTCGACCTCGTCCGCAAGTGCCAGCGCCGCGTCCTCGCGCCCCAGATCGAGCGCCGCAACCGCGCGGAGATCGACGATCGTCGCCAGGTACCCGGTCTCGGCGGTTTTGCTCATGAACTCGTAGCTCTCTTGTAAGACGGCGTCGGCCGCGGCAGGATTCCCCGCGGCCAGCTCGAGGTCGGCCTCGATCATCCCCGTCCCGGCCGAATGTTGCAGGTCCCCCAGCTCGAAGAACAACGCCCTTCCCGCTCGTAGCTCCGACCGCCCTTCTTCGATGTGTCCCTGGAATCCCTTCAGGCAGCCGCGGACGACCATCGCGATCGCCTTCAGCGGCGGATGGCCAGTCGCCTGCTCCATGATCTCGTCGGCCTCTCGAACGCCCTCGGCCGCCGGCGTCGGACCCCACCAGAGTGCCCAACATCGCCACGCGAGGATCTCCGCGATCTGCCCGGAACTGCCGGCGCGCCTCGCATGCTTAAGACCACGCGCCCAAGCGCGCTCCGCGTCGTCAGTCCTGCCCAGCCACGCCGAGAAGTTGCCGGCGAGCCTTGCGGCCCAGGCCTGCCCCTCGTCGTCGCCCACGCGAGCCAGCTCGCTCTCAGCCTCGCCCACCTCGACGCGGGCCTCGCCCAGCCACGCGGTCGGGTCGTGCCCGACCCTCAACTCGAGCTCTACGAGCCGCGCCTTGTTGAGGCTCGCCGCATCTCCGGCGTGTTCTGCGAAGGCGACGAGCTCCTTTAGGACTTCGCGTGCGACCACGTCCTCGCCCATCGCAAGGAGCACCCGCGCCAGCTGAAGCTGCGCCTCGCGGTGGGTCGTGCTGCCGGAATGCGCGAGGACGACGCTGCGTCGCGACATGCTCTCGACGGCTGGAAGGTCACCGCGCTCGAAAGCGCGCTTCGCGGCGGCGAGCAGCCGCTCGGCCGCGCGCGGAGCGAGTGCGCGCGCGACGTCGTCAAGCGGGCCTAGCTCGCTGCGGTAGGTGTAGGCCTGCTCGAGGTGGTAGCCGACGATCTCGTCGAGCTCCACGAGGTCGGGCGCGTTCGACTCGAGCCAATCGGCAAAGCGTTCGTGCAGCTCCGACCGCGTCGCCTTCGGCAGGGCCTCATAGGCGGCGTCACGGATCAGCAGGTGGCGGAATCGGAATGCGTCGTCGCCAGCCAGGAGCGACTGCTCGGGCCGAACGAGATCCTTGCGGACGAGCGTCATCAGCCGGCCGTCCACCTGCCCTTCGTCGGGCGCCAGCGCGACCACGGCTCCGCGGTGGAACACCTGGCCCTCGACGGCGCCCCGCTCCAGCACCCTTCGCTCGGCGTCGTCGAGCTGGTCGAGACGCGACGCGAGCAACGCCTGGATTGTCGGCGGAACCGCGATCTCGGCCGAGCGCTTCCCGTCGGTGCGCTCCGCGAGCATCGTGAGCATCTCGCCGACGAAGAACGGATTGCCGCCGGCTGACTCGAGAATGCGCTCGCGGAGGGACGAGTCGAGCTGCGCGCCGGAGAGAAGCCGCTCGATCAGCTCCTCGGTCTCGTCGGGCGAGAGCGGCTCAAGCAGGACATTGGTCGCGTTGAGCTTGCCGCCTCCCCAGGCCGAGCGGCGGTCGAGCAGCTCCGGACGCGCCATGCAAAGCAGCAGGATCGGCGCGTCACGGCTGAAGTCGGCGATGTGCTCGACGAGGTCGAGAAAGACGGGCTCTCCCCAGTGCAGATCGTCGAACACGATCACCAGCGGGCGGCGGGCAGCGGCGGCTTCGAAGAGCTTGCGCACCGCCCAAGAGATCTCCTCAGGCGAACTAGCCAGCTTCTGCCGCCCGAGGATCGGGTCGAGCGCCTGCGCCGTCGTGGGATCGAAGCCCAGCTGGGCGAGTTCATCGTCCGGCGAGGATCCGAGCAGCTCCTTCACCGCCGCGGTCACCGGCCAGTAGCTGATCCCATCGCCGTAGGAGAGACAGCGCCCGCCTACGACGGTCGCGCCGTCGAGGCTCTGGAGGAACTCCGCCACCAGGCGCGACTTGCCAACGCCTGCGGTTCCGAGAATCGTGAAGAGATGGCAGGACCGCTCGCCGACCACGTTCGCGAAGGCATCGTCGAGGAGCTGGCGCTGGCGGTCCCTGCCCACCATCGGCACCGTCTGCCGGCGGGCTTCCGGCTCGCCGGCGGTAACCCTCAGGAGTCGGAAGGCCGGAACAGGATCTGCTTTGCCCTTCAGCTCCAGCGCCGGGACGGGCTCGACCTCGACCGCGTCCCTGACGAGCCGCAGCGTCTCGTCACCTAGCAGCACCTCGCCGGGCTGGGCCGCCTGCTCGAGGCGGGCGGCCACGTTCACTGCGTCCCCAGTCGCCAGCCGCTCCTCCGTCCCGGTCACCACTTCGCCCGTGTTCACGCCGGTCCGCAGCTCGAGGCGCGTGCCGTAGGACTCGGCCAACTCGGCGTTGAGGCCGCCAAGCGCGTCGCGAAGCTCGGCTGCGGCCCGAACGGCGCGCAGCGCGTCGTCCTCGTGCACCGCGGGAACGCCGAAGACGGCCATCACCGCGTCGCCGATGAACTTTTCGACCGCGCCGCCGTGGCGCTCGATCACGCCGTTCGCGACCTCGAAGTAGCGCGCCATCACCCGCCGAAGGCTCTCGGGGTCGAGCTGTTCGCCCAGTTCCGTGGAGCCCGTGACGTCACAGAAGAGGACCGTGACGGTC
>DASXQY010000035.1:0-1755 GCA_036506915.1 Gaiellaceae bacterium | reverse complement strand
CAGGCGCTCGACGAGCTGCCCGGCGCCGCCCGGATCGACGTCGACCTCCCGGGCGACCTGCCTGCGGTGCGCGTCGACGCCGCGCAGGTGGAGCGCATCCTCGTGAACCTGCTCGACAACGCGCTCAAGTTCTCGGACGAGGCGGTGACGGTTCGCGCAGACGCGAGCGGCGGCGAGATCATCTTCCGGGTCGAGGACCGCGGCGCCGGAGTTCCGGCGGGCGAGCGCGAGTCGATCTTCGAGCCGTTTCACCACGGAACGGGGAGCGGCGGAGCCGGGCTCGGTCTTGCGATCGGGCGCGCGTTCGCGATCGCGAACGGCGGCCGGCTGTGGGTCGAGGCGCGCGCGGGCGGCGGCTCGTCATTCGTCCTCGCATTGCCGGCCGAGGCCGTGCCGGCGTCGGTGCGCGGATGAGCGGCCGCCTCCTCGTGGTGGACGACGAGCCGCGGTTCCTCCACACGCTCGCGACGAACCTGCGCGGCGCCGGGTACACCGTCGACACGACCGAGACGGCGTCGGGTGCGATCGAGGCGATCGCACGAACGCCGCCCGACGCAGTGGTGCTCGACCTGCTGCTCCCGGACGGGCGGGGCACCGACGTCTGCCGTGAGGTGCGCCTCCGGTCCAACGTCCCGATCGTCCTCGTGTCCGCGGTCGGCGAGGAGGACGAGAAGATCGCGGCCCTCGACGCAGGCGCGGACGACTACGTGACGAAGCCGTTCGCGCTGGGCGAGCTCCTCGCCCGGCTGCGCGCGGTGCTGCGGCGGGCCGGGCCGACCGCCGAGCCGGTGCTGCGGATCGGGCCGCTGGAGATCGATCGCGAGTCACGGTCCGTCCGCCGCGACGGCGAACCGGTTCACCTCACCCCGCACGAGTTCGACCTGCTCCGCGTCCTCGCCGAGAACGAGGGGAAGTTGATGACGCACGCCGCGATCTTGCGTGCGGTGTGGGGGCCCGGCTACCAGCGCGAGTCCAACTATCTGCACGTGTTCGTGTCGCAGCTCCGCCGCAAGGTCGAGCGCGACCCCGCGCGGCCACGGCTCATCGTCACCGCCACCGGCGTCGGGTACCGGTTCGTGGCCCCGGAATCCTAAGACGGTGTTGAGACGCCCGGCCGTACCGTGCGGCGGTGCAGGTCCTCACCAATCTCCGGGAGCGCCGGCGCCTCGCGGCCGCCCGTCGCGACGCGGACGCCGAGCTGATCGCCTCGACGCTGCCGTCGCCGCGGCTCGCATGGCGGACGAACGAGCTGTGCTCTGACGAGCACCGGCGCGAGGTCGCCGAGTCGATCCTCGACGTTCTGCAGGCATCGCGGGCGCGGGTCCTGCCGAGTGCCTCGCCGCTCAATCGCGGCGCCGCGCGGGCGGAGGCAGAGCTCTTCCTGCGGATCGCGGCGGTACTGGAGGACGTCGGCCGGCCGGTGCGGCCGCGCGGGGTCCTCCTCGTCGAGCGGCTCCTGACGGACGGCAGCGGCCCGCTCTACGCCCGAGAGCGCGAACGCCGCCTGCACGGCTCGCTCGAGGAGGCGCTGCGGGCGCTCGAGGCGTGACCACAACCGAGCGGGAACGGCGGCCCGGCGTCAAGCGGCTCGTCGTCGGCCGCGCGATGGCGACTGGGCAGCTCGAGGAGACGCTGCTCCCGAAGTGGCTCGCGCTCCCGATCTTCGCCTCCGACCCGCTCTCCTCGGTCGCGTACGCCACGGAGGCGGCGCTCGTCGTGCTCGTTGCGGCGTCGGCCGGCTCCGCACACGTCGTC
>DASXQY010000034.1:0-15053 GCA_036506915.1 Gaiellaceae bacterium | reverse complement strand
CTACTGCCTGCACAAGAACCGCTGGTGGCAGACGTCCCGCGGAGCCCTGCTCGACGCGGGGGCCTTCGTGGCCGGGCTCGAGTACGCCGCCGAAACCGAGGCGATGGTTCTCGGGAAGCCGAGCGCGGCCTACTTCGCTGCCGCGCTGGACGCGTTGGAGGACGAGCCGGAACAGACGTGGATGGTCGGCGACGACGTCGAGGCGGACGTCGCCGGCGCGTCGGCGTTTGGCCTGCGCACGGTGCTCGTGCAGACGGGCAAGTTCCGCCAGGAGGCGCTCGACGAATCGACCGTGAAGCCGGACGGCGTGATCGAGTCGATTGCCACGCTGCCCGAGTGGCTCGAACAACGGTCGTAACATGCGGGTTGGCGTCGACCTGATCGAGATCCCGAGGATCGCGCGCGCGTTGCAGCGGTACCCCGGGTTTCGCGAGCGCTGCTTCACGGAGGCCGAGCGCGCCTACTGCGACGCTCGCCCGAACCCGCCCCAGCACTACGCGGCGCGCTTCGCCGGCAAGGAAGCGGTCGGCAAGGCGCTCGGCTCCGGGGTTCGCTTCACCTGGCGCGAGATCGAGATCGCGGGCCGTCCCAAGCCCGGCGTGACGCTCTCCGGCCGCACGAAGGCGTGGGCCGAGCGGGTCGGCGCGGACCGGATCGAGCTCTCGATGACGCACTCGCGCGAGCTCGCCACCGCCGTCTGCGTCGTCTCGGATGTTTGAGCCGCTCTACACGGCCGCCGAGATGAAGCAGGCGGAGGGGGGCCACGTCGTCCGCGAGCTGATGGAGCGGGCCGGGCGGGCGGTCGCCGAGGCCGCGATGGAGCGCTTCCCGGATGCCCGGAGGTTCGTCGGCGTCTGCGGCGGAGGCGCGAACGGCGGCGACGGACGAATCGCCCTGGAGGTGCTCGAGTCGGCCGGGCGGGCGGCCCGGCCCGTGGAAGACGCACCGCTCTCGGACGCCGACGTCGTGATCGACGCCCTCTTCGGCACCGGCTTCCACGGCGAGCCGCGCGAGGAGGCGGCGGCCACCATCGAGGCGATCAACGCCACGCACGCTCCCGTGGTCTCGGTCGACCTCCCCTCGGGCGTCGACGCGTCGACGGGCGAGATCGCCGGCGCCTGCGTGGAGGCGATCTTGACCGTGACCTTCCACGGCTTGAAGGTCGGCCTGGCGGTCGCTCCCGGGCGCTTCCACGCGGGCGAGGTGGTAGTCGCCGACATCGGGCTCGAGCCGCTCGAGACGGAGCACCGGCTCGTCACCCCTGAGATCCTCCGGCTCGTACCGCGCAAGCAACCCGACGAGAACAAGTACTCGGCCGGGACGGTGCTGGTCGTCGGGGGCTCGCCCGGCTTGACCGGTGCGCCGTGCCTCGCTGCCGAAGCAGCCTTTCGCGCCGATGCCGGGTACGTCGCGGTGGCCGTCCCGGAGTCGACGCTGCGCGTGTTCGAGCAGCGGCTGCTCGAGGCGGTCAAGCTCCCGTGCCCGGAGGACGACGGCCTGATCTCGCCACGCGCGATCGACGCGATCGTCGAGTTTGGCGCGAAGGCAGGCGCCGTGGCGCTCGGGCCGGGGCTCGGGCGCGGGCCCGGGCCGAAGGAGGTCGTCCTGCGGCTGCTCCACGAGCTCGACCGGCCGGCGGTCGTCGACGCCGATGCGCTGTTCGAGCTGGAGCCCTTCGAGCGGGCCGGGCCGACGGTGCTGACCCCGCACGAGGGCGAGCTCGCGCGGCTGCTCGAGCGGGACTCGAGCTGGGTCTCTGCCCATCGGCTGGAGGCTGCGCGGCGAGGGTCGGCGCGCTTCGGCTCGGTCTGCCTGCTCAAGGGCGCCGACACGATCGTCGCCGCGCCGGGGGAGGGCATGATCGTCTCCGCGCTGGGAACTCCCGCCCTCGCAACCGCCGGGAGTGGCGACGTCCTCACCGGGATCGTTGCGGCCTTCCTGGCGAAGGGGTTGGACGGCCGGCTCGCCGCGGCCGCCGCGGCCGCCGCTCAGGGAGTTGCGTCGACGCTCGTCCCGCAGGCCGGCTCCGTGGCGAGCGACATCCTCCGCGAGCTGCCTGACGTGTTGAGCGGTTCAGCAATGCCGAACCATTCGGTTCAGTCCGGCTGAACCACTTGGTAACCTGCGCCGATGCCTCCGGACGCGAACCCGTTCGTCTACTCACGACCGGTCGCCCCCGCCGACGTGCTCGACCGGGAGGCGGAGATCGCGCAGCTCCTCGGGCTCGCGGGCGGTGGTCACTACGTCCGCCTCTACGCGCCGCGCCGGTTCGGCAAGACGAGCCTCCTGAGGAAGACGCTCGAGGACGCCGAGCGAGAGGCCAAGATGGTTCCCGTTCTGGTCGACCTCTACGGCGTGCTCAGCCTCGCGGACGTCACCATCCGGATCGAGCGGGCCTACGCGCAGCTTCGCGGCACGATCCGCAAGACGATCGAGAGCATCCTCCGGACGAGCGGGCTCGGCCTTTCGCTCGGCGCGCCGGGGATCTCGGTCAAGCTCCAGTTCGAGCCGCGCACGAGCCCGCTGCCGGCGCTCCACGCGCTCCTCGACCTGCCGGAACGGGTCGCCGACCGGAGCGGCTCGCGCGTCCTCGTCGCCTTCGACGAGTTCCAGGACGTCGCGAAGGTGCAGGACTTCGACAAGCTCCTCCGCAGCCACATCCAGCACCAGGGCGAGTCCGCCTCGTACGTCTTCTCGGGCTCCGAGCCCGGGATGATGCGCGAGCTGTTCGACGTCAAGGGCCGGCCGCTCTACGGCCAGGCGGAGCCGTTGCGCCTCGGCCGGCTCGCCGATCCCGACGTCGCCACGTACATCGGCGAGCGCTTCGGACGCACGAAGCGAAGCGCCGACCGGGTCCTCGACGCCCTGCTCGCGGCCGCGCGAGGGCACCCGCAGCGGGCGATGCTGCTCGCGCACCGCCTCTGGGATGAGGTGCCCCGCGGAGGGAAGGCGGACGAGGACGCATGGCAGGCGGCGCTCGCGAGGACGAAGACGCAGGTCGCGGCCGAGTTCGAGGCGCTCTGGCGTGGCCTGGAGGCGAACGAGCAGCGGGCCCTCAGGGCGATCGCGCTCTTCCCGGAGGCTCCGTACGGGGCCCGCGCCCTCGGGGCCGTCGACCTGAAGAAATCGGGCGCCCACTACGCGGTTCGTTCCTTGCTGGCGAAGGCCGAGCTCGAGGACGAGGAGGGGCAGACGGTCTTCGTCGACCCCCTCTTCGAGCTCTGGCTGCGGGACGTGCAGCTGGGGACACCGGGACGGGACGATGCACCGGTCTGAGCTGACCGTCGACCTCGGGGCTGTGAGGCGCAACGCGAGGACGGTCCTCCGCGCGCTCGAGGGCGCCCAGCTCTGGGCGGTGGTGAAGGGCGATGCCTACGGGCACGGCGCGGTGGACGTCGCGGGGGCCGTCGTCGACGAGGGCGCGGGCGCGCTCTGCGTGGCGACCGTGCCGGAAGCGCTCGAGCTGCGGGCCGAGTTTCCGGATCCGCGGATCCTCGTCATGGGGCCGACTGCTGCCGCAGAGGTCGCGCAGGCCCGGGAGGCTCAGCTCGAGCTGGTAATCGCCGACGGCGAGATCCCGGAGGGAATCAGCGCGCATCTGAAGCTCGACACCGGGATGGGGCGCTGGGGGCTCTCGGAGCTTCCGGCGCCGCCGGCCGAGGTCGTCGGGCTGATGTCGCACCTGGCGACGGCGGATTCGGACCCGGCGTTCGCGGAGGAGCAGGTCGAGCGCTTTCAGCGGGCGACCGAGCCCTATCGCCGGTTGACCCGCCACATCGCGAACAGCGCGGGCGCCCTCCGCCTTCCCTCCTCCCGGTTCGACGCGGCGCGGTGCGGGATCGCGCTCTACGGGCTCTCGCCCTTCGGCGAGGATCCGGGCGCCGACGGTCTCGAGCCCGCGCTGTCGTGGCGCAGCCACCTCGCGCAGGTCAAGCGGCTCGAGCCGGGCGAGAGCGTTGGCTACGGCCGGCGGTTCGTGGCCGAGAAAGCAATCTGGATCGGGATCGTTCCGGTCGGCTATGCGGACGGCTTCCGGCGCGACCTGACGGGCACCGAGGTGCTCGTCGGCGGCGAGTTGAGGCGCGTGGTCGGAACGGTGTCGATGGACGCCTTCGCGGTCGAGCTGTCGCACGAGGAGCCGGCCGGCACGCCGGTGACGATCCTCGGCGACGGCGTGCTCGCGGAGGACCACGCCCGCGTCGCCGGGACGATCAATTACGAGCTCGTCTGCGGGATCAACTCCGATCCTCGGCGAGCCCGAAGGGTGGTAGTGGATGCGTGAAGGCGCGGAGCTGCGGCATCGGCCGAACGATGGATTGGCCATCGCGGGATACAAGGACGCGTAGCGTGGTTGAGACGGCACAGGAGGTGCTCGCCGGCGAGGAGGCGTGGGTCGTCGGCGGCGCCGTCCGCGACGAGCTGCTCGGGCGGGAGCTCGTCGATCTCGACATCGCCTGCCGCGAGCCCGAGCGCGCCGCCCGCGCCTACGCGAAGCGCACGGGCGGCGCGCCCTTCCGGCTGTCGGAGCGGCACGGCGCCTGGCGGGTCGCGCTCGAGGACGGCCGGACCGTCGACTTCACCCCGCTGCGGGCGACCCTCGAGGACGACCTCGCCACGCGCGACTTCACGATCAACGCGATCGCGCGCCCGCTGGGAGGTGGCGACCCGGTCGATCCGTTCAGCGGCGTGGACGACCTCGACGCCCGGCGGCTGCGCGCGGTCCGGGAGAGCATCTTTCGTGACGACCCGCTCCGCCTCCTGCGGTCGGTGCGGCTCGAAGACGAGCTCGACCTCCGGCTCGATGACGACACGGAACGGCTCGTGCGCGAGCATGCGGAGCTGGTCGCTGAGCCGGCGGGCGAGCGGATCCTCGGCGAGCTGAGGCGGCTCTCGCCGGGGGGCTACCGGCGCCTCGACGACCTCGGCCTGCTCGAGCCGCTGGGCGGACGGATCGACGACCGGCTCGAACGGGTGGACTCGCCCGACTATCGCCTCGTCGCGATCTTCGGAGCAGGGCTCCGCCGTTTCCCGGTGTCGAACGAGCTTCGCCGCTACGCGCGGAGCCTGCTCTCTGCCCACCGGCCCGCGGACGACTCGCCTCGCGAGATCTTCCGCTTCCGGCGTTCCACCGAGCCCTGGGCGCTGGAGGCGCTCGCGTTCGTCAGAGCCGAGGAGCTCTCGGACACTGTTCTGCAGGCGCGGGTGAGCGATCCGGACGAGCCCCTCGTGCGCGGGGACGAGCTCGGCCTGCCGCCCGGTCCCGAGATCGGCCGCCTGCTCGCGCAGATCGAGGAGGAGCGCGCGGCGGGTACGATCGCCACGAAGGAGGACGCGCTCGACTATGCAAGACGCCACGCGGGAGCGGTTCGCGAAGACGGCTGACCGAGTCGCGGCGTTGCAGGACGCCCGCGCCGCGGAGCTCGAGGAGCGCGTCGTGCGCTTCGTCGCGCCCGCCGGAGTCGAGCGGGCACTCGACTCCGGCACCGGCTCGGGAGCGCTCGCGTTCGCCCTGGCGCCGCACGTGCGCGAGGTCGTGGGCGTCGACCTCGTCCCGGAGCTGCTCGACCAGGCGCGCAAGCGGGCGGAGCGCTTTCCGAACGCGAGCTTCGTCGAGGGCGACGCGACCAAGCTGCCCTTCGAGTACGGCTCCTTCGACCTCGCCGGCACGCTGCGGACGCTCCACCACATCCCGCGCCCGGAGCTGGCGATGGCCGAGCTGGTTCGGGTGACGCGGCCGCGCGGACGCCTGCTCGTGGTTGACCAGATCGCGCCCGTCGACCCGCTCGCCGCCGTGGAGCTGAACCGCTTCGAGCGGGCCCGCGACCCCTCTCATGTCCGCGCCCTCGCCGACGTCGACCTGCGCGGCCTGTTCGAGTCGAACAGTCTCGTGCTCCTCAAGGCGGAGTTCGAGAGCGAGCTCCGCGACCTCGACGCGTATCTGGATCTAGCCGGCTGCGAGGGCGAGGCACGGGAGCACGCGGCGACGCTGGCCCCGCCGAACTACGCCGCCGACCTCGGCTGGTACCTACTCGAAAAACGCTAGCGCCGCCCGGTGTCAGGACACCGTCACGGAAGTGTCACCTCCACTTGACGGTGCAGCCGACCGCCGGGGTCTCGCTCACCGGCGGGTCGTCGCCTGACAGGACCGCATCGAGGGCGTCCCGGAGGTACTGCTGCTGCAGGCCGGTCTCGTCGCGGTTGTCGTCGATCGCGCCGTGGTAGACCAGCCGGCGGTGGCGGTCGAAGACGAAGACCTCCGGCGTCCGCTCGGCGCCGAGCGTCTGCGCGATCGCCTGCGGCTCGTCGTACAGGTAGTCGAACGCGAACCCGCGCGCCTCCGCACGCTTGCGCATCTCCTCGAACGAGTCGGCCGGATAGTGCTCCGCGTCGTTCGAGTTGACCGCCACCACGCGCACGCCGCGGTCGGCGAAGTCGCGGGCGATCGCGCTCATCCGGTCCTCCCACGCCTGCACGTACGGGCAGTGGTTGCAGGACTGGATCAGGACGAGCGCCTCCGCGTCGCCATACGAGTCCAGCGAATGGTTCTGCCCGTCCACGCCGGGCAGGTCGAACTGCGGCGCCTCGGCGCCAAGGGCAACGCTCATCTCAGTGCCTCCTCCAGTTGCTCACGGGTTGGAACGGGCGACGCGCGCCCGTCGGGCAGGTAGTAGATCCGGCAGGTCAGCGCCGGCGGCTCGGCCGTCCCGGCGGGATCGATGTCGCGCCCGTCGATCCGGATCGTCGGCGAGCCCGGGAAGGACAGCCGCTGCGCCTCCTCGTCGGTGGTCACCTCGCGCACGTCGACCGGCTGGTCGATCCCCTGCGCCGCGAGCACGTCCTCGAGAAGCTGCTGCGCCTCCGGGTACGACGGGCACTCCCGCCAGTACAGAAGCTCGATCCTCACTCGGCTTTCAGAACGGGGACCGGGGCCGTTCTCTTCCCTACGACTGAAGAACCCGCCCCTCGAGGTGACGGAATGCGTCGCGGAGCGCCCGCCGCTCGCTCTCGTTGCTCGTGAACGACCGGGCCAGCCGTCTCTCGCCCTCGGCGGTCAGGCGCAGGTGTGCGATCCGCCCGTCGGCGGGGGAGCGCTCGCGCTCGACGAGCCCGATCTCCTCGGCGCGGCGCACGAGCTCGGTGACCGTGCTCTGGGCGAGCTGGAGCCGATCGGAGAGCTCCGTCACCGTCGACTGCTCGCTGTGGTCGGCGGCCCCCTTGATCATCAACAGCAGCAGGTAGCGCTGCGGGGTCAGACCGGCCGCCCGGGCATTGCGCTCGCTTCTGCGCAGGAACTGGCGCAACGCAGCACGGAACTCGGCGACCCGCGCGACCTCCTCCGCGGTGAGCGGTCCTGCCATGGAGAGATTTTAGTCCCCAGCCGGGCGAATCCCACGCCTGCCGAGCCGTGCGACTAGCCCCGGAGCGAAGGCCTGGGCCAGGGGCGCGACCCGGTACCACCGCGGGACGAACAGCTCGCGGCGATCGCGCTCGACCGCCCGGACGACCCGCTCCGCGACGAGCTCCGGCTCAACCACGAGCGCGCGCACGAGCCGGTTCTCGAAGCGAGCCAGCTGCGGGAAGCCTTCGGTCTCGACGAAGCCTGGCAGCACCGTGTGCACGCGGATTCCGTACGGCCGCAGCTCGCTTCGCGAGGACCGCGAGAACGAGAGCTGCGCGTGCTTGGAGGCCGTGTACGGGCCGGCCTCGCCTGCGGTGACGGTGCCGGCGACCGAGACGACGTTGACGAGGTGCGACGGTGTGGCCGCCTTCAGCGCGGGGAGAAAGGCCCGCAGGCACCACACGCCGCCGAAGTAGTTCGTCCGGGTCACCTCGTCGATCCGCTCCGGCTCGGCGCGGAGGAAGCCTCCGCGCCCACGGATGCCCGCGTCGTTCACGAGCAGCTTGATCGCCGGGTGGCGCTTCCGGATGGCCGCCGCGGTCCGGTCGACGGCCTCCCGGTCGCCGACATCGCAGGTCTCCCACTCGGCGTCGAGCTCGCCGGCGAGCGCACGCAGGCGCTCCTCGCCTCGCGCGATCAGGACGCAGTGCCAACCCTTCTCGGCCAGCTTGCGGGCGATCGCTGCTCCGATCCCGCTCGAGCCGCCGGTGACGACGGCTACATCCGGCACACGCGCACGACGCGGAGGGCGGTTGCCCGGGCGCCGCGGCGGTCGGTCACGACGGCGCGGAGCAGATGCCGGCCCCGGTGCGCCTTCCGCGTCTTCCACTGGGCTGCGTAGAGGCCCTCGATGCCGCGTGTCACGCGGGCGATCCGGCGCCGCCCGTCGAAAAACCGCACGCTCCGGACTCCCCGCGACGACCCGGCGGTGACGAAGAGCCCCTCGTTCCTGGCGGCGCACGAGAGCGCCTTCGGCAGGAGCCACGTCACGGTCGGTCCGGCGACCGCGCGCAACCTGAGCGAGCGGAAGGCCGTGTTCGGGAGGATGTTGGCGCCCGCCTGGTCGAGGTTCTTCGACTCTTGGTAGTCGGAGCCGACCACGATCATCGGCGTCCTCCCGACCCGAACCTTGGGCGCCCCGCCGAGCGGCCAGAGGGCGAGCCCGGAGACGGGGTCGTAGAGCGCGGCGAGCAGGAGCGTCTGCCGGTAGCCGACCACGAGCGAGAGCGGATCAACCCCAGCGCCACGGTCGGTGACGATCGCCGCGAGCATCGGCCGGCCGGCGCTTACGCGCCGGGTCAGGAAGCGCAGCCTGGGCGGGGTGACGTCGTCCTGCCAGTAGTGGAGCAGGTAGGGCCCGCGAAGGGGCTCGTCGGTGTAGGGGTCGGCGCGCGAGTCGACCGAGACGAAGTAGCGGCCCTCCCGCGGGAAGTCGATCGCCGCGACGCCGTTGTCGAACTGGTACTCGAACGTGAGCGAGTTCACGTTCACCGGCGTCCCCGCGTAGCCCTGGACGTCGTCCTCGTTCAGCGAGCCGAGGAACCACGGCTCGACGAGCGCGTTCTGGCCGGCTGCGACGACGGCGACCCCGGCGTTCGCCACGTGGGAGTTGACCCGAACCGTGTACACGTGCTCGGCGCCGTCCTCGTTCATCGGCCGCCCGCTGTAGCTCGGCGGCGGGCCGAACGGCTCGGTCGGGAAGCGGTACACGCTCACGTAGTTCGTGCCCTTGCTCGTGTCGCCGAGCTGGTCCCGCTTGATCGTCACCCGCGGCGCCCGCGCGATCTGGGGCAGCTCGACGGCGAAGTAGTAGGGGACGCGAACCTGGTCGGTGCCGCGGCGGAGGACGACGAACCCGTAGTTGTCGCCGGTCGGCGCCTGCGCGGGCGCGGACGCCACGATCGGCACGTCGACCGTCCCTCCGGGCGCGAGCGTCACCACCGAGGTCGCGGGGGCGATCGACGCGCCGGTGCTCCCGGCCTGCGGGTGGATCTCGACCGTCCAGGTGCCGGCTCCGGTGCCCGCGTCGCTGAGCGAGAGGAGGAGCGGCTTGCGCGCGGGGCCGTTCGTCGTGTCGAGGAAGCCGTACGAGAGCGACGACGGCTGCGTGAAGAGCTTGGGGTCGGTCGCGGCGGCGACGTTCACCAGCCCGCCGCCCTCGAGCAGCACGGAGGCCTCGCTCGTTCGCGCCGTGTCCCCCCAGGCCGGGCCGGCGGATGACATCAGCGCCGACTTCACCTGCTGCGGCGTCCACGCCGGATGCTGCTGGAGCAGGAGCGCGGCCGCGCCGGAGACGTGCGGCGCCGCCATGCTCGTCCCGTCGAAGACGGCGAACGGCTCGCCGATCGACTCGCGGATCGTGGCCGAGAGGATCTGGCCGCCCGGCGCGGCGACGTCGGGCTTGAGCAGGTGGTCGAAGTTCGTCGGCCCGGCGGAGGAGAAGCTCGTGACGACGCCGCTGCGGCCGGTCTGGATCTCGCGGGGGTCGAGCTCGCTCGAGGCGCGGAAGGTGGTCCGGCCGCCGTGAGCGGCCAAGAAGTCGCGCAGCCGGGCGCCGTCGAGGTCCGAGATCATCCCGCCGCTCAGCGCGAGCTGGATGGGGATGAAGTTCGGCTCGCCGAAGCGGTTGTCGACGAGGATGATCCCCGCGCCGCCTGCCCGGCGCACCCGCTCGACCTTCGATGCGAAGGTGCAGAAGCCGCGCGAGACGAGGGCGACCGCGCCGCCGAGGGAGCCCGACGGGAGGGTCGAGGCCCGCGGATCGTTCGGGTCGAACCCGGCCGGCGCGCACAGGTGCCGCTCGACCGGCTTGCCGTCGCTACCGGTGATCGCGCCCACGTCTAGCAGGGTCTGGCCCTCCTCCCACGGGGTCGGCACGTGGACGTTGAAGGAGAAGGGGACGTGCTGGAGATTGGCGGGGGCGTCCGGCGCCATCACGGTCAGCTCACTGCCGAAGACGTGCAGGTTCGAGACCGCCGCCGCGGAGATCGCCGCGGGCGCGTTGCTCGGCGAACCGACCGACCCGAGGCCGAAGTCGTCGCGGTCGTTGCCGGCGGAGATCACGGGCACCACACCGGCCGCGGCCACGTTGTCCATCGCCTCGATCAGCGCGTCGCTCGCGGGATCGGCCTCAGGGCCGCCGCCGGAGAAGTTGATCACGTCCATCCCGTCGTTCACGGCCGCCTCGAACGCGAGCACGATCTCGGGCGTGAAGGCGTCCAGCCCGCCCGTGATCACGGGGGCATTGAAGACGCGGTAGTTGCCGATCCAGGCGCGCGGAGCAATCCCGCTCAGGCCGGTGACCTGCGGGTGATCCGGACCTGCCACCGCCACCGTCCCCTGGACGCCGGCTGCGATCCCGGCGACGTGCGTCCCGTGGAACGAGCCGGGGCGCCAGAGCGGGAGGCGGCCCTGCCGCCCCGAGCCGGGCCCCGGGAACGCGCGCGCCACGATCACTTTCGGGGTCGTCCACGCGCGCGCGCCCTTCGGGAAGCCGGCGGGATACGAGAGGCCGGCCGGGTTGAAGAACGGATTGTTCATATCGACGCCGTCGTCGACGACGCCGATCTTGACCCCCTGCCCCTGGCCGCCGGTGTTGGCCCAGAACGTGTCTGCGTGAATCACGGAGGGGCTTTCGTTCGTGTCCAGGTGGTAGCGGAGGCTGGGATAGATCTTGCGGACGGCGTCGAGCCGCCCGAGCCTCGGCAGGTCGCGGTAGGGAAGCCGGAGCGCGAAGCCGTCCAGGATCGTCCGGTAACGGTGGACGATCCGCGCCTTCGGGATCGCGCGGCGGATGCTCGCGGCGGCCGCCGTCTGCTCGCGCGCGAGCCGTGCGAGGTAGGCGCGGGAGGTGGAGCTCGCGAGGTCGAGCTTCCGCCTTGGGCCGAAGGCGAAGAGCCCGCTCCCGTAGCGCGCCGCGAGCGGGGGCAGGCGCAGGTCGACGAGCACGGTCACGACCCCCCGGCCGTGCCCCGCGGGGATCCGGATCACGCCGTGCTGGATCCGGCTCGACTTCACCTCGCCGAACCGCGGGAGCAGGACCGGCCGGAGCTTCGCAGTCGCAGCGGTAGAACTGCCGAGGACGAGCGCCGCCACGAGGAGAGAAAGACCGAGAGGGCGGCGCAAGGCCCGCAGCCTAGCGCAAAGAGAAGATCGTAGACTCGCGCGGATGGAGGGCTCTTTCGCAGGCAAGCGCGGTCTCGTCCTCGGCGTCGCCAACCGGCGCTCGATCGCCTGGGCGATCGCGAAGCGCCTCACGGACGGCGGGGCAGAGCTCGCCTTCACCTTCCAGGGCGAGCGGATCGAGAAGAGCGTTCGCGAGCTGGCCGAGTCGGTCTCATCTCCTCTTATTACGGCGTGCGACGTCCGTTCGGATGAGGACCTCGAGCGCGTCTTCCGGGAGGCGGGGGAGACGTTCGACGGGCGGCTCGACCTGCTAGTCCACTCGGTCGCGTTCGCGGCCGCGGAGGATCTCGAAGGTCGCTTCACCGACACGGCCCGCGATCGCTTCTGGATGGCGCTCGACGTGTCCGCCTACTCCCTCGTCGCCTCCGCGCGGCTGGCCGAGCCGCTGATGGAGGCGGGCGGCTCGATCCTGACGATGACCTACCTCGGCGGCGAGCGAGCGGTGCCGCACTACAACGTCATGGGCGTCGCCAAGGCCGCCCTCGACGCGTCCGTCCGCTACCTGGCCTGGGACCTTGGCCGGAAGGAGATCCGCGTCAACGCGATCTCGGCTGGGCCGGTGCGGACGCTGGCTGCGCGCTCGATCGCCGGCTTCCCGACGATGGAGGCGATCGTCGAGGAGCGCTCTCCGCTCCATCGCCACATCGAGGCCGACGACGTCGGCGCAGCGGCCGCCTACCTCCTTTCAGACGACGCCCGCAACGTGACCGGGACGACGCTCTACGTCGATTCTGGCTACCACGCGATGGGTATGTAGAGGAACGCCGCGGCGTTCTGACTCGGCTCGAGAGCCGTGTGTTCGAGCCGTTCCGCAGATCTGGCGATCGGCTCAGACGCTTATTCCTCGTACGTGGTTAGCCGAACCGGACGTCACTGAAAACCGGGCGTCGGGACAGGGCGGCCCTTGCTCGAACGGGCGGGTGGTGTCACGGTGATGGCACGGAGCAGCGCTCGAAAGCTGCTCCGCGTGAGCGGCCGCTGGGGCGGGTTCTTCGTGACCGCCTCTGTCACGATCCTTCCAATGGAGGTGGTGTTCGAGATCGTCAGCAGGGAGGAGGAGCTCGCCTCCGTCCACGCCTTCATCGGCCGTGCGGAAGGAACGGCTGCTGCGCTCGTGCTCGAAGGGGAGGCGGGAATCGGCAAGTCGACGCTATGGATTGCGGGCGTCGAGTATGCGCGTGCGCGGGGATTGCGCGTCCTTGCGTCGCGACCGGCCGAGGCGGAGCGCGGACTCGCTCATGCTGGGCTGGGCGATCTGTTCGAAGATGTCGTCGACGACGTGCTGCCTGCGCTGTCGCCGCCGAGGCGGCGGGCCCTCGAAGTCGCGCTGCTGCTGGAGGAGGCGTCAGCTGATCCCGTCGATCGCCGCGCTGTTGCCGTCGCTGTGCGCGAGGCGCTGCAGCTCCTCAGTAGACGGGAACCGATTCTGATTGCCGTCGACGACGTCCAGTGGCTCGACCCGTCGTCGTCGAGCGCGCTTGCGTTCGCGCTGCGCAGGCTCGCCGAGCATCCCGTCCTGCTGCTGCTCGCCCGCCGGCTCGGTGACGTAGCGCAGCCGTCGGGCATCGAGCAAGCGCTGGATGCAGAACGCGTCCGGTGGGTACCGGTGGGGCCGCTCAGCGTCGGCGCCCTCCATCGATTCCTGCGCGACCGGCTCCGCAGGGCGTTCGCCCGCCAGACATTGCTGCGCATCCACGAGAGGTCTGGCGGCAACCCGTTCTTCGCGCTCGAGTTGGCCCGGGTTCTCGGCGAGGACGTCGACCCACTCCAGCCGCTCCCGGTTCCCGAGACGCTCGAAGAGCTCGTGCGCGCCAGGATCAAGGCACTCCCCGCGTCCGCGGGGCCTCGACGGAGGAGGCGGTCGAGCGCGGGATTACCACCACTGCGGGCGTCGTCACGAGCGCAGCGCTCGTGATGGTGGGCGTGTTCGCGGTCTTCGCGCTGATGCCGATCCTCGACATGAAGGAGATGGGCATCGGCCTGGCCGTGGCCGTGGGGATCGACGCGACAATCGTTCGGGCGGTGCTGCTGCCTGCGACGATGAAGCTGCTCGGCGACTGGAACTGGTACCTGCCCAGGTGGCTCGAGTGGCTGCCGCGCCTCGAGCCGCCCGCGGAGGCCGAGCGGGACAGGGTGGAAGCGGCTCCCGTGCTCGGCCCGACGGCGTGGGGGAGCGAGGGCGGCCGCGGCGGCGGCCGCCCTCAGGTCTGCTACGCGCGGGGATCCGTCTCGCGGGCGATCTCCTGCCCCTCCACGAGCTTCCTGACCGTCAGGAAGCGGTCGTTCTCGGCCACCACCACCTCGACCTCGGGGATCTGGTGTCCGGGGAGGACGGCGAACAGCACGGGATCCACGCGCAGGCTTTCGTACTCGCGCCGAGTTAGCGCGACCACCTCCGTGCAGTCCCGACTCCCGCACTCGCAGAGGAACTCGACGTGCTCCCCCGGGGCGCCGCCGCTGACCTCCTCGATCCGCTCGTTCACCTCGCGGAAGATCGTCTCGTTCCGGGCGATCCGCTGCTTTCGCTCATCGGCGCCGCTGCTCACGCTGCCTCCTTCCGCATGATCTGGAAGCGGCCGTTGTCCTCGATCACGCGCTCGCCTTCGATCCTGACGTGGCCGGGCAGTCCGCCCCGGCACCGCTTGCCACCTCGCTGATCCGCTCGTTGCCGGTGCGGAAGAGCTCCCGGTTCTCCCGCATGCGGCTCTCTGCCGTTCATCAGGCGTCAATGACCACCGCAGACCGTTTGCTAAACGGTTCACCGCAGGACGCTCTCGATCAGGCGGTCGGCTCGAGTCCAGAAGGCCCGCCGGGCGCCGGGGCTGTCCTCGAGCACCGAGAGGTGCGTCGCTTGGAAGGCGCCGCGCGAGCGGACGAGCTCCGCCCTGAGCAAGCGTTTCGGGTACCCCGCGGCGGCGAGGCTCTGGACGAGCTCTGCTGCGCCACCCGCTCCGACCTGGGTGTCCCGGTCCCCGACGAGGAAGACGAACCGCACTCGTGGCGGGATCGAGCGCAGGTCGAGCTTCGGGTCGAGCAGGATCGGAAAGACGGCGAGGACGGCGCGCGGGAGCCCGATCTGCGGGTGGAGCGCCGTGTAGTCGACCGCGAGCCCGCCGCCGCGCGAGTAGCCGATCAGGACGACCGGGAGCCCCTTCGGCTCGACCTCCGCGGCGGCTGGCGGGAGCGCGTCGAAGAGGAAGCGGAGCCCCCGCGCGTCGCCGGGAATCGTCTCGTAGCGTGGGTAGAGGACGGCGTTCCCCCGCGCGGCGAGGTGGCGGAGCCAGGGCCGGTGATTCGCGGGCGTGTCCTCGGTCACGTCGCCGCGGCCGTGGATGAAGACGACCAGGCTCTTCGGCTCCTCTCCCTTCGGCTCGAAGAGCCACACCTGGCGCGTGCCCTTGCCGATGCTCCGCTCGACGACGCCGTGCTGCTTGGGCTCGCTCGAGCCGCCGCCGCAACCGGCGAGCAG
>DASXQY010000033.1:0-13947 GCA_036506915.1 Gaiellaceae bacterium | reverse complement strand
AGAACGCCTGCGGAACGCCCAGGAACCGAACGCACGGGGCGTTTGCGAAGACTCCGAAGTTGGAGTCGCGGGTCAGCTCGGTCGCGTCCTCGATCTCGAGGCCGAACCGCAGGTCCGGCTTTTCCGACCCGTAGCGGCCGTGCGCCTCGTCCCAGGTCATCCGCTCGAACGGGGTGTCGACGTCGACGCCGAGGCATTCACGCCAGACGCACTGCATCGCGCGCTCCATCAGCTCGAAGAGCAGCTCCTGGTCGGGGAACGCCATCTCGACGTCGAGCTGCGTCAGCTCCTGGAGCCGGTCTGCGCGGAGGTCCTCGTCCCGGAAGCACCGCGCGATCTGGTAGTAGCGCTCGAAGCCGGAGATCACGAGCAGCTGCTTGTAGATCTGCGGCGACTGGGGCAGGGCGAAGAAGCGGCCCGGCTGGAGCCGCGTCGGGACGAGGAAGTCCCGCGCTCCTTCCGGCGTCGGCTTCGCCATCACCGGCGTCTCGATGTCGACGAAGCCGGCGGCCTCCATCTCCGCGCGGATGATCGAGACCATCCGCGCCCGCGTCCTGATGTTCCGCTGCATCTTCGACCGGCGCAGGTCGAGCCAGCGGTAGCGGATGCGCAGGGTCTCGTCGACGTTCTGCTCGTCGAGCTGGAACGGCAGCGGAGAGGACGTCGAGAGGACGTCGAGCTCGTCGACCTGCAGCTCGACCTCACCGGTCGGAAGGTTCGGGTTGACGGCCTCGGGCGCCCGCGCGACGACCTCCCCTTGCGCGCGGAGGACGAACTCGTTGCGGACGCCGTGGGCGCTCGCGGCCGCCTCCGGGGCGCGCTCCGGGTTGATCACGAGCTGGGCCAGACCGCCCTCGTCGCGCAGGTCGATGAAGACCAGCCCGCCGTGGTCGCGCCGCCGCGCCGCCCACCCGGCCAGGGCGAGCCGCCGGCCGACGTGCTCGGGCCGCAGCTCGCCCGCCGTCAGGTCGCGCCACTTCACTGCGCCAGCCTCTCGGCGAGCGTGGCCGTCGGCACCCGCTCGTCCGGCTGCCCGCGCCGGTAGAGGGTCGACTCCTCGGGTTCCCACTCCACGATCGTCTTCGCGCCGCGCTTGCGCGCGTGCGTGAGCTGACCCTTGAGCGAGCGGCCGCCGTAGTCGACGTCGACGCGGAGGCCGCGCCGACGGAGCTCCGCGACGAGCGGCAGGACGCGTGGCTTGTGGTCGCTCTGGAGGAGCGCGACGAAGATGTCGAGCCCCGGCTCCTCCGCGGTCACGCCCGCAGCCTCGAGCGAGAGGAGGAGGCGCTCGATTCCTGCGCCGAAGCCGATCCCGGGCGTGGGCGGCCCGCCGATCTGCTCGACGAGCCCGTCGTAGCGGCCGCCGCCGCAGATCGAGCTCTGCGCTCCGATCGCCTCGTCGACGAACTCGAAGGCGGTGCGCGTGTAGTAGTCGAGCCCGCGCACGAGCGTGGGCTTCAGCGTGTAGGAGATCGCGTAGTCGTCCAGCTGGGCCTGGACGGCCTCGAAGTGCGCGCGGCACTCGTCGCAGAGGGAGTCGCCGATCTTCGGGGCGTCCCCGAGAGCCTCCTGGACGGCCGGATTCTTGACGTCGAAGACTCGCAGAGGGCTCGTCTCGCGCTTCTGCCGCGCGTCCTCGTCGAGGACGTCCTCGTGCTCGTCGAGCCACTCTCGCAGGCGCTCGACGTACGCGGGCCGGCAGTTCGCGTCACCGATCGAGTTCAGCTGGAGCTCGTAGTCGGTGACGCCGAGGCGGGCGAGCAGCTCGGCATAGAGCTGGATCAGCTCGGCGTCCACGGCGGGGTCGGCCGACCCGATCGCCTCGACCGAGAGCTGCCAGTGCTCGCGGTAGCGGCCGCGCTGTGGGGCCGCATAGCGGTACATGGTCGCGATCGTGTAGAGCTTGACCGGCTGAGCCTCGCGGTGGAGGCCGTGCTCGAGGTAGGCGCGGGCGATCGGTGCGGTGGCTTCCGGGCGGAGACTGAGCGACCGGCCGCCCTTGTCCTCGAAGGTGTACATCTCCTTCTGCACGACGTCGGACCCCTCGCCGGAGGTGCGCGCGAAGAGAGCGGTGTCCTCGAAGACGGGCGTCTGGATCGGCCGGTACCCATAGAGCGAGCAGAGCCGCTCAGCCTCGCCGGTGACCAGCCGCCAGAGCGGCTGCTCTGAGGGGAGGATGTCGTGTGTGCCCCGGGGCGCCTCGAACGCGGTCACGAGGCGCGCAGCGGAGCCAGGAACGGGTTGCGGGCGAGCTCCGCGCCAAGAGTCGTCGGCGGGCCGTGGCCGGAGTAGACGACGGTCTCCGGCGGAAAGCGCTCCGTCAGCGTCTTGAGCGACTCGACGAGCGTCTCCCACTCCGCCCCCGGCAGATCCGTGCGTCCGACGGATCCGGCGAAGAGGACGTCGCCCGAGAAGAGGCAGCCGTCGGCGTGGTAGGCGAGATGTCCCGGGGAGTGGCCCGGCACGCGCAGCGTCTCGAAGGTGATGCCGGCGAGCTCCAGGGTCTCGTCGCCTTCGAGCAGGACGTCGGGCGTGAACGCGCGGCCGTGGACGCCGGCCGGGAGCAGATCCGGCAGGTTCTCGAGCAGCGCACGCTCGTCCTGCGCCATGTGGACCGGCGCCTTGGTCCCGTCAGCGAGCTCGGCCACGCCGAGGAGGTGGTCCCAGTGTCCGTGGGTGATCAGGATCGCGACGCACCGCGCGCCGGTGCGCGCGAGCTCGAGGCGCAGGTCGGCGGCGTCACCGGAGGGATCGACGACCACGGCCTCGTCCGCGGTGCGCGAGGCGCGCACGGCGTAGCAGTTCGTCCCGATCGGGCCGAGCTCGTACCGGTCGACGACGAGGCTCATTCGCTCACCGGGGGCTGAGTCTAACCGGGCGCCGAGAGCGCTCTTCGGCCGCGGGCTCCCCGATTGCCGTGAGCGGCAGAGCGGCGGCGGGTGGCGGACGGAGAGCGACCGCGCCGAGGACATGGCCGGCTCCGAGATGTCGAGCGACTGATCGGGCTGGGCCACGTCTGACGCGGCCCTTGAGCTGCCGTCCTACGCCGACCCTCGCTGACCCGGCCCCTGGCGAGAGGTCTCCGAGGTCGGCTCCGCCACCCGAACGCCCTGTTTAAGGCGCGCCCGGCCTCCTCCCCACTGCGAGCGTATCGGCCGGGGGCGCACGTGTCTGTGACGCGAACGTCCCGAACCTGTGACGTTTTTTGCACCGGCTCCGCGGTAGGATCGCCGCCGTGCGGACCTGGAACCTCCACCAGATCGAGACGTCGGGCGGCACCCGTTCACCCGTCGTGCTGGACTCGGACGAAGCCGCACGGGCTGTCCTGATCGGGCTCGATCCGGGCCAGGAGCTCGGAGAGCATCAGGTCAAGGAGCATGCGTTCGTCCTCGTCGTCGACGGCACGGTTCGCGTCGAGGCCGGGGGCGAATCGCTCGACGCGAAGCCCGGGACCCTCTTCACCTTCGAGCCCGACGAGCGGCGCTCGGTCTCGAGCGACGACGGCGCTCGCATCCTTCTCTTCCTCGCGCCCTGGCCGGGCCCGGGTCACTACCGCGGGGGCGAGCCCGCGGAACAGGCTGCCGGCTAGCCGCGCCGGTTCGATCGCTGCTGCGGCGCCTGACCCGAGCGCTTGAGGTACGCGCGGTACATCGTTCGGTCCATCAGATACATGAACGGGATGAAGAAGAGGGTGTAGAGAGCGGCGATGGCGGCGCGGCCCAAGAGCGACTGGTTGCTGTTCAGCACCGAGAACGCCACGAAGATCAGCGGGAAGAAGATCAGCGCGCGCTTCCCGACACGGCTCCAGGAGGGCGGGTGCACCGCCCGCATCGGGCGCTCGTTGCGGCCCTTCCGGGGCTCGCGCCTGGGCTCGCGCTTCCCGTTGCGGCGAGGAGCAGCCTCCTCGAGCTCTGCCGGATCGACCTCGACCTCACGGCCCTCCTCGTCGACGTAGACGAACTCGTACTCGTGCCGGCGTTCCTTCTGGCGTCGGCGGCGCTGCTTGCGAGAGGGCATTTGCGGCAAGCCTAGCGCGCTCTTCAGCGGCGCCAGACGACGTCTCCGCCCAGCACGACCGTCGTGACGAGGTCCCCGCCGAGGTGGTACGCAAGATGGCGCCAGTCCGGCGCGTCGAGGAGTACGAGATCGGCCTCGTACCCCGGCGCCAGCCGCCCGATCCGGTCCGACCGCCCGAGGACATGCGCGGCATTCACCGTGCAGGCCGCGAGTGCCTCCGCCGGCGAGAGGTGGAGCTGGGTGCAGGCCAGCGAGCAGACCAGCAGCAGGCTCTCGCAGAACGCGCTGCCGGGGTTGAAGTCGGTCGCGAGCGCGACCGCAGCACCGGCGTCGACGAAGGCCCGCGCCGGGGGCATCGGCCGGTCGAGGAAGAGCGCGCTGGCCGGGAGCAGCACCGCGGAGACGTCGCTCCGAGCGAGTGCGCGGACGCCGTCGGCGCCCGTGGCTTCGAGGTGGTCGACCGACCGCGCCCCGAGCTCGATCGCGAGCCCTACCGCGCCCTGCTCCGTGAACTGGTCTCCGTGCAGGCGGAGGGCGAGGCCGGCGGTCCGGCAGGCCTCCAGGTAGCGCCGCGCCTGGCCGGTGTCGAACGCTCCCTGCTCGACGAACACGTCGGCCGCCTCCGCGAGCCGTGCCGCTTCCGGGAGCACCTCGGCAAGCGCGAAGGCCAGATAGGCGTCCGCGTCGTCGAACTCCGGTGGCACCGCGTGCGCGCCGAGCCAAGTCGGGACGCCGCCTTCGGCAGCGATCGCGCGCAGCGACGCCAGCTCCGTCTCGCGGTCGAGCCCGTAGCCCGACTTCGCTTCGAACGTCGTCGTGCCCGAGCGGAACATCCAGGCGCGGTGGCGGCCCACGGCCTCCCGTAGCTCCGGCTCCGATGCGGCGCGCGTAGCACGGACCGTCGAGACGATCCCACCGCCCGCGGCGTGGAGCTCCTCGTAGGTCGCGCCGGCCGCTCGCAGCGCGAACTCCTCGACCCGGTCGCCGGCGAAGCACGCGTGCGTGTGGCAGTCGACCAGACCCGGGATCGCGCACAGTCCCCGCCCGTCGAGCTCCTCGACCGGACCGCTCGCACGCGAGAGCTCGCGCATGCGACCGACACCCGCGACCCGGCCCTGCTCGCACAGGACGAAGGCATCCTCGATGACCTCGACGTCCGCGAGAGCATCGCCTCGCAGGGGCGCCTGGTGCCTCGTGGGCGTCACGAGCTGTGCCAGATCGCGGACGAGCAGCCGGGCCGACCCGATCTCGCCGTTCGTGCTCTGGGTCACGCGTCGTGCGCGCGCATCGGCAGCTCGAGGCCGTGCTGCTCGGCGGCCTCGAGCGCCTCGGGGTAGCCCGCGTCTGCGTGCCGCAGGACACCGAGCCCGGGGTCGCTTGTCAGCACCCGCTCGAGCCTCTCCGCCATCTCGTCGCTGCCGTCGGCGACCACGACCATGCCGGCATGGATCGAGTTGCCGATCCCGACGCCACCGCCGTGGTGCACGCTCACCCACGTCGCCCCCGCCGCGACGTTGCAGAGAGCGTTCAGGATCGGCCAGTCCGCGATCGCGTCGGAGCCGTCGCGCATCGCCTCCGTCTCCCGGTACGGCGAGGCGACGGAGCCCGAGTCCAGGTGATCCCGCCCGATCACCACGGGTGCCTTGACCTCCCCGCTCCGGACGAGCTCGTTGATCGCCAACCCGGCGCGGGCACGATCGCCGTAGCCCAGCCAGCAGATGCGCGCCGGAAGCCCCTGGAACGCGATCCGGCTCGGAGCGACGGTCAACCAGCGGGTGAGCGCCGGGTCGTCCGGAAAGAGCCCGAGGAGCGTCCGGTCGATCGCGGCGATATCGCCCGGGTCCCCCGAGAGCGCGGCCCACCGGAACGGCCCCATGCCGCGGCAGAACAGCGGCCGAATATAGGCCGGGACAAAGCCCGGATATGTAAACGCTTCCTCGACTCCTGCCTCTCTCGCCTCACCTCTCAGGTTGTTGCCATAATCGAAAACATAGCTTCCGGCTCGGACGTACTCGAGCAGACCTTCGCAGTGGCGGGCGATCGACTCCCGCGCGCGCCGGAGGTAGTCCTCGGGATCGGATCCGCGCAGATCGGAGGCCCCGCCAACGTCGAGTCCGGCAGGCACGTAGCCGTTGAGGGGATCGTGCGCAGCCGTCTGGTCGGTGACGAGGTCGAACGCCTCCCCCCGCCGGGCGAGCTCCGGAACGATCTCGGCCGCATTCCCGAGCAGGCCGACCGACAGTGCACGCCCTTCGCCGGCCGCGGCACGAACACGAAGGAGCGCGTCGTCGACCGATTCGGTCGCCTCGTCGAGGTAGTGCGTCTCGAGTCGTCGCTCGATCCGGGCTGGGTCGACTTCGACGCAGAGGATCGCCGCACCGGCCAGGACCGCGGCGAGCGGCTGCGCCCCTCCCATCCCCCCGAGCCCGGCCGTCAGGATCGTCCGCCCGGCGAGGTCGGCCGAGCCGAAATGCTTCTCGCCCGCGGCGACGAAGGTCTGGTAGGTGCCCTGAAGGATCCCCTGGGTCCCGATGTAGATCCAGCTGCCGGCCGTCATCTGGCCGAACATCGTCAGCCCCAGCGCCTCCAGGCGGCGGAACTCGTCCCAGGTCGCCCAGCGCGGGACGAGCAAGGAGTTCGCGATCAGGACCCGAGGAGCCCCGGAATGAGTCCGAAAGACCCCGACCGGCTTGCCGCTCTGCACCAGCAGCGTCTCGTCCTCGCCGAGCGTCAGCAACGACCGCACGAGCGCCCAAAGCGCCTCGGGATTCCTGGCGGCTTTCCCCGAGCCGCCGTAGACGACGAGCGCCTCGGGATTCTCCGCGACCTCCCGGTCGAGGTTGTTCAGGAGCATCCGGAGGGGCGCCTCAGTCGACCAGGTGCGCGCGTTCAGCTGGGTGCCGCGCGGCGCGCGAATCGACGAGAGATCGCCGCAGAGCGCCTCAACGGCCGCGTCGAGCGCGCGGATGGCGCTCATCGGCGGCTCCGGGCCTGCTGGCGGAGGTGCCACCAGGTCCACCCCGTCGCAAGCACGAAAGCGGCAATCCCGAGAACGAACGACCACGCCACCCGCCCGCCTGTGAGGACCGCGATCAGAATGACAAGCGCCGCAAGGATTCCATAGACGATCGCGCTGTCTCGGTAGGGATGCAGCGAGCGCCGCTTCGAGGGCATAGGGCCGTTCTCGCGCATCAGCGCAACTCACCCACCTCTGCCTCGACAGCCTGGAGGAGCGAGTCGTCGCGGATCGCGGCGGCGACCGATTCGATGTCGCCCGACAGCGGACGATCGTCGCGGAGCCGCGGTGACCGCGAGCGGACGAATTCCCGCGTCGACCGGACACCCGCCCCGGGCTTCAGCGGCGCGAGGAACTCGACCCCCTGGGCCCCCGCCAGGAGCTCGATCGCCAGCACACGCTCGGCGTTCCCAAGCACCTGCCACGCCTTCAAGCCCGATGCGTTCCCCATCGAGACGTGATCCTCCTGACCTGCGCTGGTCGGAATCGAGTCGACGCTGGCCGGGTGCGAGAGAACCTTGTTCTCGCTTACGAGCGAGGCCGCCACGTACTGCGGGATCATGAAGCCGGAATTGAGCCCGCCGTTGCCGGTGAGGAAGGCGGGGAGGCCGCCCGAAAGGCTTGGGTTGACGAGCCGCTCGATCCGCCGCTCGGAGATATCGGCGATCTCGGCGACCGCCATCGCGAGCGCGTCGAGCGCAAAGGCGAGCGGCTGTCCGTGGAAGTTCCCGTTCGAGACGAGCAGGTCGTCCTCGATCAGGACGAGAGGGTTGTCCGTGGCCGAGTTCAGCTCGGTCGTCACGGTGTAGGCGACGTAGTCGAGCAGGTCGCGGCCGGCGCCGTGAACCTGCGGAGCACAGCGCAGCGAATACGCGTCCTGCACCTTGTCGCACCAGCGATGGGCCTCGTTGATCGCCGAGTCCTCGAGCAGGTGGAGGACGTTCGCGGCCGAATCGACCTGCCCGCGCAGCGGGCGCACCGCGTGAACCTGCGGCAGGAAACTCGTGCGTGAGCCCTGAAGCGCTTCCAGGGACTGCGCGCACGCGAGATCCGCGGTCTTCGCGAGCCGCTGGGCGCGAACCAGCCCGAGCGCGCCGAACGCCGTCATGAACTGGGTTCCGTTGACGAGTGAGAGCCCCTCCTTCGCCTGAAGCCGGACGGGCTCCAGCCCGAGGACCGCCAGCGCCTCCCCACCCGGCATCCGCTCGCCTTCGACCCACGCCTCGCCCTCGCCGATCAGGGGCAGAGCCAGGTGCGCGAGCGGTGCCAGATCGCCGCTCGCCCCGACCGAGCCCCGACTCGGCACGTGTGGAAGAAGACCCCGGTTGAGACAGTCGACGAGGAGCTCGACGGTGGCCACATGAGCCCCGGAAAACCCCTTCGCAAGCGCGTTCGCGCGCAGCAACATGGCTGCGCGGACGATCTCATCCGGATAGGCCTCGCCGACCCCGCAGGCATGACTTCGAAGCAGGCGTAGCTGCAGCTCTTCCGCGAGCTCCTCGGGGATCGAGCGCGAGACGAAGCGGCCGAAGCCCGTGTTGACGCCGTACGTGTGCTCCTTCGTACCGTGCGCCGCCCGTTCGACGATCTCCCTCGCGGCGCGCATCCGCTCCCGCGCGGAGTCGGCGAGTGCAACCGGGGCACGCTCGACGGCGACCGCCCAAACGTCCGCGAGCTCGAGATCGTCGCCGGTGAGGGCCTTGCTCTCGATCACCGCCGCGAGTGTATCCCGCGTCGGTCGAAACCCTCCGAGGGCCACAGGGTCCCGTAGTTCGGTTCGCCCGACCTCCTCCCCGCGGCGAGCGTATCGAGGAAAAGCGCGCGTGTGGGTGACGGAACGGTGTCGAAAGTGTGGAGGGGCCAGACACGGATGTCTTAGCGCTCCGCCCCGGGGACCCGCGCGCCGGACGACATGCACGGCGACGACGCCGCTACTCGTCCAGGAGCCGGAGCTCGAGCACGTGCGACGGATCGAACCCCTCGATCCGCAGCAGCGAGCCGGCGGCGGCAACGGCGGCTCCCGCCGGCATCAGACCGACCAGCTCGGATCCCACGACCTCCGCGCCCCGGGCGGACGCCTCCCACGCTACTCGGTCGACGATCTCGTGCAGCGCCGCTGCCTCGTAGTCCTCGACGTTCATGCTCACCTGGACGAGCCCGGCCCGCGGCAGCTCCAGCCCGAGCGCTCGCACGCCCGGAAAGCCGCCGCCGCTCTCCCGCACGATCTCGGCGATCGCCCGGGCCGCCTCGAGCGAGCCGCGGAGATTGACGTTGAACGCGATCAGCGGCCGCCGCGCACCGACGAGCACGGCTCCCGCTCGCTCGTCGAGGCGGCGCGGGCCGAAGTCCGGGTCGAGCTCGCCCGCGTCGATCCTTCGCTGAAGCTCGGCAGGGCCTCCGCGGCGGAAGAACGCCGGGCCGCGTCCCGGCGCCGGCTCGCCGTAGAGGAAGACGGGCAGACCGAGGTCGTCCCCGATCCGTTCGGCCAGCGCCAGGGCGGCCGCGCAGGCGCGCTGCATGTCCTCTGCGGCCAGCGGCACGACCGGCACGACGTCCGCCGCTCCGATCCGCGGGTGGGCCCCTTCGTGCCGGCGAAGATCGATCCGTTCCCGGGCGCAGGCGATCCCCGCCAGCAACGACTCGATGACCTCCTCCTCCGAGCCGACCAAGGTGAAGACGGAGCGGTTGTGATCCGCGTCGGCGTGAACGTCCAGCAGCCGGGCTCGCCCACCGAGCGCAGTGGCGAGCGCGTCGATCGTCTCCCGCTCGCGCCCCTCGGAGAAGTTCGGGACCGACTCGAGCGGCCGCGTCACGTGCGTAGTCTAGGGAGCCGTGAGGGCCTACTACGACCGGCGGGCGTCCGAGTACGACGACTGGCTCCACGGCGTCGGCCTCTACGCAGACCGGCACCGCACAGGCTGGCACGGGGAGCTCGACGTATTGCGCATCGCGCTCGAGGCACTGCCTCCGGCGCGAACGCTGGACATCGCCTGCGGGAGCGGATTCTTCACGCGCTACCTCCCCGGCGAGGTCGTGGCCCTGGATCGGAGCGCGAGCATGATCGAGGTGGCTCGAGAGCGGAGCGCTGCCGACGACTACGTAGTCGGTGACGCGCTCGAGCTTCCGTTTCAGGACGGGTCGTTCGAGCGCGCCTTTACCGGCCACTTCTACGGCCACCTCGACACCGGCGAGCGCGAGCGGCTCCTCGCGGAGGCCCGGCGAGTCGCCGGCGAGCTCGTCGTCCTCGACTCGGCACTGCACGAGGGCGTCGAGCCGCAGGAATGGCAGGAGCGCCTGCTCAAGGACGGCTCGCGCTGGCAGGTGTACAAGCGCTATTTCGAGCCTGAGCAGCTGGCGGCCGAGCTCGGCGGCGGGCAGATCGTCTTCGCCGGACGCTGGTTCGTCGCCGTCCGGGCTTGACCCGGCGCCGCTCGAGCTACCGCTCGATTGCCTCGCTGCAGCGCGACAACCGCGTCTGCCGCGCCTGCGCGGAGGCTGGCTATCCGCTCGAGTCGCCGCCGGTCGTGCAGGGCTACCAGGGACAACGCGCGTACATGCTCGGACAGGCTCCGGGCGTGATCGAGGGGCGGGAACGGCGCCCCTGGCGCGGGCGTGCCGGCCGCACGCTCCGCCGCTGGCTCGACCTCGACGAGGAGGAGTTCTACGTCATGTTCTACTGCGCCTCGGTAACCCGCTGCTATCCGGGCAGGGCGCCGAGCGGACGCGGGGACCGCACGCCCACTCCCCGCGAGCAGGAGCTCTGCTCCTTCTGGCGCGACTGGGAGCTCCGTCTGCTCCGCCCGCACCTGATCGTCCCGGTCGGCGGTCTCGCCGCGCGCCGTCTCCTCGGCATGAAGAGCGTGACCGAATGCGTCGGCCGCCGCTTCGAGCACGCCGGGGCACTTGCGATCCCCCTCCCCCATCCCTCCGGCGCAAGCGGCTGGCTGAACGATCCGGCGAACCGCGCCCGCGTCGCGGAGGCGGCGAACCTGATCCGCGAGGAGCTTGCGAGAATCCTGGGCGCGCAGGGCGGCGAAGAAGCGCTCGGACGCTAGATTTCGATGGTGCCTGAACGGCCTCTGTACCGGGTTACCTTCGTCCGCCTGCTCGGATTCCTGCGTCCCTACAAGTGGACGCTCTGGATCTCGGTCGTGCTGGCGGTGCTGTCGCAGGCCGGCCAATTCGCGACCGCCTTCCTGACCGGATCCGCGGTCGCCAACGCCGTCCACGGCCACGACAAGCGGGCGCTCGACCTGATCGTCGTCGCCGTCGTGCTCGTCGGCCTCGCCCGGGCGCTCGCGATGATGGGACGCCGCCTGATCGCGGGCAAGCAGGCGCTCGGCGTGGAATTGGACATGCGGAGCGCGCTGTACGCGCACCTGCTCCGGCTCTCGTTCGGCTTCTACGACCGCCACCAGACGGGCCAGCTCATGTCGCGCGCCACGGTCGACCTCCAGACCGTCCGCTTCTTCCTCGGTTACGGCCTGGTCTTCTTCTTCCAGAACGTGATCACGCTGATCGGCGCGGCGGCGGTCATGTTCGCCGTCAACTGGCGGCTCGCGCTCGTCAGCCTCTGGATCGCCCCGCTGCTCGTCGCGCTCGCGTATCGCTATTCACACGTCTCCCACCCGCTGCTTCGCGATGTGCAGCAGAAGATGGCGGACGTCGCCACCGTGGCCGAGGAGAACATCGTCGGCGTGCACGTCGTCAAGTCCTTCGCGCAGGAGCGGGCGGAGCTAGGCAAGTTCCAGGAACGGTCCGAGGCGGTCTTCAAGCAGAGCGTCGCTGCGAACCGGCAGCGCGCCATCTACGTGCCGCTTCTCTCGTTCCTGCCGCTGCTGGCGCAGGGGACGGTGCTCCTCGTCGGCGGCCGCATGTACGTCCACGGGACGCTGCCGCTGCACGACTTCATCTTCTTCAACGTACTCGTGCTGATGCTCGTCATGCCGCTCCGGATGCTCGGCATGTGGATCGGCCAGGCTCAGCGCGCGACCGCCTCGGGCGAGCGCATCTTCGAGATCATGGACGAGCCGGAGGAGGTCGCAGACCGGCCGGATGCGATCGAGCTGCCGCCGGGCCCCGGTCGGATCGCGTACCGGGGTGTCCGCTTCGAGTACGCGCCGGGACGGCCGGTGCTGGACGGAATCGACCTCGAGCTCGAGCCGGGCACGACCGTGGCCGTCATCGGCCATACCGGTTCGGGGAAGACGACCCTCGCCTCGCTGGTGCCGCGCTTCTACGACGTCACCGCCGGCGCGGTCAAGCTCGACGGGGTCGACGTGCGCGGCGTGCGGCTGCGCTCTCTGCGCAGCGCGATCGGGATCGTGACGCAGGATCCGTTCCTCTTCTCCGCTCCCGTGCGCGACAACATCGGCTTCGGCCGGCCCGACGCGACCGACGAGCAGGTCGAGCACGCGGCGCGACTCGCACAGGCGCACGAGTTCATCTCCGAGCTGCCCGAGGGGTACGACACGGTGATCGGCGAGCGCGGGATCACGCTCTCCGGCGGGCAGCGCCAGCGGATCGCGATCGCCCGCGCGCTGGTCGTGGATCCGCGCGTGCTGATCTTCGACGACGCGACGGCCTCGGTCGACGCGACCACGGAAGCGAGGATCAAGCTCGGGCTGCGCGAGGCGATGCGCGGGCGGACGACGCTCATCATCGCCCACCGCCTTTCGACGATCTCCCTCGCTGACGAGATCGTCGTCCTCGACGGCGGCACGATTGCCGCGCGCGGCACGCACGACCAGTTGCTGGCGACGAGCCCGATCTACGGCGAGATCTACGAGCACGGCCTGCTCGAGCGCGAGTTCGCGGAGAGAGTCGAGGCGACGGCGTGAGCGCGCTCGTGAGGACCCGAGCAGGGGGCGTGACCAGCCGCGCCGGAAGTCACGGTTTCGTCACACCCGCGCTACACACGCGTGCGTTTTTCGGCGATACGCTCGCGCTGTGGGTCGGGGAGGTGGGGTCTCCCAGTGTTCCCGCGCGTGAACATAGAGGAGGGCGCCGGTGAGAGTCTGGCAGCCCGGGAGTCACCTGATGCGCGACCGCGGGGCCAAGGTCGACGACTGGTCCTGGCGCGCCACTGCGCGCCGCGTGTCGGCGCTGGCGCGCCTCGCCGCGCCCTACAAGGTCCGGACGACGCTCGCGATCATCTCGCTGCTCGCCGCGACCGCGGCGAGCCTCGCGCCGCCGTACCTCTCGAAGCTCGCGATCGACCACGGCATCCTCCACCGCGACCTCGCCCAGCTCTGGTGGATCGTCGCGCTGTTCGTCGTCGCGGGGCTCGCCACGATCATCTCGTCCTCGGCGCAGACCTACTTCACGGGCTGGACGGGCGAGCGGATCCTCGCCGACCTGCGCAACCGGCTCTTCCGCCACCTGCAGCGGCTCTCGCTCGGCTTCTACGAGCGAAACCGCGCGGGCGTGATCATCAGCCGCCTGACGAACGACGTCGAGGCGCTCGACCAGCTCGTCACGGACGGCGTGACGAGCCTCGTGCAGAACTCGCTCACCCTCTTCGGCACCGCGATCATCCTCTTCTTCCTGGATTGGCGGCTCGCGCTCGCGACGATGACCATCCTGCCGTTGCTGGTCATCGCGACCGCGCTCTTCCGCAAGCATTCGGCGCGCGCGTACCGGCAGGTTCGCGAGCGGCTCGGGCTCGTCACGGCGACGCTCGCGGAGGACATCGCCGGAATGCGCGTCGTCCAGGCGTTCACGCGCGAGAGCGAGAGCGAGCGCAACTTCCGCGAGGTCAACCTCCGCTACCGGGCCGCGAACCAGCGGACGATCGTGCTCAACGGGCTCTACTTCCCGTTCGTCGACTTCCTGTCGGCGGTCGCGACCGCGATCGTCCTCGGTTACGGCGGCTACCTCGTCTTCGACGGGAACATGACCGTCGGAACGCTCTT
>DASXQY010000032.1:0-6983 GCA_036506915.1 Gaiellaceae bacterium | reverse complement strand
CGTCAAGGTCTTCGTCTCGACGAACGCCAAGAGCCCTCCGCGGACGTTGGTCTACAGAGGTAAGGGCCGCGCGTACACGAACAAGCGGTTCAAGAACGGGCTGTACTACCGCTACGCGGTCGTCAGCTACGACCACATTGGCAACGCATCGCGCGGCGCCGCGGCCGTCGTGCCGCCGAGCATCCTGCTTCGCTCTCCGCGGAACGGGGCGATGGTGAAGTCCCCGCCGCGGTTGCTCTGGGCTCCCGTTCCCAGCGCGACCTTCTACAACGTCCAGCTTTACTCGAGCAGCGCCAAGATGCTCAGCGCGTGGCCCGGAAAGGCCAAGCTGACGCTTTCGCGGCGCTGGACCTATAACGGCCGCCGGTTCGAGCTGAAGAAGGGTCTCTATCGCTGGTTCGTCTGGCCCGGTTTCGGCCCGCGCGCAAAGGGCCGCTACGGCCAGCTGCTCGGGCAAGGCACCTTCCGAGTCAGCTGAGCCATATCTCGGCCAGGCGGCGGCGCGTCTCGGCGAGGTGCTCCGGGAGCACCTTTACGTCCGCGAGCACGGGCATGAAGTTCGTGTCACCGGCCCAGCGGGGAACAACATGAAGGTGAACGTGATCGACCACTCCGGCGCCGGCGATCCGGCCGAGATTCCAACCGAGGTTGTAGCCCTGCGGCCGGTAGGTTTCGGCGAGGGCGGCCAGGCCGCGCTCGCCGAGCCGGTGGACCTCGAGCGCCTCCTCGTCCGTAAGGTCCCCGAACTCGCCGACGTGCCGGTAGGGGGCGACCATCAGGTGGCCAGAGGAGTACGGGAACTTGTTCAGGACGACGAATGCGCGCTCGCCGCGGTGCACCACGAGCCTCTCTTCGTCGTCGCCGGCGGCCGCCTCGCAGAAGACGCAGCCCTCCTGCTCGTCGGCGCTTGCGATGTATTCGAGGCGCCAGGGCGCCCAGAGCGGCTTCGTCACGGCGGCGAGCCTACATCTCGTAGTGCGGAGGCCGTAACATCCAGCACGTGAAGCGGTTTTTGCTGTTCGTCACGCTGGCCGCGATCGCCTCAGGGGCCGCCGCACCGAGCGCGAAGCGACCCGCGATCGTACCCCCGGGAGTGTCGATCGGCGGAATCAAGATCGGCGGGCTGACCGCGGAGCAGGCCCGCTCGGCGGTCAACTGGTGGTACAACCGCCGCGTCCACTTCCTCTACCGGGGGAAGCGCTGGAGTGTGCGGCCGGCGGCGCTCGGGGCGACCGTCGACCTGGACGACGCAACCGAGCGCGCGCTGAAGGCGCGCCCCGGCAGGCGGCTGGATCTCCGCGTGAACGTCGACCAGCGGCAGGTGCGGCGCTACGTTCGCGTCCTCGATGCGCGGCTTTCGTTCCCCGCCGAGGACGCGACCGCGAGCCTGGCGGGGCTGCGCCCGGTGATCAGCCCGGGCAAGTGGGGAGTGAAGCTGAACGTCGCCAAGACGGTGCAGCGGATCGATACCGCTCTCGCGGTCGCGGTGCGCGTCCGCGTCAGGCCGGCCTGGAAATGGGTCGTCCCGTCCGTGTCGAGGAGCAAGTTCGGCCCGGTGGTCGTGATCCACCGGGGCTCGAACGAGATGTTCGTCTACAACGGGGAGCGGCTCTGGCGGACGTTCCCCGTGGCAACCGGCCAGGCGATCTATCCGACGCCGCTCGGTAGCTGGCACATCGTGGACATGCAGCGCAACCCGTGGTGGCGCCCGCCGGACTCGCCGTGGGCGAGGGGCCTCCAGCCGATCCCGCCCGGCCCGGGCAACCCGCTCGGGACGCGCTGGATGGGCCTCGATGCCGCGGGTGTCGGCATGCACGGCACTCCCGACGCGGCCTCGATCGGCTACTCGGCCTCACATGGCTGCATCCGGATGCAGATTCCTGACGCGGAGTGGCTCTTCTCCCAGGTCCACATCGGGACGCCCGTCTTCATCGTCTCGGCCTAGCGCTCGTCCTCGTGCTGGGGGGAGCCGGCTGCGGTGGCAAGACGGAGCAGACAATCGGTGGTGGGAGCCCCGGGGCGCACGCGCGGACGATCTCGCAGGGCGACTACCCGGGCGAATGGCCGTTCGGGCCCGACAAGGGCGTCCTGCGCTGCCGTCGCGTCGGCACTGACCGGGTCGTCTCCTTCGAGGCCGGGGGAGTCTCGTACGCGCTGAACGTGGCCGCCCGCAGGCGCGGCCTCGAGAACGTCCGCTCGATCCTCCTCACCGACCATGCCGGCCTGCCCTTCGACTACTCGCCGGTCCTCCGGGACGGGCTCGCTCTCTGCGTATGAGAGCCTGGCTCCCGGGGAGCGGTGGCTGGATCTCGACCGCGGAGCGGGCGACGACGAGCGTCCTTGTCCGCGACGGGGAGCGAGCGCTCGTGGTCGATGCGGGCACCGGTCTGTACCGCCTCGTGACCGATCCGGCGCTGCTCGCGGGAGCGCGGAGGCTTGACGTCTTGCTCACCCACTTCCACCTCGACCACGTCGTGGGGCTCGGGTACCTGCCGGCCCTCGAGCGGCCCGCGACGGTCTGGGGGCCGGGCGCCTGGCTCTACGGCACCCCGACCCGCGAGCTTCTCGCCCCGCTGCTCGAGCCGCCGCTGTCGCCGTTCGGGCCCGACGAGCTGCCGGAGGTCCGAGAGTTGGAGGAGGGGGGACAGGAGGTCGGCGGCTTCGAGCTGCGCACGCGCGCCCAGCTCCGCCACGCGGCGCCCACCGCCGGGATCCGGATCGGGGACGAGTTGGCCGTCGTCACCGACACGGGGTACGACGAAGGCACCGCCGAGCTCGCGGGAGGCGTCGCGCACCTGCTCCACGAGGCCTGGTCTTCCTCGGCTGCAGGGGCGCGGGCGGAGAACGTCGCGACCGGATTCGACGCCGGCCGAGCCGCCGGCGAGGCGGGGGTGACGCAGTTGACACTGATCCACCTCGACCCCCGCCTCGCCGACCATGAGCCGATCCTGCTCGACGCGCAGCGAGCCTTCCCCGCCGCCCGCCTCGGCCGCGACGGACTCCAGTTGCTCTAAGGCGCTCGCTTGCGACGCCGACCAGAAGAGGCCGGGCCGCCAAGGCATCGCTTGCGATGCCGCATGAAAGGCTACGGCGGCTTCGCCGGCGTGGCCGTCTCTCTCCGGTGCGGCCGTCTCAGGGGCCGGTCACCGCGCCGGGAACGACCGGGCCCTCGAGGCCGAGCCGAGCCGAGAGCCAGCGGAGCTGATCGCGGTAGGCCCGCGCGTCGAGCCCGTGCCCGGCGTCGTACCAGCGCACCTGCTTCGGCCGGCTGCAGGCCCGCGCGAGCGCGAGCAGGGCTCTTCGCGGCACCACGCGGTCGCGGCGACCGTCCTGGAAGAGGAGCGCGGCCGGAGCCGCCCTGCGCACGTATCGGAGCGGGTCGACAGAGCTGAGCACACGGACGATCCCGGCGCGGAGCCTGCGCGGAGCCGCCCGCGCGTACTCCGCCGGCGGGGAGGCGCCGCCCGAGAGCAGGTCGTACGCCGTGATCCGGTGCTCGACGCCGGCCAGGATGGCGCCCGTCCTCGCCCCGGCGCTGTAGCCGACGTAGGCGATTCGGTTCGGGTCGACCTCCGGCAGCGAACGGAGCACATCCACTGCGCGCCGCAGGTCGACGACGTTCTGGACGGTCAGGTCGCGCTCGCGCTCGAGGCTTTGGGTGCCCGGCCGGGCGGCTTCCCGCGAGCGAGCGGACGGCGAGGCGATCGTGAGCGCCACCGCTCCGCGGGCGGCCATCCAGGTGCCCGGGACGACGAAGTCGAGCCTCGTCCCGCCGGAGCCGTGCATGTAGATCACGGCCGGGTGCCGGCCGCGGCCGGGCGGAACGATCAGGTAGCCGGGAACGCGCCCGCCCTTCGGGCTCGCGTACGAGATGTCGCGGACGGCGATCGGGTAGCCGTGGTTGATTCGACCCCGGTCGCGAAACCCGAGCGGCGCCGAGCGGTCGTAGTCGAACAGGGCCGGCCGTGCGTGCGCCTGCTCACCGGCGCCGCCGCCGCACCCGGCTAGGAGCAGGTTCAGCGAGACCGCTGCGGCGAGAAACCGCACCAGCCGAAGCGTAGTCCGACTTCCACTGGGAGCAGCGCGGACTCACGGGCGCATTTCGGTCGCGTTTGCCTCCGGCTTCAGCGAGCGCTTCACGCGAATCTTGGCCAAAGGCGTGGAAGCGCGCAGCCTCCCCAAGGACGCCTTCGCCGCACACTGAACCCCGTCGGGGAGGACCTGAACCCGGGTGTGTTGGAGGAGCGGCCAAGCTCATTTGGCACTCGGCTCCTGGAGTGGAACACTTATTGGAGTGAAGCTGATAGGGGTCCTCGTTCTCCCCGCGGCGATGGTGATCGGCCTGGCCTATGTCGAGACGCGCGTGGTCGGTGATTCGTCTCCATCGTCATATGCGCGAGCGAGGGGTGTCGTGTGGGCAGGGCACACCTTCGTGGATCGCGCACAGCTCTCACGATGGCTTCGCTCGCGAGGCGTTCGCTACCGGGTATGGGCTCAGCGTCATCCGGCGCTGTCCGGCATCACGCCCCGTCGAAAGGCCGGTCCAACCGCGCGGCGGGCGGTTGCGAACGGAGCCGACCATCGCTCGTCCTGGATGTCTGCGGCACTGGTTGGGGGCGCTGCGGTTCTCGCCGTTCTGCTCCTTGTTCTCGTGGTTCGGGATCGTCGCCTTGCACGGTGGGTCGGCCGCATCCTTTCTGCTTTCCCCCGTCCGCCCGGCCCCCGAGGTGTCGCTTTCCAGTGGCGTCAGCGCGATCGCCCTTCCAGCCGATGGCGCGGGAAGCTGGGTCGTGCGCTTGGCGTTGTCGCCGTTCTCGGCCCCGCCTTCGTGCTCCGCCTTCGTCGTTGGCGGCATCGCGCTGGGATGGGCCTCCCCGCGGCGCGGCGTAGCCAGGCCTATTTCGCCGCGGGGGTAGCGAGAGACGCTCGGTTGATCCTGCGCCGTGGAGCTGCAGCGCGTCTCTTGCTCTCGGCCCGGGTCGCATCTGCTGCTTTCTCGTTTCGGCGCAGGCGCAGCGCGCTCGCGTGGTGTCTCGCGACCGTGCTCTTGGCGGCCGGCACCGGCCTCGCGGTGACGGCTTGGCTCAATGGGGCTTGACTCGGTTCTTCAGAGCGGGCGGCGAAGGTGCTGCATCCGACGAGGAGAACCTGCGCGGAGTAGGAAAGGTGAACCGAGCCGGGTGGTCGATCGTCCTCACCTCTCCCCTGGGCGCTGAAAAGCGCCTAGTCCCCCGAGAGGAGGCCGCCCGGCTCACTCAAAGAGAATGTGAGCGGCTCGATCAGCGCAACCCCCCAACCAGGGGGTACTAGCAGCGCGAGGGATGAGCTAGGCACTGCGATAGCCGAGGCGCTTGAGGAGGGAGCGGAGCCCGGCGGTTGAGCCGCTCTTCTACAGCCAGCGCTTCAAGCGGAAGAACGCGGTCAGCCCGAGGCCGAGCCCGAGCATCACCCCGGCGATCACCCAGAAGGCCTCCGCCGTGTCGAAGCCGGGGAAGTGGACGTTCATCCCGAAGATCCCCGTGATCAGGGTCAGCGGGAGCAGGATCACGGTGACGACGGTGAGGACGCGAAGAACGTCGTTCTGGCGGTGCGAGATGACCGACTCGTTCGTGTCCTCGAGCGCCTCGACGACCTCCTTGTAGTTGTCGAGCAGGTCCCAGATGCGTTCGCTCGCGTCCACGATGTCGTCGAAGTAGAGCTCGAGCTCCTCCGGGAGGAAGCGCTCCATGTGGCGCTCGAGTAGGCGCAGCGTCGAGCGCTCCGGCTTGATGATCTTGCGGTAGGAGATGATCTCCTGCTTCACGTTCGAGAGGTCGCGCACGACCTCCTCGGCGCGCTTCTCGAACATGTCGTCCTCGATCGAGTCGAGCTTGTGGCCGATCTTGTCGAGGATCGGGAAGCAGTAGTCGAAGAGGTCGTCGAGGATGTGGTAGAGCAGGTAGCCCGACCCCTTCGAGAAGAGCTGGCTGCGGAGCTCCTCGTCCTCCTCACAGCGAAGGAAGAGCCGCGTCACCGGCAGCAGCTCGACGTTCGGGAGCGTGACCAGGTAGTCCTGGCCGACGAAGACGTCGAGCTCGGCCGCGTTCAGGCGCTGCACCGCCTTGTCGTAGACGGGAAAGTGGAGGACGACGAAAAGGTAGCCCTCGTCGGCGTACTCGTCGATCTTCGGCCGCTGGCGCTTCGAGAGCACGTCCTCGATGTCGAGGGGGTGCCAGCCGAAGCGCTCCGCGAGCGCGCCTGCCTCGTCGCCGCTGGGAGCGTCGAGGTGGACCCAGGTCAGGCCGTGCGCACTCTGCTCTGCGACGCGCGGCTCAGGCCGTGTGGCGACGTCCCCCGCGGGCGTGCGAGGTCTCGGACGCTTGATGCGGGGAAGGCTTGGCACCGGTACTGAGTGGGTCGTCGATTCGCACGGTCGGAGTTCGCCATTCTACCCGCAAAGCCTTGTCGCCAACCGTCCCGGAGGCGGGCGTCCGGGCGGCCTCGGCCGGGATCCGCCGCTCCAGCAGGAGCGAGCCGACCGCCGCGGCCGCACAGGCTGCCGTCGCCCCGAGCCAGAGCCCGGTGGGCGAGCGGGCGAGGAGGAAGCTCCCGATCGCCGGGCCGGCGAGGAAGCCCACCTGCCAGGCGGACGTGCGCAGGGCCATGTACCGGCCGAGCAGGTGCTTGGGTGCGAGATCCGCCACGAGGGGGTTCTGGACGGCGCCGTGGATGCACTCCGCGACGCTGAAGACGACGATCGTCAAGCAGAGAGCGACGACCGCGACTGCGTTGTCGAGCCAGACGCCGGTCAGGAGGATCCCCGCGCAGGTGGATGCAAACAGCGCGCCCGAGACCGCGAGCGCTCGCATCCGGCGGCGGCCTTCGAGCGCCTTCGCCAGCGGCAGCTGCGCAATGACGATCACCACCGTGTTCACGAAGAAGATGACGCCGATGCCGGCCTCGCTCACCGACGCGTGCTCCTTCGCGTAGGGCGGGAGCACGGT
>DASXQY010000031.1:0-13504 GCA_036506915.1 Gaiellaceae bacterium | reverse complement strand
AGGAGCCGAAGCGCGTGGTTGTCCGGCGTCAGCTCGAGCGCGCGCCGAAGCCCGTCGACCGGATCAGAAGCCACCGTACCTCCGCTTCTGGCGCCAGCGGATGATCCTCGGCGCGAACCAGCTCGGGAGGACGATGAGCGTGATCCAGGCGATCACCACCGCGACCCGGAGCGACTCCCATCCCGCGCCGGCCAGGGCAAAGACGATCGTCAGGTAGAGGAAGTACGACCGCCAGCGGCCGAAGCGCCAGAGCGCCCGGACCGGCGCGAGCACCGGGTGCGCCTTCGCGCGCACCTCGCCCGCTAGTTCGCGATCTCCGAGTCCGACGGGTCGAGCCGAACGGCTTCGTCGAGGGCACGCGAGGGCGGTCCAGGCCGAGCAGCGCCTCGCCCCGGATCGCCCAGTGCTCGGGATCGTCGAGCTCCTCGCTCGTCGCCCGCGCGAGCGCGTCGAGGGCAGCCTGCGGCCGGTCGATCTCGACGTAATGGCGTGCGAGGTGCAGTGTCTCTTCAGATCCCACCGGCAGAGCATGCAACGGCCGTGGGGCGCAGACAACGCGGCGCGATGTTGTTTTAACGATCGCTAACCGGTTCCGCTCAAACTGCGGCTAGTGAGGCCAAGAACGCGGTCTCGCTCTACCGCGTCGGGACGGCGAGCGGCACGGCCTGAAACCAGGTTGCAGAAAACGGAGATCGCGGTGCAATTTTTCGATCAAGCTCTCCGGTGTCCCGCGCCGTCATAACTGTCGACAGTCGTTCCAACGCGGGCTGCTGCACGCGGCCTCGAAAGGAGTCCGATGGACGGCCGGAGACATTCACCGAAACGCGTCATCATCTCGGCGGCAATGATGATGGCAGGTGGGCTGCTGGTGCTGGCCGCAGGCCTCGCCAGTCCGGCTCAGAGCGGGACTCGCAACGTGAGCTCAGCCGCAAAAGTCGGCGGCACCCTTCGCGTAAACCTCTCGACGACCGACGTGGAGTTCACGGATCCGTCGCTCGAGTACGAGACTACCGGGTGGCAGATCGAGTACGCGACTGCGCTGAAGCTCCTGAACTGGAGGGAGACCAAGGCGCAGTTGTTCCCTGAAGCCGCTGCGGCGTTCCCGCGGGTCGCGGCCGATGGCAAGCGCTACACGTTCACGATCCGGAAGGGCCTCAGGCTGAGCAACGGCGAGCGGATCACCGCCGCGAACTTCAAGCTCGCGTTCACGCGCGCGCTCAACGCGAAGATGAGCTCGCCGGCAGTTGCCTTCCTGGGCGACCTCGGCTCGGTACGGACAAGGGGCGCCTACACACTCGTCCTCAACCTGAAGAAGCCGCGGCCCGACTTCTCCTCGATCGTTTCGATGCCGTTCTTCCAGGCGATCTCGCTGAAGATGCCAATCGACCCGAACGGGGTCAAGACGTACCCGTCGGGCGGCCCGTACTACATCGCTTCTCGCGACATCGGTCGCAGCATCCTGCTGAAGCGGAACAAGTACTACAAGGGCAACCGACCGCACAACCCGAACCAGATCAGCATCACCGTCAACACGAACCTCGACACGAGCCTCCTTCAGGTGAAGGCGAACCAGCGGGACTACGACATGTTCGGCGTCCCGCCGACCGCGCACGTCGAACTGCACAGGGACTTCCCGAAGCAGTACCACGTGAGCCCGGGCATCATTACCGACTACCTCTCGATGAACACCACCTACGGGTCGGCCGGCGAGGGCATCAAGAACCACTCCTGCTTCAACGGCTACACCGGCATCGGTCCGCGGACGCGGAAGGCGGTCAACTACGTCGTGAACCGTCCTGCGACGCTCGCACAGCGCGGCGCCTTCGCGGGTACGACCACGAACCAAATCCTGCCCCCGACGATGCCCGGTTTCCACAACTGGAAGACGGCCATCGGCTACCCGACCGGAAGGCCGAACGTGGCGAAGGCCAAATCGCTGAAGCCGAAGCGCTGCAACATCGTCTTCTACATCAGCACGAGTCCGATCTCGATCGGAATCGCCCAGATCGTCAAGTCCAACCTGAGCAAGATCGGGATCAACTCGAACATCAAGGCGTTCCCCTTCGCCGTCCGGATCGCGAAGGAGGGCCACCGCGGTGAGCCTTTCGACCTCGACCTGCAGGCGTGGGGCGCTGACTACCCTGACCCGGTCGACTTCATCGACATCCTGCTCGACGGTCGGAACATCGGGGCGGAGAACAACAACAACAACGCCTACTTCAACGACAAGACGTTCAACCGGAGGATGCAGAACGCCGGGCGCATCTCGAACCTGAGCAACCGTTACGCGGCTTGGGCGAGCATCGACCGTGACGTGATGAAGAATCAGGCTCCCCTGGCGCCGCTGTTCTTCCGCACGGTACGGGAGTTCACCTCGAAGCGCGTCGGCTGCTACTCCTACCAGCCGATCTACGCGGCGATGAACTTCAACGCCGTCTGCATCAAGTAGGGCAGGTCACGAAGGACGAGGCGCCGATGCCCGTGACTCCGTCGGCGCCTCGTTCTCTCCGGTTCTCCGCTAACTCGCTGGCTCGGACGCTCGTCTAAGTCGTCGGGCCGGCGAAGCTAGAGACGAAGGCGAGACCCTCGTCGTGGGACCGGTGTAGATACTCGCGATGTCCGCGGCGCCAGTTGCGGCGGTGCCCGAGACAAGGTGGCTTGGGGTCGAGCTCCGCCACCTCGTCGCGCTGCGGGCCGTGGCACAGGGGCAGTCGTTCAAGTACGCCGCTCGGCGCCTCGGCTACAGCCAGTCCGCCGTCAGCCAGCAGATCGCGATGCTCGAGAGGCTGACCGGCCAGACGCTGGTCCAACGCTCGGCCGGTGGTCGGTCGGTGTCGCTCACCGACGCTGGCAGGTTGCTGTTGACACACGCCGAGGCCATCACGGCGCGAATCGCCGCGGCGAAGGCGGACCTCGATACACTCGCAGTCGGCAAGGCGGGCACGCTGAAGATCGGCGCCTCCCAGACCGCGGGCACCAGGATCCTGCCGGACGCGCTCACCCTACTGCTGGCTCGAGAGCCGGGCATCTCGATCGATCTCCAGGAGTCGAACGCGGATCTCGAGCTGCTCGAACAGCTCGAGCGGGGGGCGATCGACCTGACCTTCGCAGTCTTGCCGCTGCCGGACGGTCCGTTCGAATGGGCGGAGCTACACGTGGAGCCCTTCACGGCGTCGGTCTCCGCGCACTCGCCCTTGGCCGGCCGCGGCGAGGTCTCCCTCGAGCAGCTCTGCCGATTGCCGCTCGTGTGCTTCCGGAGCTGCCGCGTGACCCAGATCGCGCTCGACCACTTGTGGGCGAAGGGTGTCGAGCCGAACATCGTCTTCCGCTCGGACCAGCACGAAACGATCCACCGAGCAGTCGCGGCGGGTGTGGCCAACGCCTTCCTGTCGAGCCTCTGCACGGACGAGCGCGACAGACGGACCCGGCAGCTCCGCATCGTCCCGGAGGTGACGCCGCGCGTGATCGCCGCCGTGTGGCGCGCGGACCGGGACCTGGCGCCACCGGCAGCGGCTCTGGTGGCGGCGGCGCGCGAGGTCTGCGCCGAGCTCGCTCCGACGGCCCGGGCGTCCTGATCTAGCGGGTTCGCTTACTCCCCGGGTTGGACTCGAACCAACAACCCTCCGGTTAACAGCCGGATGCTCTGCCAATTGAGCTACCGGGGAACGGCGCTTGGCCGGGGCGGATTGTAGCGGCGGTCCCGCTGCGTCAGGTACGCGGCGGGCCGAGCGGCGGAGCCGGCCTTGCCGGATAGCCACGCTCGGCGCGGCGCTTGCTCAGCCAGCCGCGGGCGCCGAGGGCGAGCGGGACGAAGACGATCAGGCTCAGGATTCCGACCGGGACGAAGACCCAGGAGAGCGCGAGGCGGCCCTTGCCGGTCTCGTCCGAGAAGTGCTCGGCCGCCGTCGTCTTGTACGGCGTCGGACGGGTCGAGATGCCCCCGCCGAGGGGCATCGCGTAGTCGACCAGCCACCCGCCCCGGCGTGCCGTGCGCGTCAGCTCGATCGAGTAGAGGAGCGGCATGAGCTGCGCGCCGGGCTTCGTGTACAGCAGCACGTCGTAGCGCGCGACGTTCCGGTTCGAGTACACGAGCTTCGACTTCGCAGCTTCGACGGCGCCGGCCGGAAACGGCGGCACGGGGATGTCGCCGGTCCGCCACTCTGTTCGGGTGAGGCCTCCGCGAACCAACGGCGTGGCCAGGTCGTACGAATCCTCGACGTGCTGGCGCAGGACCGCGCTGATGACGAACTTCGAGAGGATCCGCTGGGCGGAGGCGAGATCGCGCTTCGGCAGCGGCGTCGAGGGCGGCTCCTCGTGCGTCACCTTCGGCTTTCCCGGCGTGAAGATCTCCTTCTCGCCGGTGTTGGGGTAGAGAAAGGCGATCGAGGAGGCCACGCCCGCAGCGACGAGCAGGCCCGCGCCCCAGGCCAGATGACGGCGTCGTCGGGGCGAGGACAGCAGCCTCCTCACGCGTCAAATGATACGTCGAGGCCTCGGCCGCGGCTCTAGGCCAGATTTGCCGCCGCCGAGCGGACGCGGTCGAGCTGCTCCTGGAGCTCCTTCGTCCGTTCGAGGTCGGCTCCCGCGAGCTCGCGCCGCAGGTGGCGCTCGCGCAGGCGCAGGAGCAGCTCCTTCGCGGTCTCCTCGTCGATCCCGCTCTCGGCGGCGCGGGCGTCGAGCTCCGCGAGCAACGGGACCAGGTCCTCGTCCGGCTCCCCAGGCTCCAGCAGGTGAGCGCGGGCGCGCCTGTGCAGCTCAGAGTCGAAGTGGTCCTCCGTCAGTTCCGCCAGCAGCTCCCGCAGGTCAGGGTGCGCCGCGACCCCGGCGAGGGCGTCACGCTCGCGCCTAGGCCCGGCCTCGAGCAGCCGCGGGGAGATCGTGCCCGTCGTGCCCCGCGCGCCGCGCGGAGCGAGGCCGGCCTGGGTCTCCTTCGGCAGGTCGAGCCGGTCGGCGGCGAGCCTGACCGCATCCTGACGCTCCGGCGAGTCCTCGAAGCGTGCCAGCACTTCGCGCACGTGGACGAACGCCTCCTGCCGGTCCGGCGCCCGCTCGATCTCCAGCCGGATGCGATGGCTGAGGTAGCTTGCCGCGCGCGCGAGCCGGTCCTCGAATCCCTCCGCCGCGTCGGCCGGGTCGACCCCCGGCGGCAGCACGACCACGCGGACGTCGAAGCCCTGCCCGGCGGCCAGCTCCATCCCACGCAGCGTCGCCGCCTCGCCGGCCGCGTCGCCGTCGAAGCAGAGGAAGAGCTTGTGCGTCAGCCGCGACAGCTCCTTCAGCTGCCGCTCGGTCAACGCGGTGCCCATCGACGCCGCCACCGGGTCGAGCCCGGCCTGCCGGAGCGCGAGCACGTCCGTGTTGCCCTCGACCACGACGGCCCGCTCCTGCTTGGCGATCGCCGCACGCGCACGGTCGAGCCCGTAGAGCAGGTCGCCCTTGCGGAACAGCTCGCCCTCCGGCGAGTTCACGTACTTCGCCCGGAGCGGATCGTCCTCGCTCAGCTTGCGCGCCTGGAACCCCCGCACCCGCCCGCGCGCGTCGGCCAGCGGGAAGAGCAGCCGGCCGGAGAAGTAGTCGTTCCCGCGCCGGTTCACGAGCCCCGCCGCTGCCAGCTCGGCCGCCGTGAAGCCCTTCTCGCGGGCCTTTCGCGCGACTGTCGCTCCGCCCGGGGCCAGGCCGAGCCGGTACTCGCGGCAGATCTCCTCGCCGAGTCCGCGCCCGCTCAGGTACTCGCGCGCCGGCTCGCCCGCCGCCGAGTCCCACAGGCAGCGCTCGTAGTAGCCCGTTGCCTGCTCGAGCAGCGCCAGCAGCCGCTCGCGGCGGCTCCGCTCGGCGTCGCGCTCGGGCGAGGACTCCTCGTACTCGAGCGTGACCCGGTAGCGCTCCGCCAACCACTCGACCGCCTGCGCAAAGTCGAACTGCTCGGTCTCGCGGACGAACGTGATCAGGTCGCCGCCCTTGCCGCAGCCGAAGCAGTAGAAGAGCTTGTCCTGCGGGTTGACCGAGAAGCTCGGCGTCTTCTCGTCATGGAAAGGGCAGAGCCCGGTCCAGCGGGCGCCCGACCGGCGCAGCTGTGTCCGCGCCGAGACCACCTCGACCATGTCGGCGGCGTCGACGGCCTCCCGCACGGACGTGTCCCTGATCCGCGCCACTACTCGAGCTCCTCCGCATACGTGAGCGCGAAGCGGTCGGTCATGCCCGCGACGTAGTCGATCGCGCCTTCGACCTGCTCGCCTCGCTCGATCAAGTGGTCGAAGATCCGGTGCACCGTCGTCCGCGCCCGCACGTGCTCGCCCGCGGCGCCCTCGGCGAGGTAGACGCGCTCGAACATGAAGGTGCGCAGGGCGCCCATCGCAGAGCCGACCTCCTCGCTCTGGAGGATGTCGCCCGCCTGTGCCGAGGTCTCGACCAGGTCGTGCACGAGCGCGTCGATCCGGCGGGAGCCGGACGGCCCGAGCAGCTGGATCTCCGCGAAAGGCAGGTCGTCGGGGTCGAGGACCCCGGCGCGCACGGCGTCGTCGATGTCGTGGTTGATGTATGCGACGCGGTCGACGAGGCGGACGATCTTGCCCTCGTGCGTGTCCGGCTCGTCCGGGCCGGTGTGGTTGAGGATCCCGTCCCGCACCTCCGCGGTCAAGTTGAGCCCGCGGCCGTCGCGCTCGAGCGCGTCGACCACGCGCAGCGAGTGCTCGTTGTGCCGGAAGCGGCGGCCGTAGCGCTCCCGGACGACCTCGTCGAGCGCCTCCTCGCCGGCGTGGCCGAAGGGAGGGTGGCCGAGATCGTGGCCCAGCCCGATCGCCTCGGTGAGGTCCTCGTTCAGGCGCAGCGCCCGCGCGACGCCGCGCGAGATCCCGGTCGTCTCCAGAGTGTGCGTCAGTCGCGTTCGGTAGTGGTCGCCGGCCGGGTCGACGAAGACCTGCGTCTTGTGCATGAGCCGCCGGAAGGCCTTCGTGTGCACGATCCGGTCGCGGTCGCGCTGGAACGGCGTCCGCAACAGGCATTCCTCCTCCTCGGGCTGCGCGCGCCCACGGGTCTCGTAGGAGCGGACGGCCAGCGGCGAGAGCCAGCGCTCCTCGCGCTCGCGGACGCCGGCCTCGAAGGCGTCGGCGACTCTCCCAGCGAGCTCGGGCATCGTCTGCCGATGCTAGTCGCTCGGCCGGGCGGCGACGACGTCAGCTTTCGACCGCGAGATCGAGGCGTCGAAGCTTCGCCGGGTCGGCGATCAGGTCGATGGTCGCGATCCGCCCGGCGCGCACGGTGAACCCGACCACGGCGACCGGCTTCCGACCCGGCGCGACGACGACGCCGGCGGCGCCGTTGACGATCGCCGGCCGCGCGAACGGTGCGAACGGGCGCCCGCGTGCGAGCACCTGCCGCGCCACCGCCGCCGCGCCCTCGACTGCCATTCCCTCCCGCTCCGGGCCTCGATCGATCCGGAAGACGACTTCGGGATCGAGCACCTCGATCAGCGCCTCGAAGTCACCGGCGCGGGAGGCGGCGAGGAATGCGTCGACCACCTCGCGCTGCCTGGCCAGGTCGGCGTCCGGGCTCGGCGCAGCCCCTTGAACTCGCCGTCTGGCCCGGGACGCGAGCTGGCGCGCCGCGGCGGGAGTGCGCCCGACGATTGGAGCGATCTCCTCGAACGGAACCGCGAACATGTCGTGCAGCACGAAGGCGAGCCGCTCCGAGGGCGTCAGCGTCTCGAGCACGACCAGCAGCGCCAGGCCGACCGAGTCGGCGAGCAGGGCCTCCTGCTCGGGATCTGTCTCGTCTTCAGGCGCGACGATCGGCTCGGGAAGCCTCCGTCCGTCGTACTCCTCGCGCCGCGAGCGGCGCGCCCGCAGCATGTCAAGCGAGATGCGGCCGACGACGGTGGTGAGCCAGGCCGCGAGATTCTCGACCCGCTCCGCGTCGGACCGGCTCAGCCGCAGCCAGGCCTCCTGCACCGCGTCCTCGGCTTCGCTCACCGATCCCAGCATCCGGTAAGCAACCGCCTGGAGTTGCGGCCTCGCCCGCTCGAACTGCTCGGCCAGCACCTGTCGCTCGTCCACCGTCACATCCTTTCGTCGCGATCCGTCATAGGACCGACGAACAAGACGGGGCCGATGTGACGGCCCGAGAGAAGGAGGGTCCTGTGATCGAGGTGAGGCAACTACGCAAGGTCTACCCGGGCGGCGTCGAAGCCGTCAAAGGGATCGACTTCGACGTTGACGACGGCGAGGTCTTCGGGCTGCTCGGCCCCAACGGCGCCGGCAAGTCGACGACGATCGGAATGCTCACGACGACCGTCCGGCCGACCGGCGGTACCGCGCGCCTCGCCGGCTTCGACGTCGCGCGCAACCCGCTCGACGCGCGGCGGGCGAGCAGCGTCGTCTTCCAGGAGCCCGTCGTCGACCGGTCCCTGTCGGGCAGGCGCAATCTGGAGATCCACGCAAGGCTGTGGGGTGTCGAGCCGCGCCGGGCCAGAGAGGGCATTGCCGAGCTCGCCGCGACGCTCGGCCTGGCGGAGATGCTCAACCGCTTGGCCGGCAGCTACAGCGGCGGCGAGCGGCGGCGGCTCGAGATCGGCCGGGCGCTGCTGTCCCGCCCGCGCGTCCTCTTCCTCGACGAGCCCACCGTCGGGCTCGACCCGAGGATCCGCGAGGAGCTCCTCGACGTGATCGCCGGGCTACGCGCACGCGACGAGCTGACGATCCTGCTCACGACGCACTACCTGGACGAGGCCGAGCGGCTTTGCGACCGGATCGCGGTCATGCACGAGGGGCGGATCGTCGCCCTCGACAGCCCGGCCGCCCTCCTCGGAGGATTGGGCGGCGAGCTGGTCGAGCTTCGAGTGCAGGAAAGCGTGACGGAGGCGCTCTCGTCGCTCCGGGCTCTCGGCATCGTCGGCGACGACGCCTTCGTGGTCGGCTCCCGCGTCACCGTTCCGCTGCGCGAGCTGACCGCCGGCGAGGCGATCTCTGCGATCCACGCCCTCGGCCTCGCAACGGCGATCAGCACGCGCCGGCCCACCCTCGACGACGTCTACCTGCGGCTCACCGGCGACGAGCTCGCAGAGGCCGCTTGATCGAAAGGAGAACGATGACCGCCATTGCCGCACCCCTGGCCGCGCTCTCGCGCCGCCGTTTCCAGCTCACCGCCCGCACGCCACGCGAGCTGCTCGTGCCCCTGATCACCCCGGCTCTCTTCGCGCTCGTGATCGCCCCGGCGCTGAAGGAGGCCCTGCACACCGGCTCGAGCTACGAGTCGTTTGTGGCCGTCGGCACCGTCGGTCTGCTGATCCCGCTGAACACGATGTTCTCCGGGCTCAGCGTGATCGTCGACCGGGACAGCGGCGCGCAGCGCGAGCTGCTGGCCGCGCCCGTGCCGAGACCGCTCCTCGTGCTCGGGAACCTGAGCGTCGCGCTCGCGGTGACCGCCTTCCAGGTGATCGCGCTGATCGCCTTCGCCCTTGCGCGGGGGATCGATTTCCATCCGGGCGCCTCCGGCGTCCTCTGGTTCGTGGCCGCAGCAGTGCTCTTCGCCGTCGGCATGTACGGGGTCGCCGAGACGCTCGCGAACCGCGTGCCCAAGCAGGAGGAATACATCGCCCGCCTGCCCGCGATCGCGATCGTGCCGTGGTTCCTGGCCGGCGCGCTCTTCCCGATCACGGCCCTGCCCGACTTCCTCGCGTGGTTCGCCAAGTTCCTGCCGCTCACGCACGCGCTCGCGCTGATGCGCTACGGGCTGCTCGGCGACGCCAACGGCCTGCACGCGATCTGGCGCATGAGCAATGCCGGCGCGATGGCCGCGCTCAGCCTCGCGGTCGTGACGCTCTTTGCGCTCGCGCTGACCGCGGTCTCGCTCCGCGTCTTCGCCCGCTCGGCCGTCAGATGATGATCGGGACCGTTCCGCCGTCTGCGCTCCAGGCCGCCCCGGTGACATAGGTGGCGCGGTCGGAGCAGAGGAACGCGATCACCGCGGCGATCTCCCCGGGCTCGGCCAGCCGGCCCAGCGGGCGCCCCTTGCCGACCGACTCGACCACCTCCTCACGGGTCTTGCCGGTGCGGCGCGCCTGCTGGTCCGCGAGGCCGCCGTCGCCGAGCCACGCCTGGGTCGCGGTCGGCCCGGGCGTGACGGCGTTGCAGCGGATCCCGTCGCCCGCGTAGAGGTCGGCGACCAGGCGCGAGAGCGACAGCACCGCCGCCTTCGTCACCGAGTAGTTCGGCATCCCGGTCGAGGGCCGCTTGCCCGCGGTCGACGAGACGTTCACGATCACGCCGCTCCCCCGCTCCCGCATCGCCGGCAGCACCGCCCGAATCGCGCGCACGTAGCTCATCACGTTCAGCTGCCACATCTGGTCCCAGTGCCGGTCGGTCAGCTCGTCGAAGGGCAGCTGGTACGCCTCGCCGACGTTGTTGACCAGGCATTCGACGGGGCCCAACGTGTCGGCGGCCTCGGCCACGAGCTCCTCGGGCGCGGCGGGCTCCGCCAGGTCGCAGACGACCCCGATCGCCGCTCCCGCCTCCTCGCGGGCCCGCTCGACGCGTTCCGAGTCGCGCCCGCAGACGACCACCTGCGCACCCTCGGCGGCAAGCAGTCGCGCGGTCTCCAGCCCGATACCGCCGGTCGAGCCGGTGACGACGCAGACGCGGTTCTGGAGGCCGAGGTCCACGGGCGAGTACTGTAATCGGGCCGTGACGACGATCCTCCTGGCCCGCCACGGCGAGACCGACTGGAACCGCGAGAACCGCTTTCAGGGCAATGCGGACCCACCGCTCAACGCCGCCGGGCGGGAGCAGGCGCGGGCCCTCGCCGAGGCGCTCTCCGGCGAGCCGCTCGCGGCGGTCTACACGAGCCCCCTGCGGCGCGCTGCGGAGACGGCCGAGATCGTCGCGGCGCCGCACGGGCTTCCGGTCGAGCCGGTCGATGAGTTGCGCGAGGTCGACGTCGGCTCTTGGGAGGGCCTCACGCGCGCGGACCTCGAGCGGCGCCAACCCGAACGGTTTCACCGCTGGCTGGTCGAGCGCGAGCAGGGCTGGGAGGACGGGGAGACGTACGAACAGATGGGCGGGCGGGTCATCCCCGCGCTGCTCGCGCTCGCCGAGCGGCACGGTGGGGAGCGGATCCTCGCGATCACACACGGGGGACCGATCCGTGCGGCCATCGCCGCCGCCGAGGGGATCACTCATGCCGAGGCGCGCCGGCGCGGGCCCGTGATCGGCAACGGCTTCGTCGCCGGCTTCGCGGCCGAGGACGGGGTCCTGCGCCGACTAGACTGAGCGCACGCTCCCGTGGAGGACTACACCAACAAGTACAAGGGCGAGCAGGTCGAGGTCGCGCTCTTCGGCGGGGACTACCAGGACGGCGTCCTCACCGCCTACTGCCTCGTCGAGGACGTCGCGCACCTCGAGCTCAACGGCCACATCCTGATCCCCTTGCAGAACATCGCCTCGCTCCATTGCTCGAGCCGCTGCGACGCCCCCGAGCCCGACTGGCCGCCGCGCGGGCTCGAGGACGAGCAGCCCGAGGGCTGAGCGGTGCGCGGCCGCGTCCTTATCGTCTGGAACGTGCTCAAGGCCTGGCTGCTGCTCGCCGGCGGCTGTGGCCTGCTGGCCGCGATCGGCTGGCCGCTCGGAGGCTACCGCCTGGTCTCGCTGCTGGTCTTCTTCGGGCTTCTCGTCGCCGGCGCCGCCTACTGGTATGCCGATCGAGTTGCGCTGGGTATGGTCGGCGCCCGCGAGCTGCCGCTCGGCGAGTCGCCGAGGCTGCACTCGACGGTCTCGCGCCTCGCGTCGCTGGCCGGCGTCGCCAAGCCGCGTCTCTACCTCCTTCCAGACGGCCACCCGCGGGCGCTGTCGGCCGGCCGCGGGCCGAGGGGCTCGGCGATCGCGGTCAGCCGCGGCTTCCTCGCGGCCGCACCGCCGGCGGAGCTCGAAGGCGTGCTGGCGCACGAGCTCGCGCACATCCGGAACCGCGACGTGCTCGTCCAGACCTCGGTGGTCGTGCTGGCGGCCGCGCTCATCGAGATGAGCCGCATCGGCGGCTGGCTGGAGCGAGCGCTCCTGTTCGTCCTCGGGCCGGTGGCTGCGGCGCTCGTCCATCTCGTCCTCTCGCCGAAGCGTGAGTTCACCGCGGATCGGGCGGCCGCGGCTCTCTGCGGCTCGCCGCACGGGCTCGCGGATGCGCTGATCCGGCTCGAGCAGGCGTCCGAGCTCGTGGAGTTCCGGGCCAACCCGGCCACGGAGCCGCTCTACACGTTCAACCCGTTCGCGGAGGAGGGGCTCGCGGCCCTCTTCATCACGCACCCGCCCGTGGGCGAGCGCGTACGGAGGCTGCGGGACCTCGATCCGGACTGGCGCGAGAAGCTCAGGGCCGCGTAGCCGCGACCACGGCGACGTCCTTCCAGCTCCACGTCACCTCGGGATCCAGCCCGGCGTCTCGGAGCCACTCGAGCTGGTCGTCGAGCCTGTCCGGCAGGTCGTAGCCCTCCTCGAGCGGCGTGACCGCGTCCTCCGGCCGCTCCGGTACGACGACGTCGGCGAGCACGAAGCGGCCGCCGCGCGTGAGCACGTCGGCGACGCGGCGGAAGAGATGCCGCTTCTCCGCGGCGGGCAGGTGGTGGATCGCCAGAGCGCTTACGACGAGATCGAACGGGCCGCTCGGGAGAGGATCCTGAAGCTGGCCGACGCGCAGCTCCACTACCTGCTCGGGAGGAAGCGTTCGGCGCGCTTCGGCGAGCATCGGCGGGCTTTCGTCGATGCCCGTCAGCCGCGCGCGTGGATGGAGGGCGAGCACGCGGAGCGCCGTCTCGCCGGTGCCGGCGCCGAGCTCGAGCACCTCGCGCACGTCGGGGCCGACGGTGGCTGCAGCCGTCGCCTCCTGCAGCTCGGCGTAGCGCGGGAGCTCGGAGACGCAGTCCGGGTACTTCTCAGGGGTGAACCGAACCTCGTCCATACCGGAGCCGAGTTTCGCAGGAACACGAGGTCGCCGGCGCCGGGCCGAAGCCCGGACCCGGCGACTGAGAAAAAAATCGGCGGCGACCTACTCTCCCGGGAGGTTGCCCTCCGAGTACCATCGGCGCGGGCGGGCTTAACTTCTCTGTTCGGAATGGGAAGAGGTGTACCCCCGCCGCTATTGCCGCCGAAATTGTTCGGGCGCGTTGGTGCGCACACCCTCAAAACTCCATAGCGACGACAACGTGCTCTAAATCAAGACCTCGGGCAATTAGTACGGGTCCGCTGAACGCATCGCTGCGCTTGCACGTCCCGCCTATCGACGTGGTGGTCTCCCACGGCCCTTACTCCCTCGAGGGGATGGGAAGCCTCATCTCGAGGTGGGCTTCCCGCTTAGATGCTTTCAGCGGTTATCCCATCCAGACGTAGCTAATCAGCAGCGCCGTTGGCACGACGACTGATACACCAGAGGTCTGTTCGTCCCGGTCCTCTCGTACTGAGGACGACTCCTCTCAAGCTTCCAACGCCCATGGTGGATAGGGACCGAACTGTCTCACGACGTTCTGAAC
>DASXQY010000030.1:0-2288 GCA_036506915.1 Gaiellaceae bacterium | reverse complement strand
TTTCGCGACCGGCGTCTTGGCTATTGGGGAATCGGCTCGCGTCCGGGGCGAGCCGTTACCCGGTCGCTACCCGGAGCCCGAGCTCGTCGAGGACGGCGGGATCGTCCGGCGTCCAGCCTTCCGCCAGCAGGCCGGGCACTTCCTCAGCCTCGGCTTTGTAAGGGTGGCGGACGCCGCCATGCGCCTCGTCCGGGGCGCGGCGGCCGGGGATGAGCCCGGCGGCGAGATCGCCAAACTTCCGTTTGTCCCACCACGACAGGGGCGGGCGACCAGGCAGGTCGTTCAGCTCGCGCAAGAGCCGGGCGTGGAGGCGACCGCCGGAGGCGTGGGCCTCGTGGGCGTGGGTGACCGCGAAGCCGAGCGCCATCACCGAATCCTGGGTCAGCGAGCTGTCCGGCAGCCGGTAGTCCGCAAGTTCAGCCAGCAGCTGTTGAAACTTGGGGTCGATCTTCAGAGTTTGCTGCTGGAGCAGGATCTCGAGCTCCGTCAGCATCGCCTCCTTTGATGCCTTCGTCGTCGTGTGCATGATCAGCCGGTTGCTGGGCAGGCGGAGGTATTGGATCAGGGGCTTGCCGACCGAGTTGGTCTCGACGACCGTCGGGCCGGGGTACTGACCGTGGGTCGCCTCGATCTCGTGCTGGATCGCGGGGAAATCCTGACCGACCAGGCGGCGATAGTCGGCCACATGCCAGACCTCCGCCTCCTCGGGCGCGGGTGCCCGCAGGACGACGCAGACGCTGGCGTCCTTGCTGCCGATGTCCCAGGCCTTCAGATAGCGGTCGCTTCGGCGGGGAGAGGGCGGCAACGCCTCCTGCTGCGCGGCCGCGAGCAGCTCGGGAGCGAAGTAGGGCTCGCCGGCGCTGGCGAAGGCATCCTCGGCCGTGAGTGGGTAGTTGCGCAGGCTGGGCCACTTGCCCTCCTGGCGCCGCTTCTGCTCCAGCCAAGCCGGCGAGCGGTCGGCCCGCTCGAGCGCCGAGACGAAGACCGGCGTGTGCCTGGTCTCGCCGGCCTCGGAGCGTCGCCAGTAGTCGTGCACGAAGTCGCCGGGGCCGCGGGCGGTCGTGATCAGAGCCGAGCTCGCGCGGGCAGGCAGGGTCGGCTCGAGCGCGACCCAGAGTGCCTCGGGATCGAAGCTGTGCGCCCATTCGTCGAGCACCAGGTGAGAGGTCGTCGCCTCGATCGCGGCGGTCGGGGTGGCCGGGAAAGCCTTCAGGCTGCGCCGGTCGTCGCGACCGGCGTCGTAGACGAGCACGGTCGAGGTCTCGCGCTCAAGTGGCAGCTGCAGGAACGGGGGCAGGCCGTCGAGGCCGCGGCGCAGGCCGCGCAAGAGCTCGCGCGCGGCGTCCTCGCGGTAGGAGAGCAGGTGGACGGCGGCGTTCACGTCGCGGATCCGCGCCGCCCAGGCGGCGTGTGCGCAGACGAGCGTCGAGAGACCGACCTTCCTCGACTTGATCGAGACGACGTGGCCGGCGCTGAGCAGCGCCTCGAGGAAACGCCGCTGGCCCGCCCAGAGTCCATCCGCGAGCGTCTGTGTGCGCCCCTCCTCGTCGACGAACGTCCACAGCTCAAGCCAGGCGGCCAGGCTCTCCTTCGCGTCCGGTGAGGCGAGTCGACAGACGAGCGGCAGGTTCTCGAGCAGCTCGTCCAGGCCGGCGAGCGGGAGGGGGATGTAGGGCGAGTCGGGCGGGTAGGCAGAAGCGTCGATCGAGGCCGCGACGCTCTCGACCGCATCCGCCTCGACCCGATGCACGTGCAGGACGGTGTCGGCGGTCTCGAACGCGGCGGGCGGGAAGCAGAAGCCGAGCGCCGCGGCCTCGGCCGAGATCCACATCCGACAGCGCGGATCGCGCTGCGAGGCCGGCGCCCCCTTCTTCTCGCCGAGTCTCGCTGGCGGACCGGGCCGGATGTCGGGCGAACTGCTGACCATGGCTCGAAACGCGGGGTCATGTTTGAGCCAATGCTTGAGCGTGCTGTAACCGACCCCGGCAAGGCTCGCAGCCTCACGTTGCGGGCGGCCGGCGCGGAGCGCGTCTGCCGCAATCTGACGCTGGTTCGGGCTAGCGGTCACTTGTGGATTCCACTCTGGTGACACAACCTGGAGCTCGTTCCGGCCAGATCGAGCCCACCAAATGGGCTGGTCAGAGATAAGCTCAGACCCGCATGCCTGCTGGGCTTGAGCTGTCCAGGCGAGCGAGCAGCTCGATCCGTCGGCTACATCGCTGCGGCCGCTTCGCCCTCCCCGGCGAAGACCCATACGCCGGCTTCCCGGGCTTCTTGGACCACGGCGT